>NZ_JBEZLP010000020.1:0-190473 GCF_040652195.1 Streptomyces sp. NPDC048278
GAGCGACGTACCGGTAACCCTGCTCCTGCCTGCTGACATGCCGTGGTGGTGCTCGGCGGGGACGGGTAGGAACCCGCGCGTACTCCAATAATCTCGGCCTTGACGTCGGCCAGCGCGGCCGTCAGGTTCTGCTCACGGGCGTTCATGCCGCAGCCCCCTTGCCGGAACGCGAGCGCCGGCGGCTCACGGACCGCGCCAGCGGGACGACGTTGAACAGCTCCGGGGCGTGCGCCTCGATCACCTCAACGGCGACACGGGCCACGTCGTCCGGGAGGCTGCGGTACTCCGGGGCGGCGAGGATGTCCCGCGCCGCGTCCAAGCGGGCCGCGCGCTCCATCTCGCTCTCGCCCTCCACCCCGAGCCACAGCTCAACCGGGGTGCCAAGGGCCAGTTCTACGAAGTCCTCAGCGGTTACGGCCTCTTGTCGGCCGACGTACAAGCGCATTGACGTTCTCCTCATCGATGGGCAGGGAGAACCGCGGCGGCGGGCGACCTTGCTGGGGATTCCCGACGCCACGGCAACGCCACACCTTGGAGCGTGGTGTGTATTACCTACCACTCACGTTGGCAGATCGATTCCGGGCCGTCAAGCGCTCTGTCTTTGAACCCGAACCGCCGGTCTGTCTCGCGGTGATGACTCAACCTTCGCCAAAGGGAGGGGAGTTCGGGAGCGTGCACTTGGGGGTGCACTCGTGCACCCCCAAGTGCAAACCCCCTGCACCCCGGCACTGACCTGCGTAGAGTGACGTTGAGTCAAGCTGGTACTACGGCCGCTCTCTGGGGGTGCGATGGCAGACCGGAACGCCAGGCTGGCCGCGCTCATGGAGGAAGCCGACTTCTCACACAAGTCGCTTGCTCGCGCCGTGGTAGCCGCCGCCGCTCGGTCGGGTGAGGACATCACCTGTGACCACACGTACGTGACCAGGTGGCTCAAGGGCTCCATCCCGCGCGGCAGCATGCCGCAGTTCATCGCCGACGCAATCGGGCGCAAGTTGGGGCGTCACGTCACGATCGACGACACCGGGATGGGCGAGGCGGCAGTGTCCGCGATAACGCCGGAGTTGGGGCTTGACTTCGCGGATCAGCCGGAGAGCACAGCCAAGACCGTGACCGATCTGTGGCGCGCCGACCTGGCCGACGCTGAGGCACTGGTTCGGACACTGCCCGATTCAGCGGCTTGGAACGCTGCGTCTCTGCGTTGGATCGTGGCACCGCCGGACGGAGAACTGACGCGAGCGGGCAACCTTGCGGTCGGCGCCATAGACGTGGCAATGGTGCGCTCAACAACCGACGCGTTCAGCATGCTTGACGGGAAATTCGGCGGTGGCCACGCCCGGCGGGCGCTGATTCAATACCTGCACACGGATGTCCGGCCGATGTTGGACGGGACATATTCCGATTCCGTGGGCAAACAGCTCCACTCTGCTGTTGCCGAAGCGCTCTTGCTCGCCGGATTCATGTCGTACGACAGCGGATTGCACGGCATAGCGCAGCGCTACTTTATCCAAGGTCTACGTATGTCACAGACTGCCGGTGACAGGATTCTCGGCAGTAGCATTCTCTCTGCGATGAGCCATCAGGCCACGTTCCTGGGGCGATACCGGGATGCCGCGACTCTCGCCCGTGCTGCATACACAGGACCGGCCGGCAGCCTGGGGCCGACGATGACGGCGCACCACATCGCGATGGAAGCGCGAGCCCTCGCCCGCCTCGGGGATGAGCGCGGCTGTGACCTCGCTCTTGCGGAGGCGGAGCGCAAGCTGAGCCAGAGGACAATCGACAGTGATCCGCCATACATCGCCTACTTCGATGAGGTGGAACTCGCAGCCGAGATGGGCCATTGCTTCCGTGATCTGGGGCGCTCCATCGAAGCAACGGAGCGCGGCGCGGGCTCCATCTTCGGCGACGGCCTCAACAACCGAAGTGACTTCTTTGCGACCATGGTACAGGCGGAGTCATACATCATTCACGGCGAGATCGGCCGTGGTTTTGAGTTCGCGCTGAGTGCGCTACACCTTGGCGAGGGATTGAAGTCGGCGCGCTGTGTTCAGTACGTGCGTGAGTTCCAAGGGCGCGTCTCCGACGGGATGAGGCGAGCCGCGGAGTTCCGCGAGTTCGAAGAACAGGCCCGCGGCTTCCGCCTCTGGCAACAGACCACCTAATGGCCCTAGAAAGGCGCCCAGTCTCGGCGAGAGCCACCCGAGCGCAGGCTTTCCACCCGCTTCTCAACTTCCTCGGCCGCTAGCTGATTGGTGCTCGCGTTCTGCGAAAGCCAAGTAACCATCAGCAATTCGCGGACACTCCGAAGAATGTGGTATCCAGGCCACTCACGCACGTCGAACCCGTATCCGGCAACAAAATCGGCATACTCAGCCTCTGAGTGCCAACCAAAGCTGTCGTAGTACATGGCCGTCTGCATGAGGTCCCACTCGCGCGGCCCTGTAACGAAACCGTCCAGGTCGATGACCTTGGGGGTGCCGGTCCCATCATGGAGGACGTTGCCGACGTTGAAGTCTCCATGCAGATGACCGGCCGGAAGCGCGAACTTAAGCTCGCTGTACTTGGTAGCCAAATCGTCGGCCAAGGATCGGAGAAATGCGCGAGTAGCGTCCGGAATTCCAGCCCTTTCCAAACGCTGCGCTACCTTATCGAAAGGCTTTAGGTGCGGCAGAGAGAAAGGCGGCGGCGCCAATTCGTGAAGGTGTCGTAGCAGAACACCCATCTCGCCTGTACTCGCGTACTTTTCCCCGTCAGCGAGCGCTTCCCAGAAGGTCACGGGGTGACCATCGATGACAACCGGCTGTTTGGCCGCCGTGACGAGTCGAGCCGCCGGATAGTCCTCGGCAGCGAGCCATTGTGCCACGGCGACTTCCCGGCGCACGGAGGGAAGTCGATCGGGACTACGGCCGACCCGGGAGACGATACGGCCGTCGTCTACGCGGAACACTGCGTGATCCCCGAACCGCAGCATCTCGATCCCGTCCGGGTCCAAGTCAGCAATCTCGCACGCCTTGCGCAGGATGGCCGCTGCCGCATCCGCGTCGAATTCGGTCCGCTCGGTTGTTGTCATACCGTCCTAGCCCCCCGTCCGACCGGCAAGGATCGGACTTCCCGCCCTTTCCCGGCGCCCTTACCGATGAGCCCCTGCCCCTCCATCTGCGCGACGGCGGAACGGACGGCGGTCCGCGATGCGCCGAACCGCTCGCACAGTTCCTTCTCGGTGGGGAAGCTGTCGCCGACCTTGACCCCCTCGACCTTCAAGAGGTCGGTCACTCTCTCGATCAGCGGGCGACGGTCCCCGGTCCCCACCACGTACCAGCCGGCGCCCTGTACGGATTCGATCAGCCCTTCGGTCTTGAGCACTCCTAGGGCGCGTTCGATGGTGCTGCGACTGACGCTGTGGTCGCTCATGAGCCGTGCTTGAGACGGCAGAGCTTCTGTGATCTCGCCCTCTTTGATCTTCTGGCGTAGAGAATCAGAGACCTCCAAGTACGTACCTCGCGGACTCGCCTGCGGCACGTGGCCTCCCCTTCCAGTTACGTCGTGGCGGCTTTCTCTACCAGCGTCCCACTCGCCTGGTTGACCGACACCTAGTGTCCCACCTGTCCGGCTGTCCGGTTAACGCTCTCACCTGCACAAACACCCCGGACAGTCGGAACGGAGGCTGTCCGGGGTGTCCGGTCAGAGACGGACTCAGATGCCACGTACAAGTCGAGGCCTGGGGTAGGACCGATCCGCCGCGTCGATATGGGCGCATGCCCTCCCCCTGTTGGTAAGGGCTGCGCCGGTCTCCCTGGCGAGGGCTGGGAAGAACTGTTGCCCCTCCGGCGATTGGCCCGACGTGACCCAGTCGTAGCCCGGTCCCTCACGCAAGGCCCATCGCACGAGTCGGCGCCCGAGGCCCTGCCGCTGCCACTCAGGGATCATCGAAATCTTCGCGATCACTCCACGTCGGCACTCGTGACAGACGTTCCAGATCAGGATTGCGTGATCAAGGCCGTCCCGATCGACTACCCGCAGAACCCGGTGATCTGCCACCCCGCTGTTTGGGTAGTACAGGAAGAACCTCTCATCCCTCGGATTGTGTACCTTGATCCACCACCAACTGAACTCGCCTAAGCCCTCAGGCATTTGACCTCCATGAGTCCGTCTGCGTAGACCGTACGCTGCCTGGCTGACAACGAGTGGTCAGCCAGGGTCCAAGCGGCTGTACCACCCTGGAAACTGGGTGGTACAGCCATACCCCGGCTCACCGTCATCGCACTCACCAGGAAACAGTCGCCGTCGACAAGAGCGGGCACCCCGGCGGAGCCGGCAAAGAGCGTAGGAGCTGGAGGCGACTTCCGTTCTGTTGTGCTCTCGCGGGTGAGTGACGAACTGAGTCACAACGCGTGCGTACTCCGACGGACTCCCACGAACACTCGCAAAAGGTTTCCCCAGGTCAGGGCATGCGCTCTCGCAGCACGCACAAGCGATCAAATTACTTACTGGCAATGAGCGCAGGCAGCTTCTGATGAAGCTCGGCCAGCTTGGACAGCACAAGAGTGCCGCAGCGGGTGACGGCGCCAGATGTAGCCAGCTGAGCAGTCACGTGCTTATCGGCCATTACTACGTCGCAGTACGGGATAGCTAGCGCCATGGCATCGGCGTCATAAAGATCGTTGCCGGTCCAGGCCTTGTACGAGTTGCGGAAATTGCGCTCCATCAGGGTGACGTTGACAGCGGCGCTCGGGACGTCCTCCACGAATGCCGTGAGCCAGTCCGCACCTTGGTCAACGAACTGCTCCGCGGTCATGCCGTACTCCGGCGCGACTACTTTCACAAAGTCCAACAGCTCCCACACAATGTGCCGGGCACGAACGATGCGGTCTAGGCGGGGGCGCATGCTGGGATCAGCGGCCAGCATGTCGGCGAGCTGCTGCTCATGCGCAACACGCTTTGCATGGTGAGCGAGCACAAGATCAGGTCGGTATCCAGCCGCTCGCAGCTGAGCGATCTCGTGTGGAGCAGGGCCGATCAACAACATCATCTCTGCCAGCGCTCGGCCGCAGGTGGTCATCTCGTGGATCAGCTCAGGATCGACATTCGTCGCCTGCCCATCCGATCGGCGGAGGGTCAGCCGACGAGTGTCACCGACGGCAAAGAACATCCCGATCCCAAATGCGTCCAGAGGCGTCGGTTGCGGCAAGGCCTGTCGTGATGCCAATGCAACGCGCATCTGATGAGTGACCATGTTCTTCACACCGGTGAGCGCAACGAAACCACTGATTTCTGCAATAACCTCGGCAAGATCTGTGCGCTGCCGTCGCTGCGAGATCTTGCTTATCTCCTGGAAAAGGCTGCTCGTCAGGGGTACCAGAATTTTGCCTGCCTCAGCCCAGGCGCGCAGGTCTTCGTAGATGGGGCGATCCCTCTCAGAGCCAGGCCTGCCGAGACGAGCCTTGGCCAAGGTGATCCAGTCCTTCGTGTCAAGGTAAACCTTGACTTTGCGTTCGTGGCTGGCCCCGAGCAGAGGGAAGTTGTCGGCCTCACCTATGTAGCGAAGGGTCAGCGGCAGCGCCGCGGCATCAAACCCGAGGGAGTCAGCGGCGGCGCCCAGCTGTGGTGAGATCTTGAGCAAGGTTGCTTCCTGATGTGCGAACCGGGTAACGGCTCAGCCATTGTCCCGATCCGACCCGGGGCCCTGCACCTGATTTGCGTGGCAGGAGTGAGTGACTAACTGCGTGACAACGGGGGCGAACACTCGTGTACGTCCACGGACACTCAGGGACTGTTCGCACACCTCAGCGCCACGCGCGTGCCTGCACCATCGGGCACCAAGATTGCTTCGGGACGAAGAGGTCGTGGGTTCAAATCCCGCCACCCCGACGCCGTAGTACCAGGTCAGGGGCCTGATCCGCATTGCGGGTCGGGTCCCTGAGTGGTTTCTGGAGATCGGTTGGGAGAAATCCGCGGGAAGATCTTGGTCGGCTTCTCCCGGAGGGTGACCGGCGAGCTCGGGTGAGGTTCGGCTGTTGAGTCCACTCGGACCTGCACGTTCGCGAATCCGGCCCGCAGCTGACAAGGAACACCGTGCCCCTCCGCCTCAACGGCCATGAGGATCACGGCCCATGGCAGTCCGTCACTCAGCGCGTCCCCACGACCACGCGCGAGCACTCGCCCGGCGCGGGTGAGCGTTGCGGGAGGATCGTGGACGGACTCGCGAACGGCTCGCCGAGGAATCGGGCGTCGCCGTAGGGCTGGTCCGGTGGGTACGTGGGCCGGGACATCGACTCCTTCGTCGCCTCACTCCTCGACAGTCGCGTCGATGTCGTGGCCGGCATCGGCTGCACCCACCTGCGTGGCCTGGGAAATCCGAAGGACAACCGAGCCCCGTTCCGGGAGGGCCGCCTCGACGTGGGCAGGGCACGGTTCCGTGGCGTGCTGCGGTCCGAGGAAGCCCGGTCCGACCCCGATCGCCTTGCCGGGCATGCCCAGCAGTCCCAGGTCGCGGGTCGCGGTGCTGTCTCGGTCCGGACGGCTACAGAGCGCTGTTCGCCGCGCTGCGTGCCGCTCGGGCCCGCAATACCCGGGTGGTCGTCACACACGCCGACGAGCGGGCCTGGTCGATCCTGGACCAGGCAGGTGTCGCCCGTGTGCCGGCGGCGCAGCCGGGCAGTGGCTCCTGATCGTGCGTTCAGGCCGTCCCAGCCGGACGTTCCTCGTGGGTGTGGCCCGGACGGGGCCCGGGCACCCGGCCCATCTCCAGGGTGAAGGGCACCGGGTCGCTTTCGGACCCCCTGATCATCTCGTGCATCTCCCACACGCCGGAGCCGTCTCGGACGAACTCGGCCACGGTGGTGGCGGTGCAGTCGGCGACATGCGTGAAGTCGTCGGCCAGCAGTTCCGTGTAGCGCTGGACGACCAGCACCCCGGCGTTGTGGATGTCGCCGAAGGTCCGGCGTCCGCCGTCCTGGTGGATGACCACCCCCACCACGACCCGCCCGTAGGCGGCAGCAAGGCGGTCGAACTCCAGCACCATCACCTCGACGTAGCCGAAGCCCTGGCCGGTCTGGCTGTGCCGGGCCATGTTGATGGTGCCGTCGGGTGACCGGCTGTCGTAGTGGACGATGTACTCCGGCCGTCCGTGGGGATCGTCCGCGGAGTAGGTCGCGGCGACGATGTCGAGATGCCGGGCCGGTTCCCCGAAAGGACTCGGGTCCCATTTCAGCCGCACCTCGACCTTGCCGAGTCCCTCGCCGACACTGCTCGCCACCGGTTGTCGCCTCCCCGTACCGGACCGCTGAGGGCCCAGTCGGGCCCCACCCGTGAAGTATGGCCTGTGACCAGCTAATTGATGCTTCCTTGATGCCCTTCTCGACGAGCGGTGCGGAGGGACGGGACGGGGGTCGCCCCTGACGGTGTTCAGGTTGCGTATGTTTCTGCCCGATGGCCTGGCGTCCCGGGCGGGACGCGTACGACGCTGGGCACGGATGCGTTTCGGACAACGGGAGTCGGCCGTGCGGGCACGTGATCTGGCGGTGGAGTACCAGTCGGTGAGCGTCGACAGCGACGCGCTGGAGGCGGCGCGGCTGATGGCCGAGCACAAGCTGCCGGCACTGCTCGTGCTGGACGGGCGCGGGGAGCCGAAGGCGATCCTGCCGGCCTCCCAGATGGTCAAGGTGCTGGTCCCGGCCTATGTCGTCGAGGACCCCGCGCTCGCGGCGGTGGTCGACGAGCAGCACGCCGACCGGCTCTGCCAGGCGCTGGCCGGCCGCCGGGTCGGCGACTGCCTGTCGAACACGGCGCCCGCGCCGCCGATCGCCGACCCGGACGACACCGCGCTGCAGGTCGCCGCGCTGATGGCCCGGGTGCGCAGCCCCCTGGTCGCCGTCGCCACGAAGGACAAGGCCGGCACACATCTGCTCGGCGTCGTCACCGCCTCGCACCTGCTGCACGAGCTGCTGGGCAAGGCGGGCGCGGCGAGTACGCCGACCCCTTGAGCGGCCCGCGCCGGCGGCCGGCTCAGGCCAGGGCGAAGTACCGCAGCCACAGGTACAGAGCGCTGATCAGCACGGTCACCGCCGTGACGACGAGGCCGTACCTGGTGAACTCCCAGAAGGAGATGGGCTGCCGGTTGCGTTCGGCGATGCCGAGGACGACGACGTTGGCGCTGGCGCCGATCGCGGTGGCGTTGCCGCCCAGGTCGGCGCCCAGGGCCAGCGCCCACCACAGCACGTGGTGGCCGCCGGCCGCACCGCCCATGTCCTTGACGAGGTCGGCGGTGATGGGTGCCATGGTGGCCACGTAGGGGATGTTGTCGACGACTCCCGACAGCACCGCCGAGCCGCCCAGCAGGGTGAGCGTTGCGCCGAGTTCCCGGCCGCCGGTGGCGTCCGCCAGGGCGCGGGACAGCTCCCCGATGACCCCGCTCTCGATCAGGGCGCCGACCATCACGAACAGGCCGGCGAAGAAGGCGAGGGTGGGCCACTCCACCTCGCGCAGGACGTCCCGGGTGTCCACCTTCGACACGGCGACCAGCAGGCCCGCGCCGAGCAGGGCGACGACGCTCGGTTCGTAGTGCAGCACCGGGTGCAGGACGAAGCCCGCGACGACGAGCGCCAGGACGGCCAGCCCCTGCCACAGCAGCCGTGGGTCGCGGATCGCCTCGCGTTCCGTCAGGGCCATGACCTGCGCGGCGCGCTCCTCGTCGTAGACGAACACTGCGCGGAACATCACCCGGCACAGCGCCAGCAGCACCACCGTCAGGACGGCGGCGACCGGGGCGAGGTGTACCAGGAAGTCGTTGAAGGTCAGTCCGGCGCGACTCGCGATGATGATGTTGGGCGGATCGCCGACCAGGGTCGCGGTGCCGCCGATGTTGGAGGCGAACACCTCGGCGATCAGGAACGGCGCGGAGGGCAGGGCGAGCCGCTCACACACCAGCAGGGTGACCGGGGCGACGAGCAGCACGGTGGTGACGTTGTCGAGGAGAGCGGACGCCGTCGCCGTGATCAGTATCAGCATCGCCATCACCCGGAAGGGCCTGCCCCGGGCCCGCTTGACCGACCAGATCGCCAGGTACTCGAACAGGCCGGTCTGCCGGAGCACGCCGACGATCGCCATCATCCCGAGCAGCAGGAAGATCACGTTCCAGTCGATGCCGGTGTGCTCGGAGTAGAACGCGGCCTTGTCGTCGGTGGCGCTGATGACGAGCATCAGTCCGGCGCCGCCGAGGGCCGCGGCCGTCCGGTGCACGCGCTCGCTGATGATCAGGACGTACGCGCCCACGAAGACGGCTACGGCCGTCCAGCTCTGCCAGTCGCTCATACGGCGGTCTTTCTCTCCACTTCGGCCGGCGGGTCTGCGTGGTCGGGCTCGTCGTCGGAGAAGGCCACGCCGAGGCCGAGTTCGAGTTCGAGTGCGATCCGACCGATCGGCGCCTCGTCCGTGTGACCGGCGGCAGTGGGTCCCGCGGCGGTGGGTCCCGCGGCGGTGGGTCCCGCGGCGGTGATCAGGAGTGGCACGACGGGCAGCGCGAGGCCGTCGTTGACGCCGCTCTCGACGTCGAGGAACTCGCGCAGCCTGGCCGGGACCTCCTTACGGCCCACGATCGCCGAGGCGAACACCGGGCCGGCCGGCGCCAGGACCGCGCCCACCAGGAAGGAGGTCGTCCGGTCTCGGCCCACCAGCCAGTGGGTCACCAGTGCCATGAAGACGAACGCCGGCGGCATCCCCAGGCCCAGTGCGCGGGCCGGGCCCACCCGGTTGGCCCGCAGCTTGGCGAAGGAGACGTGCCGGC
This sequence comes from Streptomyces sp. NPDC048278, assembly GCF_040652195.1. Lineage (NCBI taxonomy): Bacteria > Bacillati > Actinomycetota > Actinomycetes > Kitasatosporales > Streptomycetaceae > Streptomyces > Streptomyces sp. NPDC048278. The sequence continues at coordinate 9,782 of NZ_JBEZLP010000020.1, forward strand.
CGCCGGAGAGCAGTACCGCGATCAGCAGCGCCACTCCGAAGACGGCGACGAATAGCACCGGTCACACCCCGATCGGAAGAGAGAACACCTCTGTTCGCCGACCAGGCTTCCCGGCACACCGGTGGGAACCCTACCCGTTCTTGATGCGTCTTTGACAGAACGCTTACCCGCACCGTCGCGGACGCCAGGTTGCCGGTGCCCGGCAACGAGCCCCGCACGCGTGGCTACTTGGCGGCCGTCGACGGTGGGGGGCGGCCACACCGGCTGCCACCGTTTCGTCCCTGTGTTCCGTCGTCGCCGTTCGGAGGTCGGGCGCACCGGCGTCCGCAGATCAGTCCTGCTCATGCGGGAACCCGCTCCGGTGGGCCCGTGCCGTCCGACGCCGGTCCCGGCGTACCAGTGCGCTCGTGCACGCCGCCACGACCAGTACGGCGGCGGCGACGGGGATCAGGAAAGACGTCACGGGCTCTCCTTCCGCGCGGCCGTGTGCCCGGTGCCGTGGGCGGCGGCCCGGTCGATCGCCGTCTCCACGGCCGCGATCCGGTCGGCGAGCAGTGCGAGAGCGGAGACCGCGCGGGTGAGCGGGTCGCTCTCCGGGCCGCCGAGGGACTGGCCGCGGACGTACGCGGTTTTCACTTCGCTCCACCGCACGGCCTGCTCGGCGGTCAGGGTGCCGCGCAGCTCGGCCAGTTTCAGCAGGCCGGCCTCGGCACCGGAGGTGAGGGTGCGGGCGTCGGCGGTGTAGTGGTCGTCGAGGACGGCGGCGAGTTCGGCGCGGTCCATGACCGGCTGGATGCGCTGGGCGATCCTGTTCATGGTGCGGTAGGAGCCCTGGAGCCGGAAAGGCGGTTCGGTGCGGGTGGCGTCGGACTGGGCGGCCGAGGCGATGTAGGCGGCGTTGACCGCGAGGACCGTCTCCCGGGCGGCCAGCAGATGGCGCAGCACCGCCAGGATCCGCTCCAGCTCGGCAGGCGGGTACGGGTGCAGGAGGCGGTCCGCGCGGGCCGTGGGGTCGCCCTCCGCCCTGCGGACCAGCAGGTCGAGGTCGGCCCGGTCGCGACCGGCGAGCGGGGCGAGGTCCGGGTTGGCGGTCAGGGCGTTCTCGATGAAGCTGAACGCGAAGGCGTCCTCCCTGCCCGTCAGGACGTCGCCCAGGTTCCACACGTCGGCGCGGTTGGCGAGCATGTCGGGGACCTGGAAGCGGTCGCCGGACCCGGTGTAGGGGTTTCCGGCCATGCAGACGGCGAAGCGCTTGCCCCTGAGGTCGTAGGTGTGCGGCTCCCCGTCCCGTACGCCCTCGATGCGGCGGGTGGCGTCGCACAACGGGATGAACCTCTGGAGCAGTTCGGGCGAGGTGTGCTGGATGTCGTCCAGGTAGAGGAGGGTGTTGTTCCCGGCCTCCAGCGCGAAGTTGATCTTCTCGACCTCCCGGCGGGCCGTGACGTTCGGAGCCTCGGCGGGGTCGAGCGAGGTGACCGCGGGCCCGAGCGCCGGGCCGTCGACCTTGACGAGAAGCAGGCCGAGGCGGTCGGCGACGTACTCGACGAGGGTCGTCTTGCCGTAGCCCGGCGGGGAGACGAGCAGCAGGAGACCGCCGGTGTCGGTGCGCTTCGTCCCGCCGGTGGTGCCGAGCTGCCCGGCGAGGCTGTCCCCGATCAGCGGCAGGTAGACCTCGTCGATGAGCCGGTTGCGGACGAACGTCGACATCACCCGCGGCCGGTGCTCGTCCAGCCGGATCCGCGTGCGCTCGGCGGCCACCAGTGCCGTGCGGCGCCGTTGGCAGGCGCGCTGCGCGGGCATCTCGTGGGTGCGGAACTCCCTGGTGCGGGCGAGGAGTTCATCGATCCGGACGGTGAGCGTACGGCGGCTGATGCGCGGGTGGGTGCCGAGCAGCCCTTCGACGGTCTCGGTCAGCGGTGCGTCGGATTCGTAGCGGGGAAGCTCCGGGCAGAGCTCGGCCGCCACCGCCTCCGCGAGGTCTCCGGCGTCGACGTCCGCGCCGGTTGCCGTGGTGTACGACGTCAGCCACCCCTCGACGAGTTGCCGGCGGTCGGCCAGGGGGCCGAGGGCCGCGAGGTCGTCGTCGTACGCCGACGTACCCACGGCACGGCGGAACTTGTCGAGCAGCGTGCGGGCGCCGGTACTGATGACGAACCCGGCGGGCCCGGTGGTGAGTTCCTCGAAGAGGTAGCCGGCGGCGGTGGTCGCGGTCGGGTTGCCGATCGCCGCCGCCAGTTCCTCTTCCAGGTCGGCGATGGCCGGGGCGAGGCCGAAGGTGTCGCGTGCGCGGGCCAGGGAGCAGGCCCGGGTGGTCCAGGCCGTGCGCTCGCCGGGGGTGGTTCCGTGCGCCCAGAACAGCTGGGCGGCGGCACGGGCGGCGGGCCGGTGGCGGAGCGGGCCCGCGCCGTCGTGCAGACGCAGCAGGGCCGCGAGGATCAGTGCGGCGTCGTGGTCGTGGACGCCTCGCTCGTACCCTTCGTCGTAGGCCGCCTCCGCCGCCTGCCGGACCAGGTCGGGCAGATCGGCCTCCGCGAGCGCGGCCGGGCCGTGCTCGTCCAGGAGCCGGGAGGCGAGGTGTTCGGCGCGGTAGACCTCCGGGGACTCCGAGGGCAGCGGGCGGTCCCAGAAGGGGCGGGTGGCCGCGAAGTCCGGGTCGGTGACCGGCGCGCGGTAGTCGGTGCCGGTGACGGCGAAGGCGAGGCCGTCGCCGTGCGGGACCAGGGTGAGTTCCAGGGGCTGGGTGTTGACGGCGAAGCGGTGGGTGCCGAGGCGGAGGGTACGGCCGTCGTCGGCGTACAGGTCACCGCGGTCGCGCAGGGCACGCAGGGCTTCCTGGCGGGCTGCCCTGAGGCGGCCGTCGAGTTCCTCCGCCTTTACCTGGTCGCCGAGTTCGCGGAGTTCGCCGATGGTGCGGCGGATCTTGGCGGGCAGCGGGTCGGAGGTGAAGTACGTGGTGACGGCGTCCGTGTCCGCGAGGGTCGCGGCACGCCGGGTCACCGTGCCGAGGACGCGGGCGGCGGAGTCGGCGAGGCGTTCGGCGCGGCGGGCGCGGGCGTCGGCGAGGCTCTGCTTGCGGGCGGCGAACGCCTCGTGGACCTCGTCGCGCCTTTCGGCGAGCGTGCCGAGGAAGTCGTCGAACTCGGCGAACCGCGACTCCAGGTCCTCGATGTGCACGAGAACCCGGGCCAGTTGCTCGTCGCACGTCTCGGGGCTGCCGGCGGCGGCGAACGCGCCGGTGACGGTCTGGCCGAGCAGGGCGGACTCGGCGGCGAACGCGGCGCGACCCTCGTGGTCGAGGAGGTCGCGGCGGCGGCCGTCGAGGGTGGCGCGGGCGCGGTTGAGACCGCCGAGGATCTCGGCGATCCGCTCCAGGACGCCGGTACGCACGGTGGCGTCCCCGCCGTCGAGCCCGGAGACGACCTCGGTCACCGTCCGCAGCCCGTCGGCGAATTCGTCGAGGTGCGCGGAGACCGGCGCGGCCTCGGCGACCGTGCCGATGGCCCCGGCGTCAGCGGTGAGCCGCTCGACGTCTGCCCGGTGCTCGGCGAAGGCGTCCTCGCGGGCGAGGTGGGTGACGGCCCGCCGGCCGAAGGCGGCGAGGTCGGCCTCGGTGGCGGTGGCCAGCTCGTCGATGCGGGCGGTGTCCGCGTACCGCATGTCCCGGACGGTGAGCAGGTGCCCCTGGGCATGTCGGAGTTCGGTCAGGCCGGCAACCCAGCCTGCGGCGCCTCGCGGGGCCTCGCCGCGCAGACGTCGTACGACCGCGGCGATCCGCGTGTCGGCCTCGGTGAGCGCGGCGGCGGCCTGCCGGGTGAGGGCCTGCACGGTCGCGAACTCGGTCAGCACCTGTTCTGCCGTGGCGCGGACCTGTGCGAGCGGCTCGTTCAGGTCGCCGAGTTCCGGATCGCCCAGCCAGTGGTGGATGTCGGCCGCGCGAACACACGCGGCGGCCAGTGCTTCGTACACCTCGCTCGTAGGCGTCGACTCGGCGACCGCGCGGGTGATGGACAGGCAGTCGGAGATGCCCCGCACCAGGTCGGCGTTGCCCACCCGGGCGAGCGGACCGGTGCCGAGTGGCCGCGCGGCCTCGTGGGTGTCCGAGACGTACGGGGAGTTCCACAGCTGGAGCGGGTGCACGCGCCGGGCGTCGTCGCCGTCGGCGTGCAGGACCGTCAGCGTGCCGTCCTCGAACAGGGCCCAGCCGTGGCCGGACAGCGGGGCGGCGACCTCCTTGCGGATCAGGTTGTAGGGCAGCAGCAGGCTGCGGCCCGTGACCCGCGCGTGGAAGGCGTACAGCACGTCCTCGCCGTTCGGCGAGCGCACCTCACGCTCGAACTCCAGGTCCGCGATGTCGAGGTCGTAGGTGCGGTGGGTGCCTGTGGCCAGGCAGTAGCCTCCGGGGAAGACGACGCCCTGGTCCTCGGGCAGGCGGCGGCAGGCCAGGCCGATGCCGTCCAGGCGGACGACGTTCCCGGTCAGCGTGTTGAAGACCAGGTGCCGGTCGGAGTCCTCCTTGTAGGGGCGGATCCGCAGCAGGACCAACGGGCCCACGCGGGCGTAGGCGATGTCCGCGTCGCCGAGGGACTGCAGCGGCTCGTCGACCGGCTCGGAGTGGATACCCTCGGCCGTCTCGGTGTCGTTCTCGGCCTTGACGGTCAGCGTCCCGCCGAGCGTGTCGACGAAGACCTCGCCTTCGACGGAGACGTGCGGGTGGCGGCCCAGGACGTGGTCCTCGCGGGTCGTCGCGGTCCACTCGACGTCGTGGGACGGTGGCGGGACGTGGTCACGGTCGCGGTCGCCGCGCGCGTCCACGAACGACGCCCGGCCGTCGTCGGTGAGCGCCCAGCGCAGGACGCGGGTGTCGACGGCCTGCTCACCGGTCTGGAAGACGGCGAACAGCTTGCCGTCCACCCGGTGGAGCCGGAGCAGCCGGGCCTGGCGGTAGTAGCGGTGGAGGTCGGCCGTCTCGCGGACGAACGCCGGGTCGTCGAGCAGGCCGGGGACGGTGTCGTCGGGCAGCCGGTTCAGGCGCCGGTCGTAGAGCGCGAAGACGTCGCCGACCGCGTTCCCGTTCCCGGGCGCGGGGTTGTGGCCGAGGAGGAGCGTGTCGCCCACGGCGACGAGGTCGCGGGGCACACTCGCGTGCCCGGTACGCAGCTGTCCGGTGCCGGCGAGTTCGAGGCGCGTCGAGCCGAACTGCTCGGTGCGGCGGACGTTCAGGGCCTCGGCGCGGCGGGCGAGTTCGCCGGCCTGGGCGGTGAGCCGGGCCCGCAGCACCTCGTAGGCGCCGGCGTCCGGGGCGTCGGCGCCCGGAGTTCCGTAGGCGCCGGTGTCCGGCTTGTCGGTCCCCTGTGCCTCGTACGTCCCGGTGTCCTGACCGGTGCTCATGGATCCCTCTCAGCAGATCGAAGGAGATACACGGTCCGGAGCCGCCGTCCCCTGTGCGGCGGCTCCGGACCACGAACCGGTCAGCCCCTGGCACTGCCGTTCAGGGCGGCGAGCGGGGTGTCGGCGAGCCCCAGTTCGCCTGCCCTGTCGAGCAGTTGCTGGAGCTGCCCGGGGTTCGCGGCGCCCGACGTCATGAGCTTCGTCAGCAGCGCGGACACGGTCAGGTCCCGGATGCCGGCCGCCGAGACGGAGCCGAGGGCACGGCCGAGGTCGTCGGGAAAGCTCGCGGATCCGTCCAGCCAGGGCCCGGCGAGCGCCTGCGCGGTGTCGGAGTTCTGGACGAACCCGTCGACGCTCTTGCCGAGCGAGATCGCGGAGACGAGCCGGTCGAAGAAGAGGGACTCGCCGCCGACGATGTCGATGTCGGCGTTCTCCAGGCCGGTGGCGAGCACCGTGGCCTGCGCCTCGGCGATGTGCCGCTGCGCGTCCAGCCCGGCGAGCCGGATGTCCTTCTCGGCCGCCAGCCGCAGCCGGTACTCCTCGTGGCCGCGGGAGGCGTCGTCCAGGGCGGCCATGGCTGCCGCCTTCTCGGTGAGGCCGGCGGCCTCCGCCTTCAGCTTCTCGCCGATGCCCTCGGCCTCGGCGAGCGCCTTGGCCCGGGTGCCCTCCGCCTCGGCGCGCAGCCGTGCCTCGGACGCGGCGGCCTCCGCCCGCCCGGCCTTCTCAGTGACGTCGGCCTCCTTGTCGCGGACCTGCACGGCAGCCAGTCCCTCGGCGGCGGCCTCGGCACGCACGCCCTCGGCGAGCCGCAGCTTGGCCTGGGCGTCCAGGTCGGCGGTCTTCAACCGGGCCTCGGCGAGCGTCAGTTCCTCCGCGGCGCGGTGCACGGCGGCCTGCTCGGCAGCCTCGGCGGCCTTGATGTCCTTGACCAGCTTCTCCTGAGCCTCGGCCTCGGCGGCGATGACGACCGCCTGCCGCTCCCGCTCGGCCTCCTCCACGGCCCGCAGCTTCTTGATGGCCTCCTCCTGCTCGGCGACCGTACGGTCCACGGCCACCCGCTCCCGGACGACCTCGGCGATCTCCCGCTTCTCGGCCTCGACCTCCTTGTCGGCGGCGATCCGGGTCAGCTGGGTCTCCCGCTCCCGCGCGATGACCTCGAGGAGGCGGTCCTTCTCGACCCGCTCGCCCTCGACGGCGATGACCCGCTCGCGGTTCTTCGCGGCGACGGCGATCTCCCGGGCCTGGTTCTCGCGCTGCACACCGAGCAGTTCCTCGGTCTTCAGGAACGCCCCCTGCGCCCGCAGCCGCTCCTCCTCCACCACCCGGGCGGTCTCGGCCTCCTCGCGGGCCCGCACGGTCTCGATCTCCCGCTTCTGCTTGATCTCCGCGTCCGTCTGCCGGCGCTCCAGCTCCAGAATCGCCTCGCGGGCGTCGACGTTCTGCCGGGTGATCTCCTTCTCCTCGGTGCGCTGGGCCTCGTTGGTGCGCACGTGCTCCACGGCCGTCAGCTCGGTGATCTTCCGGATGCCCTGGGCGTCGAGGACGTTCGCCGGGTCGAGCTGGGACAGCGGCGTCTGCTCCAGGTAGTCGATCGCCGCGTCCTCCAGGTGGTAGCCGCTGAGGTCCACGCCGATCAACTCGATGATCTTGTACCGGAGTTCCTCGCGCTTGGTGTAGAGGTCGGTGAAGTCCAGCTGCTTGCCGACGGTCTTCAGCGCTTCGGAGAACTTCGCGTGGAAGAGTTCCTGGAGCGTCTTCTGGTCGCTGGCTCTCGCCGTGCCGACGGCCTGGGCGACCTTCACGACGTCCTGGGCGCTCTTGTTGACCTTCACGAAGAACGAGATCCGGATGTCGGCACGGATGTTGTCCCGGCAGATCAGCCCGTCCCGCCCGGCTCTGGTGATCTCGATGGCCTTCACCGAGATGTCCATCATCTCGGCCTTGTGCAGCACCGGCAGCACGATCTGCCCGGTGAACGTCACGTCTACCCTGCGCAGCTTGGAGACGATCAGCGCCTTGCCCTGCTCCACCTTGCGGAACAGCAGGGAGACGACGGCGACGGCGAGCAGGCAGACGGCGATGAGCACGCCGATGCCCATGGTCATGGGAGTCATGGCATACGTCCTTGAGGCGTAAGGGAGTTCGAGCGTTTCCGGCGCGAAGGAGAGAGAAGAAAAGGGCGCCGGGCGGGGCGTGGCTCAGGCGGCGCGGGCCCGCCGCGCACGCGAGGTCGCCACGGGTTCGTCCGGGTCGTCCTGCGCATCCGAGAAGAACCGGTGCAGCGGGCGCACGAGCAGGCGGGTGGCGGTCCAGGCGATGAGCAGCGCTCCTGCGGGTACGGCCAGGCGCAGCGGCCCGGCGACCGGCCCCGGGGGCCCGACGGCGGTGAGCACCACCACGGCCGAGACACTCAGGGTCCAGCCGAGCACCGTCAACAGTGAGAGGGCGACCGCCACGGGGACCCCGTCCATGCGCCACGCCCGCAGATCCACGTCCGCGTCGAAGCTGCCGGCGTCGGCCAGATGCGCCAGGGCCAGCAGCCAGAAACACACCACCGCCACCATGGCCGTGGTCGGGAGAATCGTGGGCAGGCCGGTGGCGGCCACCAGAAACGTCCGCATGCCCCGCCCCCTCTCGGCCCGCGCCGCTCGTGTCCGTGGGGGCCGCGGAATCAGATCCTGGTTCCGGTGCGGTCACCTGCCGGTGTCCGGCACCGGAACCATCCGCGGTGCTCCCCGCGACCCATGTTCCACGACCGGAGCCACCCCGCGCATTGCCGGTGTCCGGCAGTGTTCATTAGGGTCTGCATGCCGGTGACCCGCTAAGAAACCGTCAGCGGCGCGTCAAGATTTCGGGGGACCACGTGACGGACCGACAGATACCTGAGCGGTATCTCGACGGCTATGCCCGCATACTGGCCGAGGTCTGCGCCACCGGCCGACGCCTCTCCCGGGACGAGATCGCCTCCCGGCGCGCCCTGGGAGAACAGGCGGCCGAGGCAGGTCACGGACTGCGCGCCCTGGTCAGCGCCCACCTCACAGCCGCCCGCACGGCCTGGCCGGCCGCCACCGGCTCGGCAGACGAGGCGCTCGCCGCCGTCCAGCAGGCCGTCGACGCGTTCGCGGAGGGCTTCGAGCGCGCCCAACTGCTGGCGGTGCGTCAGGAGGAGGCGGCCCGGCGGGAGTTCATCGACGACCTCCTCTACGGCCGCAGCAATCTGGGCCGGCTCTCCGAACGAGCCGAACGCTTCGGCCTCCGCCTGTCCCACGCCCATGCGGTCGCCGTCGCCCAGGGCACCACCGCCTACGGTGAGGGCGACCCGGTCCCGAGACAGGTGGAACAGGCCGTCATCGCCCGGTTCGGCGACCGCAGCGTCCTGCTCACCACCAAGGACGGCCGGCTGCTGTGCATCGCGCCCGGCCACCAGGCCGATGTCCTCACCCACTTCGCCAAACAGGCGCACGTCGCCACCGACGGCGGCCGGGTCGCCATCGGCCGCCCCCAGCCCGGCCCCGGCGGGGTCGTCCAGTCGTACGAGGAGGCGCTCAACGCGCTCGAAATGGCCGAGCGCCTCGACCTCGACGAGCCGGTCCTGCGCGCCGCCGACCTGTTGGTCTACCCCGTCCTCACCCGCGACCGGCAGGCCATGGCAGACCTCGTCCAGGGCACCCTGGGCCCGCTCGTCACCGCCCGCGGCGGCGCCGGGCCCCTCCTCGACACCCTGACCGCCTACTTCGACTCCGGCTGCGTGGCCACCGAGGCGGCCCGGCGTCTCTCCCTGAGCGTGCGCGCCCTGACGTACCGCCTGGATCGCATCCACAAGCTCACCGGGGCGAACCCCGCGGACCCGACCCACCGCTACATGCTCCAGACGGCGGTCATCGGGGCACGGCTGCTGGACTGGCCCGCGACGGCTCTGTGACGCCCTGGGCGCCGGGGACGAACGAGGGCCGACCTCGGCAAAGGACCGCTCCGCGAGGACGCGGCAGGCCGACGGCGCCTGATGGCTGCTGGTCGTTCACATGACCACGACCCCGGCCTCAGGGTGAGCCATGCTGATCGAACCGAACGAGGACATCGCGATCCGCCACGTCATCGACCGCCTCAGGACCGCTTACGGCGACAGCCGCACACCCGACGAGATCGAGACCGCGGTCGCCCCACGGCGTACACCTCTTTCAACAGCCTGCCCGTCCGGGCCTGCCTCCCGGTGCTCGCGGAAAGGCGGGCTCGCCGGATCCCTGGTGAGGATTCCCCCACGCCCGAGCACACCTGACGCTCCGGCAGACCGGACGGGGCCGAGCGACACCTGCAACAGCCCGGGCGCACGGGCCGCCCTCGATGCGACCGCACGGCGCGCCGCATCCCGCCCGGAGGCGACCTTCACCCCGCTTGCACATTCAGGCCCGGCAGAGCGGTGCGCGCGGTGCACCCGGCAGGCGCAGCCGTTCCGGAGTCCACCTGCCGCACCTCCACGATTCGTTCACATGTACGCCGACGCCTGAGAGTTGTACTCTGCAAAAGTGGAGGGGGACAAGTATCGCTTCGGAGATTTCGAGCTCGACGTGGCCGGGCATCTCCTCCGCCGTGCCGGTGAGCCGGTCCATGTCGAACCCCGGGCCCTGGACCTGCTGTGCCATCTGGTCGAGCACCGGGACCGGGTGGTGCCGAAGAACGAACTCCTCGACGAGATATGGGGAGACCGCTTCGTCAGCGAGGCGGCGCTCACGACGGCGCTGCGGACCGCGCGCCTGGCCGTCGGGGACACGGGCAGTCGCCAGGACCTGATCCGCACCGTCCACCGGCGAGGCTACCGGTTCGTGGCCACGGCGACGGTCCTCGGGGACGAAGTGCCCGCCGGCGCCTTGGGGCAGGCCGACTCCGCCTCTGCGCCGACCGACGGGCCGAGCGGCCCCGACAGCCAGACGATCCGGTTCTGCCGGGCCGCCGACGGCACCCGCATCGCCTACGCCACCGTCGGCTCGGGTCCTCCCCTGCTCAAGGCCGCCAACTGGATGTCGCACCTCGACCTGGAATGGACGACCCCGGTGTGGTCCCACTGGCTGGGCGGTCTGGCACGCAACCGCCGACTGGTCCGCTACGACGAACGCGGCTGCGGTCTCTCGGACTGGACCGTGCCGGGCTTCACGTTCGACGACTGGGTGGACGATCTCCACACCGTGGTCGAGGCCGCAGGGCTCGACCGCTTCCCGTTGCTCGGGGTGTCCCAAGGCGCCGCGGTGGCCGTGGCCTACGCCGTGCGCCACCCGGAACGGGTGAGCCGGCTCGTCCTCGCCGGAGCGTACGCCCGGGGCCGGCAGGTCCGGGCCCGGACCGAGGCCGAACGCGAGGAGGCGGCCCTCGACCTGGACGTTGCCCGCGTGGGATGGCTCCACCAGGACCCGAGGTTCCTGCGGGTCTTCGCCTCCCAGTTCCTGCCTGAGGGCACACCGGAGGACTGGGCCGAGTTCACCGCCTACCAGAGGCAGACGACCTCACCCTCCAACGGGGTCCGCTTTCTGGAGGAGTTCGCCCGGATCGACGTCTCCACGATCGCCCACCGGGTGGCCTGTCCCACGCTGATCATCCACTCCCGCGACGACGAGCGGGTACCGGTGGCTCAGGCCGGCGAGATGGCCGCGCTCATTCCCGACAGCCGACTGGTCCTGCTCAAGAGCCGCAACCACCTGCTCACCGCGTTCGAGCCGGCCTGGGACGAGTTCCTCGCCCATATCGACGCCTTCCTGGCGGAGTAAGACGCCTTCGTGGCCGAGCAAGACGCCTTCGTGGCCGAGTAACCGGACGGTGGAACCGGCGCGTGTGCGCTGAGGACGCCCTCAGCCTGCCCTCAGGGAAGCCTCAGACCTCCCCCAAGTCCCGGCACCGCGACCGGCCCGATTCTTGGAACACGCCGGGCCGAGCGGCACTCGACCGAGAACGCGCTCCGTCCCGGCACCCAGAAAGAGCCACGACGCGAGAGATCGCGCGAGAACGCGCGAGAAAAGGACAGAACATGCGAGTCGACAACACCAGGACGTCCGGCCGGGCCCGGAGTCGACGGGGGCTGGCGCTGCTGATCGCCTCGGGGGCCGCGTTGGGCTCCCTGCTGCTGGGCACCGTTCCCGCGCAGGCCAACGACACCACCAAGGAGGTCTCGGCCGACGGCCAGTCGATCACGTTCGCGACGAGCGACAGCAGCCGGAACGTCAGCGGGGACGTGACGTTCGTGGTGTACGCGGACGGCAACTGGTCCATCACCGGGACCGCCCACAACTCGAACCTCCTCGTCCGCACGTTCCACTGGACGTGCGACCTGACATGGGACGCCGCCGAGGTCACGCACGCGACCGCGAAGAAGGCCGTGCCGGGCAAGACGACCCGGACCGTCAGCTCGGCGGCCTACGACCCCGACATCCAGGGCGACTTCGCCGCCATCGCCGACCACGGCAGGGCCGACTGCGACATCGTCATCGGCTGAGCGCCTCCGCCCGAAGTCCGGTGCGTCGTCTGCGGAACCGCTGTGGCTGGTCGCGGAGTTCCGCATGCCGCTCGAGGGAGCTGCCGGACCGCACCGGGCTTCACCGGACCGGCTCGGCGCACCGTCAGGCCGTGGAATGAAACCCGGAGCAATGCGGCCGGGAAGTCGGTCAGCGCGGCGCGCCCGGGGGCGAGCCTCCCGGCCGAGCCGTGTCCGGCACCGGAGCCCGGATCGCCGATGCCACCCCTGACAGGGAGCCGCTCGCCCCGCAGCTGAGCCCGGCCCGCGCGCAGCCGGCCGGGCTCACCGGCGAAGGTACAGACCATTGGCCGAGAACAGTGTCCCGACGGTCGGCGCGCCGCCGGACGACCCCGCGGGCGCAGGGGTCCGCTCGGCGGGTGCGGGACGCGACCGGACGGGATCCCCGTCCGCTCACCCCTCGGCGAGGAAAGCGTCGAGGTGGTTGAGAAACGTCGGCCAGGCGGGATCGTCGGCGGTGAAGAGGTGGTTGCGGCTTTCGAGAAGGATCAGCCGGCTGTCGGGAATGCGCGTCGCCAGCTCCAGTGCCTGCGCGACGGGGACTCGCGCGTCGTCGCGGGCGTGGACGATCAGGGTGGGGCAGGTCACCCGGTGGGCGATACCGGAGACGTCGATACGGCTGAACTCCTCCAGAAAGCGCAGGCCGTTGGCCGGCGAGGTCGTCTGCCGCTGGTAGGCGGCGAACGCGTCCCAGTCCGCAGGCATGGCGTCGGCGAGAAACTGGGAGGCGAAGTAGCGCAGGAAGCTGCTGTCCTGGGAGCGCCATCCGGCGCGGGCGATGTTCAGATCGACCTGGGCGGCGTCCCGCTCGGCGTCACCGGCGGCCCAGACCAGCTGCCCGCGGGCATAGGCGGAGGTGAGGACCAGCCGGCTGACCCGCTCGGGGTGGCGCGCTGCATAGGCGACCGCCACCGCGGCGCCCTGAGACACACCTAGCAGCGGGAAGCGGGCGAGGCCGGTGGCGTCGGCCACGGAGTCGAGGTCGGCGACGAGGTCGTCGAGGGTGAAGCTGCGCAGCGTCCGCTCGGACAGGCCGCAGCCTCGTTCGTCGTAGCGGATGAGTTGCCGGCCGCGGGTGAGCCCGTCGAACCAGTGCGCCCACATCGGTGTGGTCCGGTCGAGGTCGAGGTGCGTCAGCCAGTTGGCCGTCTTCACCAGGGACGGCCCCTCGCCGGTCAGCGCGTACGCGATACGGGTGCCGTCGGCGGACCGGCAGAAACGGATGACCTCGTGGTCCGCCTCTGTCGCCGGCCCATCGGCAGGGGCAGTGGGCGGCGTGCCGGGGACGGCCGTGGCACGCGCGACGAACCGGTAGCCGTCCGGCGGCACGGCGCGGATGAGCCGCTGCCGCCGGTCGTCGTCACCGATCGCGAGACGGGCGGTGCGCAGCCAGTCGGCGAACACCTCCCGGCCGGCCTCACTCCCGTGCCCCATCCGGTCGAGCAGTTCCGCCTCGGGTACGACACGGTCGCGGCACCCGACAAGATGGCACAGCAGCTCCAGGGCGCGGGAATCGACGTCGACCGGCTGCCCGTCACGGCTGAGCCGACGGCGTTCCTCGTCCAACGCGTACTGCCCGAACCGGTAAACCGCGCCGCTCACTCTCCGACTATATAACTGCACTTCGCAGTAAGGGAGTTGATGAAACGGCGCGCCGGAGAATACGGCCACCGCTCAGGAACGCCCCGCTTCCCGGTCCCGCAGCTCACACCGCAGGATCCTGCCGGACGCCGGCACCACGAACGCCTTGGGCACCTCGTTGCCCTCCTCGTCGGCGCCGCCGATCACAGCTGCGTCGGCCACTGCGGGGTGCTGCACCAGGACGGCTTCGAGTTCGGCCGGCGCCACCTGGTACCCCTTGTACTTGATGAGTTCCTTGACCCGGTCGACGATGAACCAGTTGCCGTCCGCGTCGACCGTGGCGTCGGTGTCCTCCGGGCGTCCGAGGTAGCCCTTCATCACCTGCGGTCCGTGGATCCACACCTCGTCTGGCTCACCCGCGACCGCGTCCTGTCCGGTGGCCGGATCGACCAGCCGGGCCCGGGTCGACGGGAGCAGACGCCCCACGCTCCCGAAGGGCTCGTCGCGGGCGCCGTCGGCGTGCAGATGGCTGACGGGGGACAGCTCGGTCATGCCGTATCCCTGCCCGACCTCCGCGCTCAGCCGGGCGGCCACCGCCGCCTGCACCCCGGCGTCGAGCGGTGCCGCCGCGCAGACGACATGCCGCAGCTGCGACAGGTCCAGGCCGTCCACAGCGGGGTGCTTGGCCAGTGCCGGCATCACCGGCGGAGCGACGTTATCCCGCCACCCCGACAGCCGTAACACCAGGTCAGGCCCGGTACTGAGAGATCAGTACCGGGCCTGATTTGCGTTGCGGCCTTGTTTTGGGAGCCATTTGGGAACCGTCTTCAGAGAGTGGCTCCCCGGCGGTCGGTCAGACCCGCTAGGGCCGCCCACGCGTACGACCTCCACCTGACGAACCACACCGCCCAGCTCCTTCAGCCTCGCGCGGCAGGCCGGTGGGCCCAGTGGTGGTCCATCTCCATATGCCCGTTGAGTCAGGTCTGTTGGACCCACCGTCGGACGTTTGCCATAACTACCGGCGCAAGCCGCTCAGCACCAGGCTGACGCCGCCCTGCGAAGCATCGCGCGAGATGCCTTCGCCCTGCAGCAACTGCTCCGGCCATCCGCGCGGTCCCTCGTAGCGTTTCTTCCCGGACGACGTTCCCTCCCCGTACAAGACTCGCTCGCCGACCAGTTCACCGGTCGAGGACTTCGTCGCGTTTCCACTTGGAATCCGTGGCCCTCCCCCAGAGAGACCCTCACGCATAGTCACAGGGTGATTACGAAGTGGAATATGCGGGTGATCAAGTGGCTGATGGGCAAGAAAATGTCACCCTACGTTTGCCGGGAATGTCCGGTGCCCTGTGTGCTGGGGAGCCTCAGGGGCGAGGGGGTGGGGAATGACTACTTACCGTTTCAATCCGCCGCCGGGTTGGCCTGTGCCACCCGCGGGATGGATGCCGCCGCCGGACTGGCGGCCCGACCCCACGTGGCCCCCGATGCCGGCGGGATGGCAGCTGTGGGTTCCCGAGGCCGGCTCCGACACCGACGCCCTCGCTGCCGGGAGCACGACCGCGGTGCCGGCGCCTCGGAAGGGAGGGCTGTTCGGGCGCAGGCGTTCGGATGCGGTGTCCGAGGCCGAGGAGCTGCGGGCGTGGATCGCGAGGACACAGGGGCTGGATGCCGCGCAGGTCGCCGGTCTTGTGCGGCAGGTCGAGGCGGAGGCCGCGGCACTGCGTGATCGGATGTCCGCCGAAGCCGCCGAGGAGGCCGAGGGGATCCTCAAGGACGCCCGTGAGACGGCGAAGGAGATTCTCAGCGACGCGCGTCGGACGGCGAAGGAGACCGAGCGAGTCCGTAAAGACGCCGACCGGCATCGCAAAGACGCCTTCGACGCCGAGCGGCGGCTTGCCGAGCTGCAGGGCCGGATCGTCAACGCCGACGAGACCGCCATGCTGCAGGAGGCCGGGATCTATGCCTACCGGCATGCGCTGCACGACGCGATCGCCTACCGCAGCCGGCTCGACACGCTGCAGAACGAGATCAAGGCGCTCACCCGTGCGGGCCGCGCCGTCCAAGCAGCCACGGACTGGACGGTCAACGGCTCCAAGCGCGAGGGCCAGAAGATGGTCCGCGACTTCTCCAAGCTCATGCTGCGCGCCTACAACGCCGAAGCCGACTACGCCGTGCGGTCCATGCGGCCGCACCGGCTGAGCTCCCTCGTCGACCGTCTCTACAAGAGCCGCGAGACGATCGCCCGGCTCGGTGCCACCATGCACATCCGGATCACCGACGAGTACCACAACGCGCGCGTACGGGAGTTGGAGCTGACTGCTGACTTCCTGCAGAAGAAGGACGAGGAGAAGGAAGCCCAGCGCGAGGTACGCGCCCGGGAGCGTGAGGAAGCGGCGGTCCAGCGGGAACTCGACCGGCAGCGCGAGAAGCTGAACAAGGAACTCGGCCACTATCAGTCAGCCCTTGACCGCCTGCGCGAGCGCGGTGACGAGGCGGGTGTGGCGGAGATGGAGGCCAAACTGGCCGAGATCGAGAACGCTCTACAGGACGTCGAGTCCCGCGCGGCGAACATCCGCGCCGGTTACGTGTACGTCATCTCGAACATCGGCGCCTTCGGCGATCGCATGGTGAAGATCGGCATGACCCGTCGGCTCGAACCTCTGGAGCGGGTCTACGAGTTGAGTGGCGCGGCCGTGCCCTTCCGGTTCGACGTGCACGCGCTGATCTTCAGCAAGGACGCGGTCGGCCTGGAGACGGAACTCCACCGGCAGTTCGCCTCGAAACGGGTCAACCAGGTCAACAGTCGCAAGGAGTTCTTCTACGCCACCCCGGCGGAGGTACGCGACGCACTGCAACGGTTCGCCGGACAGCACCTGATCGAGTTCACCGAGGAACCCCAGGCGCTGGAATGGCGGGCCGGCAGGCGAACGAGCGGAGCCGGTACGCCCGTCGCAGGCGCAGCATGAGCTGCCACCAGGCATCACTACGATCACCGTCATGGATTGGCTGGAGCGGGCCGCGAAGTTGAGGCAGTGGAGTCGGGACGGGGTGCGGGCGCCGCACAAGCCGTTGCTGCTGCTGTACGCGCTGGGCCGGTTTCAGGCGGATGCCGCGGACGAGTTGCCGTACAGCGCGGTAGAGGCGGATCTGAAGCAATTGCTGGTGGAGTACGGTCCGCCGCGCGGGACCACGCCCGCCTACCCCTTCCATCATCTGGTCAGCGACGGGGTGTGGGAGGTGCGGACCGATCGCGGCGCCGGCAGCCCGGGCACCGGAGTGCGGGAACTGCGGGCCAGCCGGGCCACCGGACGGCTGGCCCCGGACCTTCAGGTGGCGCTCCAGCGGGAACCGTCGCTGCTGGGCCGCATGGCAAGGGTGCTGCTTGATCTGCACTTCCCGGCGTCACTGCACCAGGACCTGTGCGACGCGGTGGGCCTGGAACTGGAGCTCGCGGAGACCGATGCTCTGGCAGTGCCCGGGAGGCGGCAGCGGGACCGCCGGATGCGGGAGACGGTCCTGACCGCGTACGAGTACCAGTGCGCCTTCTGCGGCTACGACGGCATGATCGGCTCGGCGCCCGTCGGGCTGGAGGCCGCGCACGTGCGCTGGTGGGCGTTCGACGGCCCGGACGAGGTCGACAACGGGCTGTGCCTGTGCTCGCTGCACCACAAGCTGTTCGACAAAGGCGTGCTCGGTATAGGCGACGGCCACCGCATCCTGGTCTCACAGAGCTTTGTCGGCCGCAGTCAGGCTGCTCGTGAGCATGTCACCGCACTCGCGGGCCGTCCGCTCATAGGCCCTCAACCCGGCATGCCGGCCATCGCGGCAGCGCACCGCGCCTGGCACACCAGCCAGGTCTTCCACGGCAGCCCGCGCCTCGTGGCCTCCTGACGTGTATCGCACCGGCATACCTGCCTGTTTGCGAACGTGCCAGGCTGTCGTCAAGGCAACATGGATCGGCTCCAGTTGCTCGTCAAGGGGGAATGGTGGCAGGGCGCTCGCCGACACCGGCTCCAAGGCCGTCTCTGTGCGTGGACATCTTCATCGAGCGTGGCTGGGGAGACCTTCGCAGGGCCCGTGACGGCCCGAGGTTCGGTCACGGCCTCCCCGTCGTGGCTGCCAACCGCGTCACGGTGAGGGCGATCATCGGCCTGTGGGAGGCCGGGGAAGCCGTCGAAGACATCGCGTACGACTACGACATGACGCCTGAGCAGGTGGACGCGCTGTGCCAGGCAGTGGTGCACCTTGCCGCCTGAGTTCTTCCTCGACCGGAATCCCGGTCGTCGTGTGGCGGAGGGATTGAGGGCCTGCGGGTGGACGGTTCTCCGCATCGGGGATGCCTCCGCGAGCGTTCCTGGGTTCCCCCCTCGAATGACGGGCGGATCAAGACCCGGGACCTGGAGATCCGACCTGTCCTGGAGCGCGAGGCCGTGCTGTTCTACCTGGACAACCAGCAGCTTCGCAGCGCGGAGAAGGGCGGTCCCGCCGCGTACGCCGTACGGCACGAGCGTATGGAGCGCACATGGCTCTGACGGGCGGATGCCGCTGGGGACACCCGGGTAGTCGAATCTCGTCGGCACGTGGCGGATACGGGTGCGGAGCGCGGCGGCGTGGAAGGCCGGCTCGGCGCGGGCCAGTGGGGGCAGGGCGAAAGGTGGGCCGCCTACTGAGGACGCTGGCATGATGCGGGCTTGTGGGAGCGGGAGACGGCAGTGACGAGGCGTACGTTGTCGGTCTGTGCAACCGGGTGCTCGGGGAGAGCGCGCTGACCCAGCACACGTTCGACTGGCTGCGGGGCGACCCCGGGGTGGGTGGGCGGCGTGCCAAGTTGCCGGTCGACGCGTACTGGCCCGGGCATCGACTCGTCGTCGAGTACCGGGAACTCCAGCACGACCGGCCCACGCCCCACTTCGACAAGCCCGACAGGCTCACTGTCAGCGGGGTCCACCGGGGCGAGCAGCGGGCGCTGTACGACGCCCGGCGTGAGACGGAGATTCCCGCGCACGGGCTGCGGCTGGTCGTGATCCGGCCGGCCGACCTCGACGCGGACGGGCGGGGACGGCTGCGTCGCCGTGACCAGGAGTCGGATCTGGACGCGCTGAAGAAGATCCTGGCCCGTGCCAGCGACGAGGACCGGGTCACCGACGCCTTCCGTACCTGGCTTCTTGCCGAGGGCTGGACTCCGGTCGATCCCACCGACCGCTGGACCGATCTCGAAGCCGTGCGTGGCGATGAGCGGCTGATCTGCGAGGCCAAGGGCCGCACCAGCGAGAAGGGAGTCGACGCCGACACCGCCTACGGGCAGTTGCTGCGGCGGATGACGAGCCAGGAGCCCCATGTCCGGTACGCGCTGGTGGTGCCGTCCTCGTCCGTCGTGGCCGTCGAGCGCGTTCCGGCGCAGGTCCGCGCGCTGTTGCGCATCGACGTGTACGAGGTGACGGACGGCGACGCGGTACGCCGACGGCCGGTGTAGGGGTTCCCGGCCCGGACCCGCAGCGGACCTACGTTTGAGTAAGCCGTGTGCCGTGAGTGAGCCCGCGTACTCATGAAGCGCCGGACGGCCTCCGCCAGCCTTGTTCTCACACCGACCGAGCACATCGCCGAAGGAGCTTCCACCATGGGCAAGCGCACACGGGCCACGGTTCTCGCTTCCGGACTGGCCCTTGCGGCCGGGCTGCTGTCCGCCTGTTCGTTCTCGACGGCGGACGCCATCTGCAACACGGGCGAAGACCCGGTCATAGCCGTGGGCAGCACCGCCGGGGCCTGCGTGAAGAGCGGCGAGGCCGCGCCGAAGGGGTATCTGCGCTACCCCGCGGGGAAGGTGCCGCAGCACGTCGGGGACAAGTGGGACACGTACTGGGAGTCCCACACGCTCGACAAGAACGGGAAGATCGTCCCGGCCTCGTAGTCGAGCCGCTAGGCGATCTCGTAGTCGATGCGCGGTGCATCCAGCGGTGCATCCAGCCGGATGCGGGAGGAGTTCTACGCGGACTCCAGGCCGTCGCCCTGGTCCTTGGCCCACCAGAGGAACGCGGCGGAGTGCTGCTGGTTGGCGAAGCCGTCGCCGACGAGCGTGTGCAGGAGGTCGTTGCTCCAGAGGATGAGGCGGCCGAGGGTCCAGTTCACCGACTCGGGTGCCGGCAGTTCGAGTCCGTAGACGGTACGGGCTATCTCGCGCTTGCCGCCTGCCTCCGTCGTGTACTTCAGGATCGACAGGAAGCGCTCGGGCTGCACCACGCACAGGACCCGGGTGAGGAGCGCCTCCTTGAAACCGGTCATGGCGAACGGCTTCGTCCCGGTCAGCAGTTGCTGGAGCCGGTCTTCCAGGGGTTCGTCGTCCGGTCCGTAGAGGAGGTACTCGACCGTCTGCCGGGTCGACTCCCCGGCTGCCGCGTCGCCCATCGCGTTCCAGGCCGAGTTGAAGGTGGCCTGGTTGCCGGGGTGGGCTCCGACATCGGAGTTGGCGAAGTCCTTGAGGACTCTGGGGTCGCAGCCGTACAGCCCGTCCCGGGAGAAGATCTGCTGGTATCTCGCCCAGTACTCGGCGACCCGGGCGTCGAAGTCGGGCCGGGTGGCCAGGTACTGCGCCTTGAGGCGGGCGGCTCGCTCCAGCCGCCCGGGGGTGACGTCGTCCGGTCCCGGAAAGCGGGCCTTGAGGTCGTCGAAGGTACGGGGCAGCTCCTTCGGGGCGGGGGGCTCACCGTGCTCCCACGCATAGCCGCACCGGTGCTTCACGACCCGTCTCCCGTCGTCGAGCACACGAACCACTTCGATGTCCTCGTCGTCACTGCACAACGGGCACATGGCCAGTGCCATGATGTCCCCCCCACTCCGTCGCTCTGTCGCTCTGTCGCGCTGTCGCGCTGTCCCTCTGGCGGGCTCCGCATCGCGGGCCGGTACGTGCCTGACCTACCCCAGGGCAGCATCCTCGTATCCGGAGGGCGCCGTGCCAGCGGTGGCTAGAAGAGGCCTGCCGAAATGTGCTGGGCCAGGTTGTCGTGGATCTCGCGCAGCCATGGGCTGCGAACGGCCGGCAGGCGGGCCAAGGTGCGCTGGAAGGTTCGCGGGTCCGCCCGGAACAGCTGCCGGGGACGCGGCGGGAGCGGGTTGTCACGGAGGACGTCGTAGGGCAGGCCGCCCGACGCCGGGACCGGCAGGTCCGGCTGGGGGAAGGCCATCCACTGCCACACCCCCAGGGGGATCGGCACCGGATGGGCCGATGCCGCCGGGCCGTCGGTTGTCCAGGTCCGGCCTGTCTGCGGATGGACCGGGACGAGGAGGATGTCGACGTCCGGGTCGGGGGCGGGCAGACCCGGGCCCGCGAGCGCGGCGCGGCGCCGTGGCTCTCCCGTGGGCAGCAGGGCGTCGAGGGCGCGCCGGAACACATCCGCGGCCAGACCGTCGGGTACGGTCACCGGCCGGCCTTCGGAGGCAGCCAGCAGGTGCGCGAGCGCTCGGCCGACTGCGGCCTGCCAGCGCGGGCTCCATGACCAGAAGTGGTCGGACCCGCGCCGTCCGCCCCAGGTCGCGACCGGCTCGAAGGGGGGTGTGCTCATGTCTTCCGCCAGCAGCTCCGGCCAGGACAGTGGTGGGGCGTCGACGCCCTCGACGGGACGGCGGCGCACGGCGTCCGGGGCGAGCCACAGCGCCTGCCAGAGCGAGCAGTCGTCGACCCTGGTCGCCACGGCCAGGCCGCACGCCTCGCACGCCGTGTTGAGACCGTCGCCGCCGTCGAGGCCGCAGCAGGCACCGCTGACCTTCCCGGGAATCAGCCTGGTTCCGCGCGTGTCACCGGGTGCGATCACGGTGACGCCCGGTGGACCGTCGGACAGGGCGGGCACGGGCGCATGGATTCCGCGGGCCTCGGCCTCGTCCGGGGTGACCACGTCCCACGGCCGCCACGGCGGTCCCCACGGGTCGGGGTCCACGGCGAACGTCCCCGGCTCCATCAGTACCGGCAGCTGGATCCCGTTCCCGTAGCGCTGATGGGCGTGGGCCGGAAGGCAGACCTCGGACAGTGGTGCCGTCAGCTCGGCATCACACCTCGCGCAGACGAAGACGACGAACAAGAGCCCTCCGCAGGGGAATCAGCCGCATCGTCGCACCTCGGTCGCGTCCGGCCAACGTGTTTTCCGTCCGGCGCCGGTGGCCGTCGGCCTGCCCGCAGCGCCGTGCGCGTCACAGTCGGCGCCCTACCGCCCTACCGCCCATCCGGCGCCGTACCCGCGTACACCGTCGCCCACCCCGAAAACCCGGCCACCTCGGCGACGTCATGAGTCCGCCACGCGTCCCCGCGCGCCCCGCCACCGGCGGCGGATCTGCGGGACCAGCCCCCTCGGGAATAGCCTGGGGAGGAGAGCGGTACCGGATGGAACGGGCCCTCCAGCGGCATTCCCTTCGCCGATGGGGAGGTAGAGCGATGGCCTGGAATCTGAACGGCACGTATCTGGAGAGTTGCAACTGCGACGTGGTCTGTCCCTGTACCACCTCGGGGCTCACCGCGCCGGCCGATCACGAGCGCTGTCAGGTGACCTTCGCCTTCCACGTGGACAGCGGGAACGTGGACGGCGTGGACGTCTCCGACCACAGTGTCGCCGTCGTCGTCGACGCGCCCCGGGTGATGGCCGAGGGCGGCTGGCAGGTGGCGCTGTATCTCGACGCGGCGGCCGACGACAGCCAGGCCGATGCCCTGGGCCGGGTCTTCTCCGGCGAGGCCGGCGGGCCGATGGCCGCGCTCGCCCCGCTCATCGGCAAGGTGCTCGGCGTGCAGCGCGTTCCCATCGAGTACCGGGACGACGGCCGCCGCCACACCGCGCGGGTCGGCGACGTCATCGACATCGAGATCGAGGACCAGGTCGCCCCGCAGTTCGGCGAGGACGGTCCGGTCATGCACCTGACCGGCATATTTCACCCCGCGAACAGCACGCTGACCGTCGCCCGGTCCACCCGGGCGCGGGGCGGCGGCGTGTACGGCCGGTCCTGGGACTTCTCCGGCGGCAACGCGCACTCGGCGCCCTTCGCGTGGTCCGCGTGACCGGTCGGCCGGTCACCGTCGGCCGCGGGACGGCCCCCGCCGGGCTGCTCCTGGTCGCCGCGGCGGCTGCCTGGGTCTGGGTGGTGGCACGCTGGGGCGGCATGGCGGCGATGCCGGGCACCATGGGCCTGGGCCTCCCCGCCTTCCTGGCCGTGTGGACCCTGATGATGGCCGCGATGATGCTGCCGGGCACGGCGCCCGTCGCCGCGCTCTACGCACGCACCATCACCGTGCACCGGACGCCGCGCATGGTCGTCTTCACGGTCGCCTACCTGCTCGTCTGGGCCGCCGCCGGGCTGCTGGCGTACGGGCTGGTCAGCGGCCTGGGCCGGGTGGCGAGCCTGCCCACCTCGACGGGGACCGCGGTGGCCGCGGCCGTCTTCCTCGTCAGCGGCGTCTACCAGCTCACGCCCCTCAAGGACCGCTGCCTGGCGAGGTGCCGCTCGCCGGTCGGGCAGCTGCTGCGCTACGCCTCGTACCCGGGGCGCTCCCGTGACCTGCGTGCCGGAACCCACCACGGGGCCTTCTGCCTGGGCTGCTGCTGGTCGCTGATGGTGCTGCTGGCGGCGTTCGGCGTGATGAACCTGTGGGCCATGGTGGGCCTGACCGCCGTGATCAGCGCCGAGAAGCTCGCCCCGGCCGGCCACCTGGTGGCCCGTGCCGTGGGGATCGCCTCGCTCGCGCTGGCCGTCGCCGTCTTCTGGTTCCCGCAGCTGGCTCCGGGACTCACCGGCGGCGGTGCGGGTATGGCCGGGATGTGATGCCGGGACGTGGTGCCGGGGTGTGAGGGCCGTGGTCTGAGGCAGCCGTCTCAGGCCGTGGCCTGAACTCGGCGGCTTTGGCCAGAACCAGTACCGTTTCCCCTGCGTCGTACGGCATGTGTGCCGATGGCCTGACCTGTGGGGGGACCACATGAGCGCCGAGATCTACTTCAGCAACAACTACCGGGACCTGTGCGAGCGGAACGGGACCGGTGCCGGGTTCCAGTTCGAGTTCTCCTGCTCGCGCTGTTACGACACCTGGCGTTCGCCGTTCGAGCCGTACACCGGGGAGCGGGCCGCCACCTGGCTCCGCAAGGGCGTCGACGTGGCCTGGGGGCTGCTCGGCCGTACCGGCACCGGGCTGACGTCGGCGGCCGACGGGCTGGCGGGGGCCGGGTACGGGCGCTCCCGCGACGAGGCGTTCCAGCGGGCCATCGACAACGCGCAGGGGCACTTCAACCGCTGTGCGCGCTGCACCGACTACGTGTGCGGCCGTTGCTGGAACGCGGCCCAGGGCCTGTGTCTGCGCTGCGCTCCGGACACGGCCGCCGAGGCCATGGCGGCCCAGCAGCGCGGCCTCAACGACATGGCCTCGCAGCGCGCGTACGCGGCGGGGCAGCAGGCCGGACAGGGCTACGACCCCCACACGCCCCGCCAGTTGGTCTGCCCGCAGTGCCGCACCGAGACGCACGGCGCCGCGTTCTGCTCCGGCTGCGGTTACCAACTGGCCCAGTCCGACCGGTGTTCGTCCTGCTCCGCGGTCGTACCCAGCGGGTCCGCCTTCTGCCCGGGGTGCGGTTCACGCAGGTAGCCGACCGGCGCCGCGGCAGTGGGTGAGCGGGGTCGTCGTCGTGCGTTCGAGCCAACGGGCGTCGATCTCACGGCCGTTCGGGAGGGTGTGGCGTGGCGGTCCGTCGGCCGCCACGAAGCCGGCCTTCGCCAGGGCCCGGCCGCTCGCGGTGTTCTCGGGTTCGTGTCCGGCGCGCACCGTCCGCATTCCCAGGTGGCCGTGGCCGAGGACCGCGGCGGCCCGGAACAGTTCCGCGCCGAGCCCGAGGCCCCGGGCCTCGGGCGCCAGCCAGCCGCCGATCTCCCCGGTGTCGGGGTGCAGCATCGTGCAACCGGCGTACCGGCCGTCGTCCAGGCGTACGCCGACCAGCACCTCCGCCCCGTCGCCGACGTGGGGTTCGAAGGGCCGGGCCAGCAGGTTCTGAAGGAGCCGAGACGTCGGTGGCGCCCCAGTCCCACCGGTGTCACCGATGTCGCCGGGGCGCAGCCTCAGCAGGGCCGCGCGGACGTCCGCGTCGGCGACGATGATGTCGCCCCAGCCGAGCCATCGCTGGGCCTCGGGGTCGGAGGCGGCAGCCGCGGCGGCGGCGAGGTCCAGCGTCGTCTCCGGGGTGTAGAGCAGCAGGCGCTCCGTGCGCAGGGTGTGCCGCCGGTGCCCGCACGGGCCGGGCAGCGGAAGCCTCGGAGCGGCCGTCCGCCCGCGCCGGAACCGTGACCAGACCATGCGACTCGCTCCCCCCGTCACCCCAGCACCCACGCAGCCGCGGCGGAGTCTACCGCCGGCCACACGGCCACCCCCGGATGCCGTGGCACCACTGGCCTGCATACCCTCCAGGGGTATATAAACAGAGGGCCGCGGTCGGCTGCGAAGGGTGGACACCATGCATGCGGTCGGGCACGCGCTCTCCATCGCCGGGTCGATGACCTGGGAGATCACCTGGGCGCTGATCCTCGGCTTCGCCCTCTCCGCGGTGGTGCAGGCGGTGGTGCGCCGGGAGACGGTCGTACGGCTGCTCGGCGACGACCGGCCCCGTACGCTCGCGCTCTCCGCGGGGTTCGGCGCCGCCTCCTCGTCCTGCTCCTACGCCGCCGTCGCGCTCGCCCGCTCCCTGTTCCGCAAAGGCGCGAACTTCACCGCGGCCATGGCCTTCGAGATCGCCTCCACCAACCTCGTGATCGAACTGGGCGTGATCCTGGCCCTGCTGATGGGGTGGCAGTTCACCGCGGCGGAGTTCGTCGGCGGCCCGGTCATGATCGTCGTCCTCGCCGTGCTCTTCCGCGTGCTGCTGCGGGAGCGGCTGCTGCGCCAGGCACGGGAGCAGGCCGAGCGCGGGCTGGCGGGCTCGATGGAGGGGCACGCGGCGATGGACATGTCCGTGGGCGGCGAGGGCGGTTTCGCGCGCCGGCTGTTCTCCCGGGCCGGGTTCACGTCCGTCTCCCACATCTTCGTCATGGAGTGGGCGGCGATCCTGCGCGACCTGGTGGTGGGGCTGCTGATCGCCGGCGCGATCGCCGCGTGGGTGCCGGACGACTTCTGGCAGAGCTTCTTCCTGGCCGGTCATCCGCTCGCGGCCAAGCTGACCGGGCCGCTGATCGGGCCGGTGGTGGCCATCGTGTCGTTCGTCTGCTCCATCGGGAACGTGCCGCTGGCCGTGGTGCTGTGGAAGGGCGGCATCAGCTTCGGCGGCGTCATCGCCTTCATCTACGCCGACCTGCTGATCCTGCCGATCCTCAACATCTACCGGAAGTACTACGGCGCCCGGACGGCCGCGTTCCTGCTGGGCACCTTCTACGCCTCGATGGTGGTGGCCGGCTATGTCGTGGAACTCGTCTTCGGGGGCCTCGGGCTGATCCCCGACCAGGCCGACGCGAAGATCCCCGACGAGGGGATCAGCTGGAACTACACCACCTACCTCAACATCGCCTTCCTGCTGCTGGCCGCTGCGCTGGTCGTACGGTTCCTGCGCACCGGCGGCCCGATGATGCTGCGGATGATGGGGGGTTCGCCGGAGAGCGAGGACGGCCACTCCCACGGGCAGCACGCGGACTGAGGGGCCGGGGAAGGGGGGAGAACGTCCGGGTCGGGCCCGTTCGCCCCACATTCGCCGTGGCGCGTCACCGCATTCGCCGTGGCGCATCACCGCGCAGAAGGAGATCACGTGGACCGCAGCCAGGACCTCGCCGTCGCGCCCGCCGTGCGTGCCGTCTACGGACCGCAGGACCTCAGCTCCGCACCGGCGTTCGCGGGCGGGTTCATCAACTTCGGCCACTGGGCCCGGATCCCGCTCGACCGTCCGCTGACCGCCGAGGACCGGGTACGCAGCCAGCGCGACCTCTACCGCCACCTGTTCGGCGCCCTCGACGGGGCGGACGCCCGTGCCGTCGAGGTCGGCTGCGGGCTGGGGGTCGGCGCCGCGCTCGCGCTGGAGGAGTTCGGCTTCGCCGCCGTGACCGGTCTGGACATCCACCCCGAGCAACTGGAACGGGCCCGCCGGGCCAACGCGGACCTGCTCGCCCGGGCGCCGGAGCGGCTCGGTTTCGCGCACGGGGCGGCGGAGCGGATGCCGTTCGAGGACGGCCGCTTCGACCGGCTGTACTCGGTGGAGGCCGCCCAGCACTTCCGTGACCTGACCGCGTTCGTCCGGGAGGCCGCGCGCGTGCTGCGCCCCGGCGGCCGGCTGGCCGTCACGAGCTTCTTCCTGCCGGCCGGCGCCGAGGACGCGGGCGGCGAACTGGCCGCACGCCTGGAGAGCTTCGCGTCCGGCCTGGACGTGGCCCACCCGCTGGGGACCCTGCTCGACGCCCTCGGCGGCGCCGGCCTGACCGGCGTACGGGCCGAGTCGATCGGCGACCACGTCTGGCCGGGCCTGGACCGCTTCCTCGCCGGCATCGACCTGCCCGTGCAGTGGCCGCGGAACTTCCTGCCGGCCTACCGCGACGGCCTGCTGGACTACTACGTCGTCACGGCGGACCGCCCGGCAGCCGACGCCTGACCTCCCGACGGCCGACGCCGGACGGGCGACCGTCCCGGCGCCCGAAGCCCGACCACCGCGCCTGGCCGACCCCCGCGGCCATCGCACCGCACCGCGCTGCGCCCGCTCGGGTGGCTCTGTGGTGCGTGCCGCGTGGCTGTCCGGCCGCGACCGGGCCGACTTGATGATCATCGGTCCGTGACGACCTACGACGGCGCTCGCACCGCCGGCCACCCACGCCGCACGGCGCCCGCCGTCGCAGCCGCCTCCGGGCACCCGGCCCTCGCCCGCATCCCCGCCCGCGCCCTCGCCGCGGCCCTGGCCCTGCTCTGCTGCTGCCTGCTGACCGGTCTCCCGGCTGCGGCACCCGCCGCCGCGCTGTCCCGCCCCCGAGCCGTGCCGCGCCCCACGACGGAGGCCGAGGCCCGCACGGACGCGTACCTGGCGTCGCTGCGGACGGCGGGCCCGGACCGGGCGCAGGCCCTGCGGAGGTTCTTCCTGAGGCTGCCCAAGGGCGGTGACCTGCACAACCACCTGTTCGGTGCGGTCAGGACCGAGTACCTGATCGCGCTCGCCGCCGCGGACGGCCTGTGCGTCGAGACGGCGACGCTGACCGCCGTCGTACCGCCCTGCGGCCCCGGCACCCGGCCGGCCGACGATGTCCGCGTCGACCGGGGCTTCCGCGAGGCGATCCTGCGGGCCTGGTCGATGTACGGCTTCCCGCCGGACCGGAGCGGGCACGACCACTTCTTCGCCACGTTCGACAAGTTCGGGCTGGTGCCCGCGCTGCACCCGGGCCAGGTGCTCGCCGAGGTCGCCGACTCGGTGGCGGCGCAGCACCAGTTCTATCTGGAGACGATGGTCAACCCGGCCTCCGACCGCGCCGAGCAGCTGGCCGACGAGGTCGGCTGGGACCCCGACCTCGCCGAGATGTACGCGAGGCTCGTGGCAAACGGCCGGCTCGACGAGGTGGTCGCCGAGGCGCGCCGGGCGACGGACGACGCGGAGGCCGGGTTCCGGGCCGCCGCCCGCTGCGGCACCGACCGGCCCCGCCCCGGCTGCCGCCTCACCGTGCGCTACGTCTACCAGGCCTTCCGCGGCGAGTCCCGCGAACGCGTCTTCACCCAGCTGGCCCTCGGCATGCGGCTCGCCGAGACCGACCCCCGCTTCCTCGCCGTCAACCTCGTCCAGCCCGAGGACGGGCCCGTCGCGCTGGCCGACTACACCGTGCAGATGCGCATGGTGAGGTTCCTGCACTCGGTCTACCCGAGCGCCCATGTCACTCTGCACGCGGGCGAGTTGCGGCCCGGCCTGGTCGACCCCGAGGACCTGCGGTTCCACGTCCGGGAGGCCGTGGACATCGCCGGCACCGAGCGCGTCGGCCACGGCGTCGACCTCCGGCACGAGGACGACTGGCAGCGGACGGCCCGCACGATGGCCGCCCGGCAGACCGCCGTCGAGGTGCCGTTCACCAGCAACGCCCAGATCCTCGGCGTGCGCGGCGCCGCGCACCCCTTCGACACGTACCGGGCGTACGGGGTGCCGGTCGTGCTGGCCACCGACGACCCCGGTGTCTCCCGCACCGACATCAGCCACGAGTACCAGTACGCCGCCGAGACGTACGGCCTGACGTACCCGGAGCTCAAGGACCTGGCCCGGGCCTCCCTGCAGTACGCCTTCCTGCCCGGCCGGAGCCTGTGGCAGGGCAACCCCACGCGCGACGGGTACCGGCCGGTCGCCGCGTGCGCGGGGCAGCTGCCCGGCAGTGGGCGGGCGCCGGGCGCGGAGTGCCGGGCCCTGCTCGACACAAGCGTGAAGGCCGCGGTCCAGTGGCGCGAGGAAGTCGCCTACGCGTCCTTCGAGCGCACCTTCGGTCGGGCCGCCACACGGCCCTGAAAAGCGGGTCGCGATGCGCCGTGTGTCGGCTGCGGCACCGTCGTGGCCGGTCGCGCAGTTCCCCGCGCCCCTGACGGGGCGCTGGCCGGCACCCTTACTCTGCACGGGTGACCACCGACACCCCCGAGCTCACCCTGCTGACCCGAGTCGCGTGTCGGGGGCGGGAGATCACCGCGCCGCGGCTGCGCGGGCTGCTGGCCTTGCTCGCCGCGGAGCTGCGCGCCGGGTGCAGTACCGGGCGGCTGGTGGAGGGGCTGTGGCCGGACGAGCTGCCGGAGCGGCCGGGCAAGGCGGTGCAGATCCTGGTGTCGCGGCTGAGGTCGCAGCTGGGTGCCGAGCTGGTCGTGAGCACGCCGACGGGGTACCGGCTGGGGCTCGGCGAGACGCAGGTCGACAGTTCCGCGCTGCTCGTGCACGAGGCTGCCGCCGCCGAACGGGCGCGGGCCGGCGACCACGAGGGCGCCCTCGCGCGGGCCGGGGCGGGGCTGGCGCTGTGGGACGGGAACGTGGGCGCCGGGGCGGGCGAGGAGCTGCACGACCCGGTGGCGGCGCTGCGGGCCGAGCGGCTGCCGGCGTACCGGGCGCTGGTGCGCTCGCACGCCCTCGCGCTGGCCCGGCTGGGCCGGTGGGCGGAGGCCACCGCGCCGCTGGCCGAGCTGAACCGGGAGCTGCCCCGGGACGAGGAGGTGCTCGCGGAGCTGCTGCGCTGCGAGGCGGCCGGCGCCGGGCGGGCCGTGGCGCTGACCCGGTACGACGGCTACCGGCGCCGGCTCCGGGACGAGCTGGGCAGTGATCCGGGGGCCCGACTCCGGGCCGTGCACCAGGAGTTGCTGAGCGCGGACGCGGCACCGGTCCGGCACGGGGTGCCGCACGAGCCGAACCCGCTGCTGGGGCGGGACGCCGACATCGCCGCCGTGGCCGGGCTGCTGCGCGGCGCCCGGGTGGTCACCGTCGTCGGCCCGGGCGGGCTCGGCAAGACCCGGCTCGCGCACGCGGTGAGCCGGGCGGCCGAACAGCTCGTCGTGCACTTCGTCGCCCTGGCCGGTGTCACCGACGAGGACGTGGCCGACGAGGTCGCCTCGGCAGTAGGCGGCGGGGAGGGCGGCCGACTCCCGGGCGGCGGCAAGGACGCGGTGAGCGGGATCGTCGCCGCGCTGGGTCCGGGCCCCGCGCTGCTGGTCCTCGACAACTGCGAGCACGTGATCGCGGGTGCGTCCGCCCTCGTCCAGGCGCTGGTGTCACGGTCGAGGGAGCTGCGCGTCCTGGCCACCAGCCGGGCCCCGCTCGGGCTGACCTCGGAGTCCGTGTACGCCCTGCCGGAGCTGTCCCTGGCGACCTCCGTCGAGCTCTTCGGGCAGCGGGCGCGGGCCGCCCGGCCCGGCGTGGAGCTGCCCGCGGACCGGGTCGCCGAGATCTGCCGCCACCTGGACGGGTTGCCGCTGGCCGTGGAACTCGCCGCGGCCCGGGTCCGGGTGCTCTCCGTGGCCGACATCGCACACCGGCTGCGGGACCGTTTCGCGCTGCTGCGCGGCGGGCCCCGGGACGCCCCCGAACGGCACCGCACGCTGCGGGCCGTGGTCGAGTGGAGCTGGAACCTGCTGGAGCCGGAGGGCCGGGCGGCGCTCCGCGCGCTGTCGGTGTTCCCCGGGGGCTTCGACGCGGACGCGGCGGCATACGTGCTCGGCGACACCGTCGGCGAGGGCGGCGACGGGGACAGGGACGGCGGCAGGGACGGGGACGGCGGCGGGGGCAGGGACAGGGACAGGGATGGCGGCAGGGACGGGGACGGGGACGGGGGCGCGACGGAGTTGCTGGAGCAGCTGGCCGACCAGTCCCTGGTCAAGGTCGGCGAGAGCGGTGCCGGGGTACGTTTCCACATGCTGGAGACGCTGCGGGAGTTCGGCGCCGCCCGGCGGGCGGAGGCGGGCGAGGACGAGGCCGTGACGGGCGGGTTCCTCGCCTGGGCCCGGGACTTCGGCCGGGCCCACCACGCCGGGATGTACGGCACGAACGCGCCGGCCTCCTTCGACCGGGTCCGCGCCGAGCAGGACAACCTGGTCCTCGCGCTGCGGCACGCCCTGGCCCGCGCCGACGGGCCGGCCACCGCGGCCGTCACCGCCGTCCTGGCCTCCCTGTGGTCGGTCGGCAACAGCTACACCCGGTTCGTCACCCTCGCCGCCGAGACCGGCGGGCCGCTCTCCCACTTCCGGCCCGGCCCCGGGCACCCCGAGGACGTGGAGACCGCCCGGAGCGCGGCGGCGGTGTGCGCGGCCGGACTCTTCATGGGCTACGGCCCGCACGCCGTACGCCAGCTCGTCACGCTGCGCCGCCTGCCGCCCGCCCCGGCGGACACCGTGCCGCGGGCGCTGGCCGCCGTGCTGTGCGCGGTCCCGGAGATGCGCCCGCCGCAGTACGCGCGGCTGGAGGAGCTGTGCGACGCCCGCGAGCCGCTGCTGGCCGGCCTCGCGGCGGGCGTCGCCAGCTATCTGTGGGAGTCCGCGTACGAGACGGAACGCGCGCTGCGGTACGCCCGCCGGATGCTCGCCGCGGTGGGGCCGCTCGGCAACCCGATCACGACGCTGCTCAGCCACGGGCGGATCGGCGAGCTGTGCCTCAAGACGGAGCGCGGCGCGGAGGCGTACGAGCATCTCCGGGCCGCCGACGCGCTCAGCGGGGCCGGTACCTGGTCGGACGCGATCGGCGTCCGCTACGGGCTGGTCTCCGCCTGTCTTCAGCGCGGGGAGGTCGAGGAGGCGGAGTACTGGCTGGGCCGCGCCGCCCCGGACCGGCAGCCGGAGTCCGCACAGGCCTTCAGTCCCGAACTGCTCCAGGCCCGGGCGGAGATCGCGCTGGCCCGGGGGCTGACCGAGGTCGGCCTGGGGCTGTGGCGGCAGGCGGCGGCCGGGATCCGCGAGGCCGGTGCGCTGGCCCCGGACGACCCCTTCCTGGACTCGTGGTCGCTCCAGGTGCAGGCCGCCGCGCTCGCGGCGCACGCGCAGCACGGCCGCCTCGAACCGGTGGCCGAGCTCGCCGGGCACCTGCGGGAACGGCTGCTCGGGATGCTGTCGGGCGACGCTTCCGGCGCCGGGGACCTGCTGGAACTGCCGGTCTACGGCTCGGTGCTGCTCGCGCTCGGCCACGCCGGGCTGGCCCGGGGCGACACGGCCGCGGTACGGCTGCTGGCGCTGGCGGAGGTGCTGCCGGTGATGCGGGACCTGCCCACGCTCTCCTCGGCCCGGTCGCGGGAGGCGGCCGAGAAAGCGGACGGGGCCGCGTACGCCGACGCGAGGTCGGGGTACGCGGCCCTGGGGCGGGACCAGCTGCGGGCGGCGGCCCGGCAGGCGCTGCACGAGGTCACTGCCGGGGCTCACGGCTGAACCGGGCCTTGGACCACAGGTAGCCGAGCACGCTCAGCCCGAGGCCCCAGCCGAGGGCCAGCACCGCGTTCTCCGTGCCGATCCCACTGCCCAGCAGCAGACCGCGCAGGGTCTCGATGAAGGGCGAGAACGGCTGGTACTCGGCGAACCAGCGGAACCAGCCCGGCATGGCGTCCACCGGCACGAACGCGCTGGACAGGAAGGGCAGCATCACCAGCGGGGTGCCGATGTTGCTGGCGCCCTCGGCGTTGGGGCTGATCAGGCCGATGCCGACGGCGAGCCAGGTGAGCGCGAGGCTGACCAGGGCCATCAGCCCGGCCGCGGCGAGCCACTCCACCGGCGAGGCGTCGGGCCGGAACCCGATGGCGAGTCCGATGCCCAGCACCAGGACCAGGGCCGCCATCGTCTGGATCACGCTGCCGACCACGTGTCCGATCAGCACCGAGGCGCGGGAGATCGCCATGGTCCGGAAACGGGCCATGATGCCCTCGGTCATGTCGGTGGCGACGGACACGGCGGTGCCCAGCGAGGTCATGGCGGCGGTCAGGAAGAGGATGCCGGGGACGAGGTAGGCGACGTACTCGGACCGGTCGGCGTGGCCGCCGGTGAGGCCGGCGCTCATCACGTTGCCGAAGACGTAGACGAACAGGAGCAGCAGGATGACCGGGGTGAGCAGGAGGTTCAGGGTGAGGGAGGGGTAGCGGCGGGCGTGCAGGAGGTTGCGCCGCAGCATGGTGAGGTTGTCGCGGAGGGCGTAGGAAGCGGTGCTCATCGGACGGTCTCCTTGTCGGTCGAATCGTCGGTCGAATCGTCGGTCGGATTGCCGGTCGGATTGCC
Organism: Streptomyces sp. NPDC048278; assembly: GCF_040652195.1. NCBI lineage: Bacteria > Bacillati > Actinomycetota > Actinomycetes > Kitasatosporales > Streptomycetaceae > Streptomyces > Streptomyces sp. NPDC048278. The sequence goes on from NZ_JBEZLP010000020.1 coordinate 42,931, forward strand.
GGTCGAGTGGTCGGGCGGGCGGTGGGTCGAGGCCACGGGGTTGCCGGTCAGGGCGAAGAACACGTCGTCCAGGTCGGGGGTGTGCACGGAGAGTTCGTCGGCCTCGATGCCGGCGGCGTCCAGCCAGTCGAGGATGGCGCGCAGCTCCCGCTGGGTGCCGCCGCTGGGGATCTGGAGGGCGAGGGCCTCGTCGTCCCGGGTGGTCTCGCGCAGTTCGGTCGCCGCCCGCTCGTAGGCCGCCGGGTCGGAGAACCGCAGCCGTACGTGGCCGCCGGGCACCAGCCGCTTCAGTTCTTCGGCGCTGCCCTCGGCGACGAGCCGGCCGCCGTTGAGCACCGCGATGCGGTCGGCGAGCTGGTCGGCCTCGTCCAGGTACTGGGTGGTGAGGAAGACGGTGGTGCCGCCGGAGACCAGTTCGCGGATGATCTGCCACATGGTGTGGCGGGAGCGCGGGTCGAGTCCGGTGGTCGGCTCGTCGAGGAAGATGATCCGCGGGCGGCCGACCAGGGTCATGGCGATGTCGAGGCGGCGCTTCATGCCGCCGGAGTAGGTGGAGGCGGGCTTCCTCGCGGCCTCGGTGAGGTCGAACCGCTCCAGCAGGCCGGCGGTGACCTGCCGTCCCTCGCTCTTGGAGAGGTGGTGCAGGTCGGCCATGAGGAGCATGTTCTCCTCGCCGGTGATCAGCCCGTCCACGGCGGAGAACTGGCCGGTGACCCCGATGGCGGCCCGTACCTTCTGGGCCTCGGCGGTGAGGTCGTGCCCGGCGATCCGGGCGGTGCCGCCGTCGGCGGAGATCAGGGTGGACAGGATGTTGACCGCCGTGGTCTTGCCGGCGCCGTTCGGTCCGAGGAGCGAGAAGACCGTGCCGGCGGGGACCCGGATGTCGATGCCGTCGAGGACGGTCTTGTCCCCGTAGGCCTTGCGCAGCCCGGTGGCCGCGATCGCGAGTTCGCGTTCGTTCGTCGTCATGCCGCAGAGCTTGCGGCCGGGGCGGTTCAGCCCGGCTTCAGCCCGGTTTCAGCGGGGCCGCACTCGGTTCCATACATTTCCCATAGGAATGGTGGCTAAGGTCCCCCACCATGGATTCCACCGTTCCGATCGTCGTCGCGGGAGCCCTGGTCGGCTTCGCCGTAGGGCTCACCGGCATGGGCGGCGGGGCCCTCATGACGCCGATCATGGTGATGGTGTTCGGGGTGAATCCCACCGCGGCCATCGGCAGCGACCTGGCCGCGTCCGTGTTCATGAAGCCGTTCGGCGCGGTGGTCCACCAGCGGGCCGGGACCGTGCGCTGGGACATCGTGCGCTGGCTGCTGCCGACCGCCGTCCCGGCCGCCTTCGGCGGGGTGTTCCTGCTCCGGGCGCTCGGCGACGGCGCCGACCTGGAGCAGCGCGTCAAGTACGTCGTCGGTACGGCGCTGATGCTCGCCGTCGCCGGCATGCTCGCCCGCATGTGGCTCGACCGCCGCCGCACCGCCGCGGACGGCGCGGCCGGGGAGGACGCGCACGTGCCCGTCCGGCCGGTGGCCACGCTGCTCATCGGGCTGGTGGGCGGGGTGATCGTCGGGATGACCTCGGTCGGCTCGGGCTCCCTGATCATCGTGATGCTGATGCTGGCCCACCCGCGGCTGAGGGCCAACCATCTCGTCGGCACGGACCTGGTGCAGGCCGTCCCCATGGTGGCCGCGGCGGCCCTGGGCCATCTGCTGGTCGGCGACGCCGACCTGGGGCTCGCCGCGACGCTGCTGATCGGCGCCGTCCCCGGGGTCGTCCTCGGCTCGCTGGTCTCCAGCCGGGTCTCGGGCTCCGCGGTGCGCTGGGCGCTGGTCGTGCTGCTCACCGGCTCCGGCCTGTCGATGCTGAAGGCGTCGTCCACCGTCATCCTGCTCGGCTGCCTGGCCATGGCACTGCTCGCCACGGCCACCGTCGTACGCGACCGGCGCTCGGCACGCTCCACGGCGGCGGAGACGGCGGAGACGACCGGGAAAGCGGAAACGGCGGAAACGGCGGGAACGGCCGGGATGGCGGGCCTGCCGGGCCCCAGGTGACCGGGGGCTCCCGACTCGCGAGGGTCACCGCTCCCGCGCGACCATGGGCAGAAGTCGAGTCGCCCCCTAAGGAGCGGGCATGAGACGGAACCGACTGCTCACCTCGGCCGCGGCACTGGGCGCGGCCGTCGCGCTGGGCCCGGCGCTGCCCCACACCGCGGCGGCCTCCCCCGGCCGGAGCTGCTCCTACGTGGTGTCGGGCTACCGGCCGACGCTCGCGTACGGCGACACCGGAGCCGCCGTCAGGCAGGCGCAGTGCCTCAGCAACGCGTGGGGCGGACAGCCGCCCCGGGTCGCCGCCGACGGGGTCTACGGCACGGTCACGCAGCGGAAGATCGAGTGGATCCAGACCTGCCACGGCCTGCCGGCGAGCGGAGTCGTCGAGGGCCGCACCTGGCACGTGCTGTACCACCCGGCCCTGGACTGCTACGTCCCCTACCCGTCGGCCTGAGCCGCCCGGGCCGCCTGCCCCGCCGCCCCTCCCCCGCGGTTCCGCCCGCTCGCCCGTTAGGGTGTTGTTAAAGAAAGCGCAAAGAACCAGCGGGACGAGACGACGAGACAGGGGAGACAGCCGTGGGGGCTCCACGCCTGAGCAGGACGCCGTTGCCGGGAATCGGGGTGCGTTATGACCTCGCGACACGTGAGCAGGGCCGGGTGTCCGTGGTCGCGCACCGGGACGGCTCACGGATCCTGAGCGCCTACCACCGGGACGACCCCGACGCCTGCGCGCTGTCGCTCAGGCTGTCCTCGGGGGAGACGGCGGCGCTCATCGACGCGCTGATGCCGACGCACCACAGCCCGAACCTGCTCTCCACCACCGACCTGGGGCTGGTGGCCGAGCGGATCGAGCTCTCCGCCACCTCGTACTGGAACGGCCGGCTGCTCGGCGAGACGCGGATGCGGACCGAGACGGGGGTGTCCATCGTCGCCGTGCTGCGCCGCGCCGAGGCGGTGCCCTCCCCCACGCCCGGTTTCCGCCTCGCGGGCGGCGACACGCTCATCGTCATCGGCACCCGTGAGGGCGTCGACGCCGCCGCCTCCATACTCGGGCGGGAGTGAGGCAGCCGTGCACGACTCCTCCGTCTTCCTGATCGAGTTCGGTGCGATCATCCTCGGCCTCGGCCTGCTGGGGCGGCTCGCCGGGCGCCTCCGTTTCTCGCCCATCCCCCTCTACCTGCTGGCCGGGCTCGCCTTCGGCGAGGGCGGGCTCTACCCGCTCGGCACCAGCGAGGAGTTCGTCGCGATCGGCGCCGAGATCGGCGTCGTACTCCTGCTCCTCATGCTGGGCCTGGAGTACACCGCCAGCGATCTCGTCTCCAACCTCAAGACCCAGTACCCGGCGGGCCTGGTCGACGCGGCGCTCAACGCGCTGCCCGGTGCCGCCATGGCCCTGCTGCTCGGCTGGGGCCCGGTGGCGGCCGTGGTGCTGGCCGGCGTCACCTGGATCTCCTCGTCCGGGGTGATCGCGAAGGTGCTCGGGGACCTGGGGCGGCTCGGCAACCGGGAGACCCCGGTGATTCTGAGCATCCTGGTCCTGGAGGACCTCTCCATGGCCGTCTACCTGCCGATCATCACCGCGCTGCTGGCCGGCGTCGGACTCGCGGCGGGCAGCCTCACCCTGGCGGTCGCCCTCGGGGTCGCCGGACTGGTCCTGCTGATCGCCGTCCGCTACGGCAGGCACATCTCCCGCTTCGTCTCCAGCGACGACTCGGAGAAGCTGCTCCTGGTGGTCCTGGGGCTGACCCTGCTGGTCGCGGGCATCGCGCAGAAGCTCCAGGTCTCCGCCGCGGTGGGCGCGTTCCTCGTCGGCATCGCGCTCTCCGGCGAGGTGGCGGAGGGCGCCCACCACCTCCTCGCTCCCCTCCGCGACCTGTTCGCCGCGGTCTTCTTCGTCTTCTTCGGCCTGCACACCGACCCGTCGAGCATCCCGCCGGTGCTGCTGCCCGCGCTCGCCCTGGCGGTCGTCACCTCGCTCACGAAGATCGCCACCGGCTACTGGGCCGCGAAACGCGCCGGCATCTCGGTCAAGGGCCGCTGGCGGGCCGGCGGCACCCTGGTCGCCCGCGGCGAGTTCTCCATCGTCATCGCGGGCCTCGCCGTCACCGCCGGCATCGAACCCTCCCTGGGCCCCCTGGCCACGGCCTACGTCCTCATCCTCGTCATCGTGGGCCCCCTCACCGCCCGCTACACCGAGCCCCTCGCCCGCCGCCTCACCCGCCGCCCGGAACCGGAACAGCCCCTCGCCGTACCGGCCCCGGCCACCCCGGCCGACGACCAGGACGCGGTCAACCGGGCGTGACCGCGTTCTTCGGGGAGCGGTAGGGGCGGGGGCGGTCCCGTGGGTGTCAGTTGTTCCAGGTCTCGTCGTACGGGTCGGCCGGGGTCGGGATCGGCTTGGCCTCGGTGACCTGGAGGTACGGGATCGGGCCGTTGTTGACCGGGTCGTGGGTCCGGCGGGCGGTGTAGGTGCCGGTCACCTGGAGCCAGGCGTCCGGCTGGAGCACCGGCGGGATCTTCCCGGTCAGGGCCACCTTCACCGGCTGGGCGTCCGCCGCGCAGCAGTTGAGCGCCATCCGGACGAGGTACGGGGTGCCGGCCGAGTCGACGGCCACGAAGCCGGCGATCCGGACCTGGTGGCCGGCGAGCGAACGCCCGTGGTCGTAGACGGCGCGGCCCGCGTAGTCGACCAAGTTGAGGGGTATCGGGTCGGACTTGGGCAACTTGTTGTAGCCGTACGGCTGTTGCAGGGCCGTACCGGTGCGCATCGCGCTGTAGGAGCCGAGCGCGGGGGGCGCGATCAGGATCAGGGCGAGGAGGGGGAGGACCAGCAGCCAGGAGATGCGGGGTTCGCGGTGGACATGCCCCTCGGTCGCGGCCTCCTGCCCGGCCGCCTCTGCGGCGTCCGGTACGGCTCCCGGTGCGGCCTCCTTGCGGGTGCGGGCGCGCTGCCACTCGTACCACGCCGTCGCCAGCGCCGAGACGATCAGGACCACGCCCGCCGCCAGCAGCAACGGCTGCAGACCCGCCTTGACGTAACGGAGATACAGGTCGGTCAGGCCCGCGTGCAGCAGGGCCGCGCCCACCAGGAACATCACCGCCGCCTGTGCCTGCCGGTTCACAGCAGCACCGCCCCGGTCAGGACCGCGCCCGCGATCGCCGCCACGAAGGTGGCCGGGGCGAAGCGCAGGGCGAAGCCGCGGCCGAAGGTGCCGGCCTGCATCGCGAAGAGCTTGAGGTCGATCATCGGGCCCACGATCAGGAAGGCCAGCTTCGCGGTGAGCGAGAACTGGGTGAGGGAGGCCGCCACGAACGCGTCCGCCTCCGAGCAGATGGACAGCAGCACGGCCAGGACCGACAGGGCGAGGATCGCGACCACCGGGTTGGCGGCAGCGGTGCGCAGCCACTCCGCCGGGGCCACCGCCTTCAGCGTCGCCGCGGCCATCGCGCCGAGCACCAGGAAGCCGCCCGCCTGCATGGTGTCGTGCCGGACCGAGGACCAGAACGCCTCGCCCTTGGTCTCGCCCTCGTGGTGCGCGTGCGCCGGCAGCCGCAGCCAGTCGGTGCGGCCGAGCCGCTGCCACAGCCAGCCCATCGCGCACGCCACCAGCAGGCTGCCGGCGAACCGCCCCACCACCATCTCGGGGTTGCGCGGGAACGCCACCGCCGTCGCCGTCAGCACGATCGGGTTGATCGCGGGCGCGGAGAGCAGGAACGCGATGGCCGCGGCCGGGGTCACGCCCCGGCGGACCAGGGCACCGGCCACCGGCACCGACGCGCACTCGCAGCCCGGCAGAACCACCCCGGCCAGGCCCGCGACCGGTACCGCCAGGGCGGGGTGACCGGGCAGGGCGCGGGCGAAGAAGGACGGCGGGACGAAGACCGCGATCGCCGCGGACAGCAGCACGCCGAGGACGAGGAACGGCAGCGCCTGCACGACCACCGCCACGAACACCGTCATCCAGCTCTGCATCACCGGCTTGGACAGCGCGCCGCGCACCGGGCCCTGGAACACCACGACCAGCAGCAGGAGCAGGGTCAGCGCCAGCGGCGAGTTGAGGTGCCAGCCCTCCCGGTCAGGCGGGGTGCCGGTACCGTCGGCGCCGGGAGTCCCGTCCGCGGGCGCGGCGCCGGGCGGGGCGGCTTTCTCGGTGATGGCCACGGGTCGGATACCTCCGGCACTTCGGTCAGATCCGGGATTATGCTCCCTTCCCTTCCCCTACGGGCGGTCAGGGGCAGCTGTTCACTTCGTTGCTGGAACCATGCGTTGCGTTGAGGCAGTCTTTTCCCTCGTGGCGAGCGTTCCGTATCAGGCGTATCAGGGTGGTGGGACTCGGGCGCCCATGGTGGTGTGCGGGGACGACGGGCTCGCGCACCGGCTGGCCGCCGAGTTGCGCACCGTGTACGGAGAACAGGTCACCCTTGTCGTACCGCCGAACGTGCGCGTCGCACGGCCGCCGGTCGTCGGACGCGCCCGGGCCGCCTCGGCCGCGCTGTTCGACCGCGTGGTCAGTGCGACCGTGGGGCGGACGGGCGGCAACGGGGGCGGGGCCGGTGGCGGCGGTGGTTCCGGCGGTGGCGGTTCGGTCTCCGGGGTCGGCGAAGGGCCGCGCGGGGAACGGGTGCTGGAGGCCGACGAGGCCGGTGAGGCCGTGCTCGCCGAGGCCGGGGTGGAGCGGGCCGCGGCGCTCGCGCTCGTGTACGACGACGACGAGACCAACATCCGGGCCGCCCTCACCGCCCGCCGGCTCAATCCGCGGCTGCGGCTCGTCCTGCGGCTGTACAACCGGCGGCTGGGACAGCACATCGAGGAACTCCTCGACCAGGCCGCCGCGTTGGCGGTCGGAAACGCGGACGGCGGTGACGGCGGTGACGGCGGCGGCGCCGGGGGCTCGGTGGGGGACGCCTCCACGATCGTGCTGTCCGACGCCGACACCGCGGCGCCCGCGCTCGCCGCCACCGCGCTCGCCGGGCGCGGCAAGGTCATCCACACGGACGGCCTGGTGCTGCGGGCGGTGGATCTGCCGCCGGGTGCCGACGCGGGGCAGGACGCCGCCGAGCGGGGGCTGTTCCCGCTGGCGCTGCTCTCCCCCAACGGCACCGGGCCCGAGCCGGCCGAGGGCGGCCGGGAACGGGGGCCGCTGCTGCTGCCGGACGGGGAGCAGGTACGGGCGTCCGCGGGTGAGCGGGGCGTGATGGTGCTGGAGCACGTGTCGTCGTCGGCGGGGGCCGCGGAGCCGGCCGGGCGCGGGGTCGGGGTCGTACCGCCGCTCGCCTCGCTGTTCTCGCGGCGGCTCCGGTGGTCGCTGGCCGGGATCGTGGGGTGCGTGGTCGCGCTCGCGGTCGCGTTGTCGGTGGTGACGCACATGCATCCGGTACGGGCCTTCTACTACACGCTCCTCGACCTGTTCGCCATCGACAATCCCGCGATCGGGGCACCGCTCGGCCGGCAGCTCCTGCAACTCCTTTCCGGTCTTGTCGGGTTGCTGCTGCTGCCGGTGCTGCTGGCGGCGGTGCTGGAGGCGCTCGGCACCTTCCGGACCGCTTCCGCGCTGCGCAAGCCGCCTCGGGGGCTGGGTGGTCATGTGGTGCTCCTCGGGTTGGGGAAGATCGGTACGCGGGTGCTGACGCGGTTGCGGGAGCTGCACGTGCCCGTGGTGTGCGTGGAGGCCGATCCCGAGGCGCGCGGTCTCGCGGTGGCGCGGCGGCTTCGGGTGCCGGTGGTGCTCGGGGACGTGACCCAGGAGGGGGTCCTGGAGGCCGCCAAGATCCATCGGGCGCAGGCGCTGCTCGCGGTGACCAGCGCGGACACGACGAATCTGGAGGCCGTGCTGTACGCGCGGTCCGTGCGGCCCGACCTGACGGCGGTGCTGCGGCTGTACGACGACGACTTCGCGACCGCCGTGTACCGGACCCTGCGGGCGGCGCATCCGCGGGCGATCACCAGGAGCCGGAGTGTCTCCTACCTGGCGGCGCCGTCCTTCGCGGGGGCGATGCTGGGGCGGCAGATCCTCGGGGCGATCCCGGTGGAGCGGAAGGTGTTGCTGGTGGCGGTGGTGGAGGTGGGCGGGCATCCGCAGTTGGAGGGGCGGACGGTGGAGGGGGCGTTTCGGGCGGGGGCGTGGCGGGTGCTGGCGCTGGAGGGTCGGCAGGGGGTTGCGGCGGGGGAGTACGTGATGCGGGGCGGGGACCGGGTGGTGGTCGTCGCCACCCGCCGAGGCCTCGCGGAGCTGTCCGGCCGCCGCCCCTCCCCCACCTGACCCGCCCGGTTGAGGGCGGGGCCCCACCCTTTCCCCGCCACGACGGTGCGATTCGGCGGTGCCGAACGACCGCGACCCGCCATCGGACTGACGGCCGGTCGCGGAGTGACGCGCCGTCGTGGTTGCTCGCGCAGTTCCCCGCGCCCCCTACGGGGCGCACCCCGCCGTAGTCCGCTGACGCGCCGTCGTGGTTGCTCGCGCAGTTCCCCGCGCCCCTGACGGGGCGCACCCGTCGTGGTTGCTCGCGCCCACGCGGCGGAGCCGCATATCGGGCACAGCCCCGCGCCCCTTACGGGGCGCGGGGGTGATGGGCTCGCCTCTTGGCGGGGCGAGTCGGGTGGGTGGGTGGGAGAAGGTGGGGTCAGTCTGTCGGGGTGCTGGCCGTAGGCGTGAGGTGGCGTTCGGCGAATTCCATTTCCAGGCGGAGTTGCTTGATGCGTTCGTCGACGACCAGGGAGCCGTGGCCGGCGTCGTAGCGGTAGACCTCGTGGGGGGCCGAGCGGGCCGCCAGGCGGTTGACGTAGTTGTCGATCTGGCGGATGGGGCAGCGGGGGTCGTTGAGGCCGGCCGAGATGTAGACCGGGGCCTTGACGTCGTCGACGTAGGTGAGGGGGGAGGAGGCGGCGAACCGCTCGGGGACCTCTTCCGGCGTGCCGCCGAGCAGCGTGCGGTCCATCGCCTTCAGGGACTCCATCTCGTCGTGGTACGCCGTGACGTAGTCGGCGACCGGGACGACCGCGATGCCCACCGCCCAGGAGTCCGGCTGGGTGCCGAGGCCCAGGAGCGTGAGGTAGCCGCCCCAGGAGCCGCCGGTCAGGATCAGGCGGTCCGGGTCGGCGAGGCCGGACTCGACCGCCCAGTCCCGGACCGCCGCCACGTCCTCCAGCTCGATCAGGCCCACCCGGTGCTTCAGCGCGTCCGTCCAGGCCCGCCCGTACCCCGTGGAGCCGCGGTAGTTGATGCGGACCACCGCGTACCCGTGGTCCACCCAGGCCGCCGGGCCGGCCGCGAAGCCGTCGCTGTCGTGCCAGGTCGGGCCGCCGTGCAGGTCGAAGACGGTGGGGAGGGGGCCGGTGGCCCCGGCCGGCTTCTGGATCAGGGCGTGGATGGGGCCGCCGGGGCCCTCCACCCACGCGTCCGAGACCGGCACCGACGGCGGGCACTTCATGCCCGGCGGGTCGAGGACGACCGCGCCGGTCGTCGAGCGGACCACCGGCGGCTCGGCGGCCGACGACCAGAGGTACTCGACGGTGCCGTCGGGGCGTGCCGTGGCCCCGGAGACGGAGCCCGGCGGGGTCGGGATGCGCGCCAGCTCGCCCGTGGCCAGCTCGTAGCGGAACAGGTCGCTGCGGGCCTTGTGGCTGTGCGCGATGAGCAGCGCGCCGCCGTCCGGGTACCACTCCGCGCTCACGTCGCCCGGCAGGTCGAGCGTCAGGTCCGTCTGCGTGCCGGAGACGACGTCCCAGACCAGGGGCTCCCAGCGGCCCCGCCGCTGGTGGCCGATGAGCAGCCGCGGGTCGCCCTCGACGGGGGCGAAGCCCAGCACCTCCAGGCCCAGTTCCTCGGTACCGCCGTCGGTGTCGTCGAGCTCGGCGACCGTCGACCCGTCCGGGCGGAGCACGCGCAGCGCCGAGTGCATCGCGTCGCCGTGCTCGGTGTGCTCGATCGCGATCAGGGAGCCGTCGTGGGAGAGGTCGCCGACCCCCGCCGACTCGGCGTGCCGGTAGATCTCCAGCGGCTCCTCCCCCGCTCTGACCAGGTAGATCGTCGTACCCTCGTCGTCCGTCGAGCGGCCCACGACCGCCGTACGGCCGTCCCGGCCCAGCGCGAGACCCGAGGGGTAGGACGGTTCGAGACCCGGCGTCGCCTCCTGGTCCGCGCCGCCGCCGAAGGGCTGACGGCGCCAGACGCCGAACTCGTCGCCGTCCTTGTCGTCGAACCACCAGATCCACGCGCCGTCCGGGGAGAGCAGCCCGTCCGTCGTGCCGTTCGGCCGGTTCGTCGCCTGGCGCTGCTCTCCGCTCGCGCGGTCCCAGGCGTACAGCTCGTACGTCCCCGTCGCGTTCGACACGAACAGGGAACGGTCGGGGGCGTCCTCCGCCCAGTCCGGCAGGGAGACCCGAGGGGCGCGGAAGCGCTTCTCCCAGTCCGGCATGTCGCTCTCACTCATGGCCGCAGTCATGGCCCCATAGTGCCCGTCCCCGCCCACAATGCGTCGAGCGGTGCCCGCGGCCTGTGGACAACTTTGCGAAGCTCCAGGTGGACATCGGTGCCGGCAGAGCCGCCCGAACGCGCCCACCCCGCCCGTAAACCGCCATGAACCGCCCCGTACCGTGGACGGCGTGTACCGCTTTCTGCTGACACCCCGCTGGTGGGGCATCAACGTCTTCGTGCTGCTCGCCATCCCGTTCTGCATCTTCATGGGGTCGTGGCAGCTGAGCCGCTTCGAGGCGCGGGTCGAGGCGCATCGCAGCGCCGACAGGCAGGTCGAGACGGCGAAGACGGAAGCCGCGCGGCCACTGGCCGACCTGCTGCCCGTCGACCAGTCGACGTCCGGCAAGCGGGCCACCGCCACCGGCCGGTACGCCAGGCAGCTGCTCGTGCCCGACCGCCAGGTCGACGGGAAGAACGGCTTCTACGTCCTGACCCTGCTGCGCACCGACTCCGGCAAGGCCCTGCCCGTCGTACGCGGCTGGCTGCCCGGCAAGGCGGATGCCGCCCGGGTGCCGGCGCCGCCCGCGGGCGAGGTCACCGTCACCGGCGCGCTGCAGGCCTCCGAGACACCGGGCGACAACGGCATCAGCAACCAGGGCGGCCTGCCGTCGGGGCAGACGGCGGCGATCAGCGCGGCCTCGCTGGTCAACCTGGTGCCGTACCCGGTGTACGACGCGTGGATCACCCTGGAGAAGGCCGACTCGGGGATGACGGCCGTACCGGCGACCGCGCCGGACAACTCGGGGCTCGACCTGAAGGCGTTCCAGAACCTCGGCTACACCGGTGAGTGGTTCGTGTTCGCGGGGTTCGTGGTGTTCATGTGGTTCCGGCTGCTGCGCCGTGAGGCGGAGTTCGCCCGGGACGCGGCGCTCGGCCTGGTCCCGGACCTGGAAGAGGAAGCCCGGCAGCAGCCGACCGCCGTCTGACGGCCGCCGCCGGTCCCGCCGGTCACTGGGCCGTCAGGACCCCGGTCCAGTAGACCGTCCCGGCGCACGCGTTCGTCACCGTGGCCGAGCCGGTCGGGGATCCGGCCTGCGGGGTGTACGAGACCGCGACGCTGCCGTCGGCCGTGCCGCCGTCCTCGGTGAGCAGCTGGGTGGTGGTGCCGTCCGACGTCCCGGAGGTGGTCGTACCGGCGCTGCTGCTCGCGCCGTCGGAGGGGCTCGGCGAGGCCGTGCCGCCGGTGGTGCCGCCGGTGTCGGTGGTGCCGCCGGTGCTGGTGCCGCTGGTCGGGCAGGTCGCCGAGGGGACGAAGCCGAACTTCTCCGCGTAGGCCGCGCCGGGCGCCAGGACCAGGCCGGTGAGCTCGGTGGTCGGGTCGGGCAGCCCGGCCGCCGCGTCGCCCGAGATGTGCCGGGCGGTGAGGACCTTCGTGCTGTCGGCCGCGCCCTGCGCGAGGACGCCCACGCTGCCGGGGCCGCCGACGGTGCAGCTCGTCGTCGAGACGTTGACGACGCGGAAGGTGCCGTAGACGACACCCGCCGAGTCGGGGGCGTCGACGCTGGAGGTCGGGGTGGAGAGCTGGGCCGAGGTGCACACGGGGGCGCTGCTGGCGGCGCTCGCGGTGGGGACGACCTTGGTGCCGGAAACGGCTCCGGTGCTCTCGTTCCGGCCGCCGTCCTTGGTGCCGCCGGGGCTCTGGTCGGCGGCCTGGCCGCCGCTGCCGCCCGCGGTGCCGGCACCGCCGTCGGGGTTCTTGCCGCCGGTCGCGCCGCCCTGCGCCTGGGAGGCCTGGCCGGCCATGGAGGTGTTGGGGTCGGTGCCGCCGGCGTTGGAGACGTGGATGAGGGCGGGGATCGCGGTGCCGATGAACAGGGCCGCGGCGGCCATGCCGACGGCGGCCTGCCGCTTGCGGGCCCGGCGGGCGGGCACCGCGCGGCGCAGGTGGTCGAGGCTGCCGTCGCGCGGCGCGAGGTCGTCCACGGCGGAGTGCAGCAGCCGGCGCAGGGCCAGCTCGTCCGTCTCCAGCCCGTCGAGGATTTCAGGGCCGGAGCCGGGGCCGGGGCCGCGGTCAGGGTCGGGGCCGTCGGCTCCGAAACCGGGGCCGAGCCCGCTCCGGAGCCCTTCAGGGCCCTGTTCCAGGCCCTCGGGACCCTTTTCGTCGGGGCCGTGGTTCACAGTTCCGTTCCCAGCGTGCGATTGCGTGTGCTCTTGCTCGTGCTGCTGTTCCGGCGTCGGCTCGTGCCAGGCGTAGGGCTCGTGGCGATCATGTGAGTCGCCTCCCTCGGGGCTGTCCGTCATGCCGCCGACTCCATCGCCACTCGCAGTGCCGCGATCCCGCGCGAGCCGTACGCCTTCACCGAGCCCAGCGAGATGCCGAGGGTCTCGGCGACCTGGGCCTCGGTCATGTCGGCGAAGTAGCGCAGGACGAGGACCTCGCGCTGGCGGCGCTGGAGGCCCTTCATCGCCTTGATCAGGTCGCGCCGCTCCAGCTGGTCGTAGGCGCCTTCCTCGGCGCTGGCCGCGTCCGGCATCGGCTTGGAGAGGAGCTTGAGGCCGAGGATGCGGCGGCGCAGCGCGGAGCGGGAGAGGTTGACGACCGTCTGGCGCAGGTAGGCCAGGGTCTTCTCCGGGTCGCGGACGCGTTTGCGGGCGGAGTGGACGCGGATGAACGCCTCCTGGACGACGTCCTCGCAGGAGGCGGTGTCGTCGAGGAGGAGCGCCGCGAGGCCGAGGAGCGAGCGGTAGTGCGCCCGGTAGGTCTCGGTGAGGTGGTCGACGGTGGTGCCGGCCGCCTCCGTCGCCTCCTCGGCGCCGTCGCGCTGGCTGGGTATGCGGGTGGGCCGCGCTGCGGGCATGGGCGCGATCACCGGCATGCCGCCGGGCGCGCCGGGCATGCGGGGGCGCAGGCCGGCGCGGGGCGGCCGTAGGGCCGTCGCGCCGCGGGGCGCACTGAGTTCGAGTACCTCTGCCACGTCAGTTGGACACGGCTACCCCCCGTGGGGTTGTACGTGCCGGGCATCACTTTTGCGTCGGTCGCGCCGGACGGGCGTACGCCGAGGCCGCCGGACGGGCTCACCCCGGGTCCACCGGCCGCACGCGCACCGGGCCCGACGGCCGCGCGCACGCCGGACCCGACGGCCGCACGCAGGCCGGATCGGCCGGGTGGGCCGGCCGGCGCGGTGGGCGCCGTTCTGTGCGCGTCCGGCAGCACACCCGACGGTGCGTCAATTGCCGCCATGCGTCCCGCTCTTCCCTTATATCCCATTATGAACGGGCGTCCCCACGCCCCGATCACAGCGTCCCCACGCCAGGATCATGCGTCTCCGCGCCCCCAAGGCCCGGTTGCGTAAGCGCCCGGTAAGTGGGCGACCGCAAAGACGCTCCCCGCCGCCCGCATGGTTGCGGAGGACGGGGAGGAAAATCTTCGAACGCGGACGGGTACCGGTTCAAGAGGTTCGGACCATGCTCCGGGACACATTTCTTACACGGATCCTACCCGTGGGCCCGCTCCCACCCAGGGTCCGTCACAGGACGTTTGCCGTGGTCACCGGGTGTTCACACGATGTCCGCCGTACCTGAACGGCCGGTCAGTTCCGCCGCCACCAGCTCGGCGATCTGCGCGGTGTTCAGAGCGGCCCCTTTGCGAAGGTTGTCCCCGCACACGAAGAGCTCCAGCGCGGTCGGGTCGTCGAGCGCCCGCCGCACCCGTCCGACCCAGGTCGGGTCGGTGCCCACCACGTCGGCGGGCGTCGGGAACTCCCCGGCGGCCGGGTTGTCGAAAAGGACGACGCCCGGGGCCGTGTCGAGGATCTCCCGGGCCCCGTCGACCGTGACCGCGCCCTGGAACCTGGCGTGGACCGTCAGCGAGTGCGTGGTGACCACCGGCACCCGGACACACGTCACCGCGACCGGCAGCTTCGGCAGCCCGAGGATCTTGCGGGACTCGTCCCGCACCTTCATCTCCTCCGACGACCAGCCGTCCTCCCGCAGCGACCCGGCCCACGGTACGACGTTGAGCGCGACCGGCTCCGGGAACGGCCCGGTCAGGTCCCCGACCGCCCGCCGTACGTCACCGGGCTTGGTGCCCAGCTCGGTACCGGCGACCATCGACAGCTGGGCCCGCAGCGTCTCCACGCCGGCCCGGCCGGCCCCGCTCACCGCCTGGTACGACGACACCACCAGCTCGCGCAGCCCGAACTCGGCGTGCAGCGCGCCCAGGGCGACGATCATCGACAGGGTGGTGCAGTTGGGGTTGGCGATGATCCCGCGCGGCCGGTTGCGGGCACAGTGCGGGTTGACCTCGGGGACCACCAGCGGCACCTCGGGGTCCATCCGGAAGGCCCCGGAGTTGTCCACCACGACCACACCGCGCGCGGCGGCGACCGGCGCCCAGCGCGCGGACACCTCGTCGGGCACGTCGAACATCGCGACGTCGATGCCGTCGAAGGCCTCCTCCGACAGCGCGACGACCTCGACCTCCGCCCCGCGCACGGTCAGCTTGCGGCCGGCCGAGCGCGGGGTGGCGATCAGGCGGATCTCGCCCCAGACGTCCGCCCGCTGGGACAGGATCTGGAGCATCACCGTGCCGACGGCCCCGGTCGCACCCACGACCGCGAGCGCCGGCTTGGCAGTCATCGGCCGGTGCCTCCGTAGACCACGGCCTCGTCGGTGTCGGAGTCGAGACCGAAGGCGGTGTGCACGGCGCGCACGGCCTCCGGCACGTCGTCGGCCCGGGTGACGACCGAGATGCGGATCTCGGAGGTCGAGATCAGCTCGATGTTGACCCCGGCGTCGGACAGCGCCTCGAAGAACGACGCGGTGACCCCCGGGTTGGTCTTCATCCCGGCGCCGACCAGCGAGATCTTGCCGATCTGGTCGTCGTAGCGCAGCGAGTCGAAGCCGATGCCCGCGCGGTTGCGCTCCAGCGCGTCGATGGCCTTGCGGCCCTCGGTCTTCGGGAGCGTGAAGGAGATGTCCGTCAGGCCGGTGGCCGCGGCGGACACGTTCTGCACGACCATGTCGATGTTGATCTCGGCATCGGCGATGGTCCGGAAGATGGCGGCGGCCTCGCCCGGCTTGTCCGGTACACCGACGACCGTGACCTTGGCCTCGGAGGTGTCGTGCGCGACACCGGAGATGATGGCCTGTTCCACCTTCTTGTCCCCAATCGGCTTGCTGCTGACCCACGTGCCCTGCAGTCCGCTGAAGCTGGACCGGACGTGGATCGGGATGTTGTAGCGGCGCGCGTACTCCACACAGCGGTGGAGCAGCACCTTGGAACCGGAGGCGGCGAGCTCCAGCATGTCCTCGAAGGAGATCCAGTCGATCTTCCGCGCCTTCGTCACCACGCGCGGGTCGGCGGTGAACACGCCGTCGACGTCGGTGTAGATCTCGCAGACCTCGGCGTCGAGGGCGGCGGCGAGCGCCACGGCGGTCGTGTCGGACCCGCCGCGCCCCAGCGTGGTGATGTCCTTCTTGTCCGCGCTGACGCCCTGGAACCCCGCCACGATGGCGATGTTGCCCTCGTCGAGCGCCGTCCGGATCCGGCCCGGCGTGACGTCGATGATCCGGGCTTTGTTGTGGACCGAGTCGGTGATGACGCCTGCCTGGCTGCCGGTGAACGACTGGGCCTCGTGGCCCAGGTTTTTGATCGCCATGGCCAGCAGGGCCATGGAGATACGCTCTCCGGCGGTCAGCAGCATGTCGAACTCACGCCCGGCAGGCATCGGGGATACCTGCTCGGCGAGATCGATCAGCTCGTCCGTCGTGTCGCCCATCGCGGAAACGACGACAACCACCTGGTTGCCGTTCTTCTTCGCTTCCACGATTCGCTTGGCGACGCGCTTGATGCCCTCGGCATCGGCAACGGAGGAGCCTCCGTACTTCTGCACGACAAGGCCCACGTGCGCTCCTCGCTCGGTTTGTTGTGTCGGCTCAGTTTAACGAGCGTCCGAATTCCACCGGCCTGCTCCCGCATGGTGAGACTGCCGGGATCTTCGCCGCTCGCGACCGGTACCTGCCCAGACAACGGGACGCCACGCGGGAAAGTGCCCCGGCTCACAGTCGGCCCTGTACCTGAGTTTTCAAGCACTAGAGTTTTCAAGCACTAGGGTGCAGAACGTGCGCGTACTCCTGGTGGAAGACGACGAACCGGTCGCCGAATCCCTCCGGCGCGGCCTGAAGCGGTACGGCTTCGAGGTCGAGTGGGTGACGACGGGCGCCGCCGCGCTCGCCCACCCCGGCCCCTACGACGTCGTACTCCTCGACCTCGGTCTGCCCGACGGCGACGGCCTGGACATCTGCAAGGCGCTGCGCGGGCGCGTCTCCGGTGGGGATGTGCCGATCATCGTGATCAGCGCGCGCAGCGACGAGACGGACCGGGTGGTCGGCCTGGAGCTGGGCGCCGACGACTACGTCTCCAAGCCGTTCGGGGTCCGCGAGGTGATCGCCCGGATCAGGGCGGTGCTGCGCCGGACGCAGCCCCGGCCGCCGGACGCCGGTCCCGACCGCTACGGCTCCCGGCTCACCGTCGACCGCAAGGCGGCCCGCGTCCACCTGGACGGCGCGGAGGTGGCGCTGGCCCCCAAGGAGTACGACCTGCTGGCCTTCCTCACCGAGGAGCCGGGCGCGCTGATGTCGCGCGAGCAGATCATGGAGGCCGTCTGGGACGCGAACTGGTTCGGCCCGACCAAGACCCTGGACGTGCACGTGGCGGCCCTGCGCCGCAAACTCGCCGGCGCGATCACCATCGAGGCCGTCCGGGGCGTCGGCTTCCGCCTGGAGGTAACCCCGGAGGTAACCGGGGACACCCGGTGAACCGCCAGCTCATCCGCAGCTACATCCTGCTCGTGGCGGTCGCCATCCTCCTCTTCACGGTCCCGGTCGCCTTCACCCTCACCAAGCAGCTCCGCGACGACACGGAACTCTCCGTCCTGCGCGAGGCCAAGACGATGGCGCTGCTGCTGGGCGGCAGCGACCGCGTCTCCTGCGAGGCGCTGACCGAGGTGGCGAAGGCGTACGACCGTGAGACGCCCGGCAGGGTCCAGGTGTCCCCCGGCGACCGCTGCGCCCCGGACCTGCCGAAGCCCGCCACCGACCCGGCGCTCACCCGGGCGGTGACGGACAACACCCAGACGACCGACTGGGGTTCGGACTTCATATGGGGCAGGCACCTGACGGTGACCGTGCCCGCCGAGGGCGACGCGGCCGTACGGATCGTCTACTCGACCTCCGACATGACCACCCGGTTCTGGCAGATCTGGGGCTTCCGGGCCGGCCTGGCCGTGCTCGTGCTGGCGGCGGCAGCCGCGATCGGCGCGGTGGCCGCCCGCCGGATCACCCGCCCGCTGCGCGAACTCAACTCCATGGCGAGCAGGTTCAGCGACGGCGACCTCACCGCCCGCTCCCCGGTGACCGGCCCCGCGGAGACCCAGACCCTGGCCCGCACCCTCAACCAGGGCGCGGAACGCCTGGACACCCTGGTCGCCTCGCAGCGCCGTTTCGTCGCCGACGCCTCCCACCAACTGCGCACCCCGCTGACGGCGTTGCGGCTGTCCCTCGACAACATCGCGGACGGCGTCGACGACGAGTTCGTCCGCGAGGACGTGGAACAGGCGACGGCCGAGGTGGTCCGGATGAGCCGCCTGGTGAACGGCCTGCTGGTGCTGGCGCGGGCGGAGGCGAAGGTGACGGCGCCCGAGCCGCTGCCGCTGACGGACATCGTGTCGGAACGCCTCGCCGTCTGGAGACCGGCCGCCGACGAGCGCGGAGTCCACATCGCGCTCAGGGGGAGTGCCGGCGGCCGGCCGTTCGTGCTGGCCAGTCCCGGTCACCTGGACCAGGTACTGGACAACGTGCTCTCCAACGCCCTGGAGGTCTCCCCGGACGGCGCCACGATCACCGTGCGCGTCGAGGCCGACGCCGGCGAGGTGACGCTCTCCGTCCTGGACGAGGGCCCCGGCATGACCGACGCGGAGAAGTCCCGCGCCTTCGACCGCTTCTGGCGCGGCCAGGGCCTGACGGGCCGCTCGGGCTCGGGCCTGGGCCTCTCCGTCGTACGCCAGTTGGTGACCGACGACGGCGGCACGGTGGCCCTGCGGGACGCGCCCGGCGGCGGCCTGTGGGTGGCGGTCACCCTTCGGGCATCGCCGAGGAGTGGTGGTTGACGATCAGCCACTTCCCGCCGCGCTTCTCGTACTCGTAGGTGTAGCGGGCCTCGACGACCCGCTTGGCGCCGGTCTTCGGGTCGGTGAGGGTGAACGCGTAGACGCCCGTGTCGATGGCGGAGTTCGCGTCGAGGACGTTGACGATGGTCCGCTTCTTCTCACCCACCGGCTTGTTCTGCAGGAAGTGCTCGAAGTAGTCGACGATCTCGGCGTGGTTGGTACGGATCTTGTTGCTGACGGTCGGCAGCAGTACCGCGTCCTTGGCGTACAGGTCGGCGACCTTCTCCGGGTCACCGGTCCGAAGGGCCGCGTTCCACCGGTCGAACAGGGCGGCGATCTGCTTCTTGCCGGGCTCGTGCGCGGTCCGCGAGCCACCGGCCTGGCTCACCCCCACGCTCACCGTGGCGGCGGTGACGACGGCGGTTGCGGTGACGACGGCGGCGCGTATGCGGTTCGTTCTGGTCATGACCCAAGACTCGCTTTCCGCTGGTTAACGCCCGTGCAGCCGACGTACAGCGCAGGTGCAGGGCTGGGCCAATTCCCTCAGGAGCGCAGGAGACTGACCCCGGCACCGAGGGACACGACCCCCATGCCGACGGCCGTCAGCACGCCCTGCGTGCCGTCGACGACGAACGGCGCGGCGGCGGCTACGACGAGGTTGAAGAGGAAGAGGAACCACAGGACGGGACGGGAGGAGAGCAGCGGCTTCACGGCGTGATCCTTGTTTCTCGGCTTGGCTGTCGGTCTGGCTGACCTGGTGAGATCAACGATCCCGGCTCCCGGCGGCGGTAACGAGGAAGCGCACTCCCGAACCGTTGGTGTAGGCAGGTACACCGTGACGGCGCTGATACTTCTGACCGGCATCGTGCTGCTGGGCGCGAGCGTGCAGTGGCTGACCGGCATGGGCTTCGCCCTGGTCGCCGTGCCGGCCCTGATCCTCCTCCTCGGCCCGGCCGAGGGCGTCGCGCTCGCCAACTGCGCGGCGGGCGCGATCAGTGTGGTGGGCCTGGCCGGCGGCTGGCGCCGGGTCCGCCCGGCCGCGATGGTCCCGCTGTGCGCGGCGGCAGCCTGCACGGTCCCGGCCGGCACCTGGCTGACCCACCGGCTCCCGCCGCCGCTCCTCCTCCTGACCATGGGAGCCCTGGTCACCTCGGCCGTGCTCCTGGTGATGCGGGGCGCCCGCCTCCCCGCCCTCGGCGGCCGGGGCGGCGCGCTGACGGCGGGCGCGGTGGGCGGCTTCATGAACTCGGCGGCGGGCGTGGGCGGCCCGCCGATCTCCCTCTACGCCCTCAACGCGGGCTGGACGGTACGGGAGTTCGTCCCCAACGCCCAGTTCTACGGCGTCGTCGTCAACGCCTTCTCGGTCACGGCGAACGGCGTGCCGGCACTGAGCGCGGCGCAGTGGACGGCGGTGGGCGCCGCGCTGCTGACGGGCGGCCTCATGGGCACCGCGGTGGCCGACCGCATCCCCGAACACCACGCCCGCCGCCTGGTCCTCCTCCTCGCCCTGACGGGCGGGGTCACCGCGGTGGCGAAGGGCGTATGGACGCTGTGACCCGCACGGGAGCGCTCCCGAACAGCTCGCCGACGACCGTAGGGACCGCTCAGGACAGTGGGTGTCCTGCTTGCCTACTTGGCGGGGGAGCGCACTCCGAGTGAGTCGCCGATCTCCTGCTGCATGACCTGGCCCGCCTCGAACTCCAGGGTTTCGTCGCCCATGGTGGCCTGGTCGGTGTCGAGGCCGTCCAGTTCCTCCAGGGGCTGGTTGAGGCGGACGTGGATCAGGACGGACTGGAGGGCGCGGAGGACCGCGGAGGCCGTGGGGCCCCAGTTGGAGAAGTAGGAGAACTGCCACCACCACAGGGCCTCCGTGGTGCGGCCCGCGCGGTAGTGGGCCATGCCGTGGCGGAGGTCGGTGATGATGTCGGCCAGGTCGTCCGAGATGCGGGCCGGGACGGGCGCCTTGCGGGGCTCGTACGGGTCGAAGACCTCGGAGTAGACGTCGATGGGGTCGAGGAGGCGTCCGAAGTTCTCGCGGAGCTGGTCGACGTCCGGCTCCGGGCCCAGGTCCGGCTCGTAGCGCTCGTCGGGGACGATGTCCTCGTGCGCGCCGAGACGGCCGCCGGCCAGCAGCAGCTGGGAGACCTCCAGGAGGAGGAAGGGGACCGCCGAGTCCGGCTCGTCGCCCTTCGACACCTCCGTGACGGCCACCAGGAAACTCTCCACCTGGTCGGCGATCTGGACCGCGAAGTCGTCGGGGTTCTGCGCGGTCGCGTGCAGCGTGGCGTCAGACATCTAGGAGTCGTCTCCCCTCGAAGGCGCGGCCGAGTGTGACCTCGTCCGCGTATTCCAGGTCGCCACCCACCGGGAGGCCGCTGGCCAGGCGGGTGACCTTCAGGCCCATGGGTTTGATCATGCGGGCGAGGTAGGTGGCGGTCGCCTCGCCCTCCAGGTTCGGGTCCGTGGCGAGGATCAGCTCGGTGACCGTGCCGTCGGCCAGGCGGGCCAGCAGCTCCCTTATCCGCAGGTCGTCGGGGCCGACGCCCTCGATCGGGCTGATCGCCCCGCCGAGGACGTGGTACCGGCCGCGGAACTCACGCGTGCGTTCGACCGCGACGACGTCCTTCGGCTCCTCCACGACGCAGATCACCGTCGGGTCGCGGCGGCTGTCGCGGCAGATGTTGCACAGTTCCTCCTGTGCCACGTTGCCGCAGGTCGCGCAGAAGCGGACCTTCGCCTTCACCTCCAGGAGGGCCTGCGCGAGACGCCGTACGTCCGTCGGCTCGGCCTGGAGGATGTGGAAGGCGATCCGCTGCGCGCTCTTCGGACCGACGCCGGGCAACCGACCCAGCTCGTCGATGAGGTCCTGGACCACGCCTTCGTACAACGGACTGCCCTTCCTGGAGTCTTTCGGTACGTACGGTAGTTGGCTGCCGCCTGTCCTAGGAAGGCGGTGCGGGTGTCGCGCGGGCGACGAACATCAGAACGGCAGGCCGGGGATGCCGCTGCCGCCGCCCAGACCCTGTGCCAGCGGGCCGAGCTTCTGCTGCTGGAGCGCCTGGGCGTTCTCGTTGGCCGCCTGGACCGCCGCGATGATCAGGTCGGCGAGGGTCTCGGTGTCCTCCGGGTCCACCGCCTTCGGGTCGATCTTCAGCGCGCGCAGCTCGCCGGAACCGGTCACGGTGGCCTTCACCAGACCGCCGCCGGCCTGTCCGTCGACCTCCGTGGCCGCCAGTTCCTCCTGGGCCCGCGCCAGGTCCTGCTGCATCTTCTGGGCCTGCTGGAGCAGCTGCTGCATGTTGGGCTGGCCACCACCGGGGATCACGATCAGCTCCTGGGTCGGGTCCGGATTTTCTCTGTTGTGCATGAGCCTACGTGGTTGACGCAGCCATCGCCCCGCCACTCTTTCGAGTGAGATTCCCCGGGGCCCTATACCTGATCAAGGCCCACTTCCGGGCGGAAAAGAGGCGAAAGCCAGGCCTTCGCCACCCATTGGGCGGTAGGAAGGGTTCCCGTCGTCAGCATCCATTGTCAGGTCCAGTGCCAGATCCGTTGTCACGGACAGTGACCGCCCGGGAGCAGTTCCGGGATCGGTTTCGAGATCAGTTCGGGATCAGTTAAGGAGTGCCGGGTGGGTCAGCCGGAGATGCAGCCCGAGGGACCGCCTCAGGACGGGCGGGGCGACGAGGGCGCGGCCGGACTGCGGCCGGGTGATCTGACCGGGCGGGCGTTCCCGCTCGGCGACTGGGGCGAGCCGGCCGAGCGGCTCGACGAGCTGTACCGGTGGGTGGAGCGCGGGGCGCTGGAGACGGCCGGGTGGTACCTGGCGGACCGGGTCTGGAAGCGGCGCGGGGCGCGGGCGCTGCGGTGCGGGGCGGCGGTGGGAGCGGTGCTGGGGGCCGCGCTGCCGCTGCTCGACCTCACCGGGGTGGTGGGCGGGGTGGCGCCCTGGGGGTATCTCGCGCTGCTGCTGGCGGTGTCCTGCGTCGGCATCGACCGGTTCTTCGGGGTGACGTCCGGGTGGATAAGGGACATGGCGACAGCGCAGGCGGTGCAGCGGCGGTTGCAGGTGCTGCAGTTCGACTGGGCGTCGGAGAGTGTGCGGGAGGTGCTGGGTCCTGCGGAGGGCACGGCGAGTGAGGCGGCGGAGCGGTGTCTGGGGGTGCTGCGGAGGTTCTCGGAGGACGTGACGGAGCTGGTCCGTACGGAGACGGCCGACTGGATGGTGGAGTTCCGGACGGGGCCGGCGCCGCTGGGCATGCAGGCGACGGTGACGGCGGGGCCGCGGGCGGACGCGGGGCACCTGAACGGCCGCTTTCCGCTGCCGCCGAGCACGAACGGGGCTCGCCCGAACATGCCGAGACAACGCCCTCCCGAGCCCCGGTGAGGGGGGCGCGCGTGCCGTCGGTCCGGCGCGGCGTCGCGGGGGTCCTCGCGCAGTTCCCCGCGCCCCTAGGGGGTGGGTTGCTTCCGGCCGTGGTTCAGTGACGCCTCGTGGGGGCCGGTCGCGCAGTTCCCCGCGCCCCTGACGGGGCGCTGGAGCGGGCGGCGCCACAGACGCGCCCCCAAAGGGGCGCGGGGAACTGCGCGAGCAACCACGACGGACCCGCAGTCGACAGCGCACCCCGTCAGGGCCACGGAGGACGGGTCGTCGGGATTGTACGGACGCCCGAATGTCTTGACATCTGGAGAAGTGGCGCCGCATCGTGGGCACGCAGGGTCTGGACGGTCCAAGGAGGGGCAGCCCCATGGTGCGTACGCTCGGCGTCGCCGTCGTCGGATTCGGGTGGATGGGGCGGGTGCACTCGCAGGCCTACCGGCGGGTCCCCCACCACTACCCGGAGCTTCCGGTACGCGCCGAGCTGGTGAGCGTCGCCGAGGAGGTGCCGGGGCGGGCGGAAGAGGCCGCCGCGCAGTTCGGCTTCGCGTCCACCACCCGGGACTGGCGCGAGGTCGCCGCCGACCCGCGGGTGCACGCCGTCAGCATCACCGCCCCGAACTTCCTGCACCGCGAGATCGGCGTCGCCATGGCGGAGGCCGGCAAGCACGTGTGGATCGAGAAGCCGGTCGGGCTGACCGCGGAGGACGCCCGCGCGGTCGCGGAGGCGGTCGCGAAGGCCGGCGTGCAGGGGACCGTCGGGTTCAACTACCGCAACGCCCCCGCCGTCGCCCACGCCCGCGAGCTGATCGCCTCCGGCGAACTGGGCACCGTGACGCATGTCCGCGTCCGGCTGTTCAGCGACTACGCCGCACATCCCGACGGTGCCCTGACCTGGCGGTACGAGCGTGCCCGCGGCGGCGGTGGGGTGCTCGGCGACCTCGCCTCGCACGGCGTCGACCTGGCCCGCTTCCTGCTCGGCGACATCGAGTCGCTGGCCGCCGACACCGCCGTGTTCATCCCGGAGCGCGCGCGGCCCGCCGGTGCCACCGCCGGCCACACCCTCGCCACCGGCGGCGAACTCGGCCCGGTCGAGAACGAGGACTACGTCAACTGCCTGCTGCGCTTCGCCTCCGGCGCCCGCGGTGTCCTGGAGGCCTCCCGGGTCTCGGTGGGCGAGCAGAACAACTACGGCTTCGAGGTGCACGGCACCAGGGGCGCCGTCTTCTGGGACTACCGGCGGATGGGCGAGCTGGGCGTCAGCCTCGGCAGCTCCTACCAGGACCAGCCCGTCTCCACGGTCTTCGTCGGCCCCGGCCACGGCGAGTACGGTGCCTTCCAGCCCGGCGCCGCCAACGCCATGGGCTACGACGACCTCAAGGTGATCGAGGCCCGCAACTTCCTGCGGTCCGTCGCCGAGGGCACCGCCCACGGCCCGACCCTCCAGGACGCCGTGCACAGCGCGACCGCCCTCGACGCGATGAGCCGCTCGGCCGCGCAGGGGACGTGGGTCGCCCTCGGCTGACCGGCGCGGGCGGCGGGCGTCAGGCGCAGAGCTTCATGCCCACCGGCGCGTAGCAGGCCACATGTCCGTACGAGCGGATCACGTCCTGGCCGTTGCCCTTCTCGACGTACGACAGGAAGCTCGACGCCAGCGAGTCCGCCGCGGGCTGGCGGTAGGTGTACGCGTACTCGATCTCGCGGTACGGGTAGGTGCTGATGCCGCGCTCGATCGTGTCCACCGACGGGGCGATGGCGTCCAGGGAGAGGATGTGCAGGCCCTTCGCGCCCTCCGCCACGTTCAGCTCGGCGTAGCCGACCGCGCCCTTCAGCTCGGCCACCTCCGACAGCACCTGGTCGGTGGAGTCCAGCTCGCAGCGGATCACCTTGGCCGTCGGGTCGTCCTTGTGCACGCAGTCCACGGAGGAGTTGGCGATCTCGCCGCGCTTCAGCACCCGCCGCTGGAAGACCTGCCGGGTCCCGGAGTTGGCGTCCCGGCTGACCAGCACCACCGGCAGGTCGGGGCCGCCCAGCTGCTTCCAGTTGGTGATCTCGCCCCGGTACAGCCGTCGTACGTCGGCCGTGGTGAGGTTCCGCAGCGGCACGTCGTCGTTCACGACCAGGGCGAAGACCACCAGGGCGACCCGGTTCTCCTTCAGGTCGGGCATGTCGGTGGGCTTGGGCCCGTCGGAGAGGGCGATGACCGACGGTGAGCCCTTCTTCGTGGCGGCGCCGTCGCCGTTCAGCTCGCGGATCCCGGCGGTCGAGCCGTGCGCGTCCACGGTGATCGAGGCGCCCTCGCAGTCCTTCTCGTACTTCTTCGCCGCGTCCTGCATCACGGGGGCGAAGGCGGTCGAGCCGATGACCCGCAGCGAGCCCTTGGCGCAGCCGATCGGCGGCGGGGTGTCGTCGCGGGCCACCACGATCGTGGCGAGGGTGAGGACACTGAGCGTCAGCATGATGGTGATCAGCCGGGAGGCGCGGCTGAACAGGGGCGTGGCGTCGTCGGGCGTGGCGCTGCGGTTGGGGTGCACCTCGCCGTCGTGGATCCCGCCGACGATCCTGATGTCCCGGCCGACGTCACCGCCGGAGAGCAGCACGAGCAGTTTGAAGTGCTCGCCGTGGTTGAGCGGGACCCGCGGGATGCGCAGGGTGTTGCCCGAGTAGCCGAAGCCGCGGTCCGGGGTGAAGTGCGGCATGAGGTGGTCGCTGTCGGTGGGCTGGGTGACCGAGACGCCGCGGATGATGCGGTCGGTGAACACCGCGGTGAGGCCGTGCAGTTCGGGGCTGGTGTAGTCGTCGCGCCCGATGCCCTGGGAGCCGTCGTTCTCGATGCGCAGCAGGACCAGGGTGGCGTCGGCCATGTCCGGGGCCTCGTCGAAGAGGCCCAGCCGTCTGCCGATCCGGCCCGAACGGGCGTCGTCGCCGATCGGGTTGTCCATCTGGACGCGGTAGCCGATGCGTTTGCGGCGCGGGACGCGGCGCTCGTACCAGAAGATGCCCGCGGACGCGACGATGCCGAGCACCGCGGTGCCCACGGCGACGATGTTCTCCGCGCTCAGCCACTCCATGTGGGTGCCCCCGCCACTCCCCGGAGTCGAATGGTGGGGTCACCGTAAGGGGCCGGATGCGGCCGTGAAGGGACATATCGGTCGCCCGCACTGTTGTTCGCCGAACGTTCAACTGACGTGGAGAGACCGGCAGTTCACTGCTTGCTGTAGGTCAGGCTCTCGTCGCCGCCCTTCGTCACGCGCTTCAGCTTGCCGGCCGAGAGCAGGGTCACCTCGGTGGCCTCTCCCGCGGTGCACGACGAACGGGGCTTGCCCGCCGTGACCGTGGAGGGTCCGATCTCCAACGGGCCGTCCGAGCCCGGCTTCCCGGCGAGCTTCGCCGCGAACTCGCAGTGGTAGCCGGGGCCGTCCGCGACCAGGGTGAGGACCGTGTCGCCCACGGCGCCCTGGCGGATGGTGAGTTCGCGGGTGTTGTGGCCGGTGTCGTTGTCTATCGAGGTGGCCCAGGTGCCGAGGAAGCCGCTCGGGACGGTGCCTTTCGCGGCGGCCGAGGGAGAGGGCGACTCGGCGGGCGTCGACTCCGAGGAGGCGGTCGGGGCGGTGGCCGACGGGGCGCGGGTGCCCTGGCCGGCCGCCTTGTCGTCCGCGCCGTCGCCGCCGCTGTTCATGAGCCCGTAGACCGAGCCGCCCGCGGCGAGCAGCACGATCAGGGCGATGGTGACGAGCAGGGCGGTGGAGCGGGTGGTGCGGCGGGGCTCCTCTGCGGGGAGGGGGTCGTAGAGCGGGGGCGGGGGAACGGGAGGGTAGATCTGGGTGGGGTCGGGAGCGGGTTCCGGGGCGGTCGCGGCGTAGGGGTTGTACGGGTTCGGCGAGGACTGCGGGTGCTGGTGGGGCTGGTTCGGGTAGCCGTAGGCCGGGTGGGCGGGGGCGTGTTCAGGGGACGGCGGGTCGAGTGTCGGCTGCGG
Organism: Streptomyces sp. NPDC048278; assembly: GCF_040652195.1. NCBI lineage: Bacteria > Bacillati > Actinomycetota > Actinomycetes > Kitasatosporales > Streptomycetaceae > Streptomyces > Streptomyces sp. NPDC048278. The sequence continues at coordinate 69,909 of NZ_JBEZLP010000020.1, forward strand.
GTGGGTGGGGGCCGGTCGCGCAGTTCCTCGCGCCCCTTGGTCTGCCGGCCCTTGCGTCCATTGATTCGTGGCCGCGGATGCCGACCCCCCGTGCAACGCCCCGGAGACCGTCGGGTCCTCCGCCTCCAGCAGTTCGACGGCGTGGCGGCCGAGCTGGGCCACCAGGCTGCCGGGGAGCCACGGGTCCCTGGAGCGGCCCTCCCAGACCGTGGCGCCGGCGCCCGTCCGGGTCAGGATCGCGTCGAGGGACGGACGGGCCGCCGGGTCCTTGCGGAGGCAGTCGCGGACCACGTCGGCGATGTCCTCGGGGAGGCCGGAGAGGTCCGGGTCCTCCTGGGCGATCCGGAACATCAGGGCGTGGGCGCCGCCCTCCGTGGAGCCGAAGGGGAGCCGGCCGGTGGCCGCGTAGGCGAGCACCGAGCCGAGGCAGAAGATGTCGCAGGCCGGCGTGATCCGGTCGCCGCGCACCTGCTCGGGGGCCATGAACCCGGGCGAGCCGAGAAGGGAGCCGGTCTGGGTGAGCCCTTCGCCGGGCAGTGTCTCCAGCGCCCGGGCGATGCCGAAGTCGATGACCCGGGGTCCCTCTATGGTGAGCATCACGTTGGACGGCTTGAGGTCCCGGTGGATGATCCCGGCCGCGTGGATGTTGCCCAGCGCGTGCGCGAGCCCGGCGGCGAGGATGCGCACCGACCGCTCGGGCAGCGGCCCGTGGTCGTGCTCGACGACCCGCTGGAGGCTCGGCCCGGCCACGTAGCCGGTGGCCACCCACGGCACGGCGGCCTCGGTGTCGGCGTCGAGCACCGGCGCGGTCCAGAACCCGCCGACCCGCTGCGCGTTGCGGACCTCCTGCCGGAAACGCGCCCGGAACTCCTCCTGCTGGGCGAGTTCCGCCCGCACCAGCTTCACGGCGACGGTACGGCCGCGCTCCGACCGGGCGAGGTACACGTGCCCCATCCCGCCCGCGCCCAGCCGTGCCAGCAGCCGATAGCTCCCGATGTGCTGCGGATCCCCCGGCCCCAGCTTCTCCATGGCAGATCCGCCCCTCGCTCACACTTGTGATCGAGCCGAGAATAATGCGGCCGTTCCAGGGATCGCGCAGCGCCATGTCTACGGTTACGTAACAGGCACCGGAAGCGGGCCGTGTCCCCAGGCTGTGGACAACCTGTCGCGGAATCCCCCCGGCCACGGAACAGGTCGCCGATACCGCTCCCCCACCGGTCGCTCCTACGCTCCCCCGCATGACCCCTCAGCCCAGTCCCCAGGCCGGCGCCGCCGTGAAGGCGGCCGATCGTGCGCACGTCTTCCACTCCTGGTCCGCGCAGGACCTCATCGACCCGCTTGCCGTGGCCGGCGCCGAGGGGTCGTACTTCTGGGACTACGACGGCCGCCGCTACCTGGACTTCACCAGCGGGCTCGTCTTCACCAACATCGGGTACCAGCACCCGAAGGTCGTCGCCGCCATCCAGGAGCAGGCCGCGCGGATGACGACCTTCGCGCCCGCCTTCGCCGTCGAGGCGCGGTCGGAGGCGGCCCGGCTGATCGCCGAGCGGACGCCCGGCGACCTGGACAAGATCTTCTTCACCAACGGGGGCGCGGACGCGATCGAGCACGCCGTGCGGATGGCCCGGCTGCACACCGGCCGCCCGAAGGTGCTGTCCGCGTACCGCTCGTACCACGGCGGCACCCAGCAGGCGATCAACCTCACCGGCGACCCGCGCCGCTGGGCCTCCGACGGGGCCGCCGCCGGGGTCGTGCACTTCTGGGCGCCCTTCCTCTACCGCTCCCGGTTCTACGCGGAGACCGAGGAGCAGGAGACCGCGCGGGCGCTGGAGCACCTGGAGACGACGATCGCCTTCGAGGGGCCGGGTACGGTCGCGGCGATCGTGCTGGAGACCATCCCCGGCACCGCCGGGATCATGGTGCCGCCGGCCGGGTACCTCGCCGGGGTCCGGGAGATCTGCGACAAGTACGGGATCGTCTTCGTCCTGGACGAGGTGATGGCCGGGTTCGGGCGGACGGGTGAGTGGTTCGCCGCCGACCTGTTCGGGGTCGTACCCGATCTGATGACCTTCGCCAAGGGCGTGAACAGCGGCTATGTGCCGCTCGGCGGGGTGGCCATCGGCGCGAAGATCGCCGAGACCTTCGCCAAGCGGGCCTACCCGGGCGGGCTGACGTACTCCGGGCACCCGCTGGCCTGTGCCGCCGCGGTCGCCACCATCAACGTGATGGCGGAGGAAGGGGTCGTCGAGAACGCGAAGCGGCTGGGTGCCGAGGTGGTCGGACCGGCGCTCGCCGCGCTCGCCGAGCGGCATCCGAGCGTCGGCGAGGTCCGCGGGGTCGGCATGTTCTGGGCGCTCGACCTCGTGAAGAGCCGGGAGACCCGGGAGCCGCTGGTGCCGTACAACGCGGCCGGGGAGGCCAACGCGGCGATGGCCGCGTTCGGGGCGGCGGCGAAGGAGCACGGGGTGTGGCCGTTCGTGAACATGAACCGGACGCATGTCGTACCGCCGTGCAATGTGAGCGAGGCCGAGCTGAAGGAAGGGTTCGCGGCGCTGGACGCGGCACTGAGCGTGGCCGACGAGTTCACGGTGGCTTGAGGTCGCGTGTCGGGTGCGGGTGCGTGGGGGCTGGCCGCGCAGTTCCCCGCACCCCTGAAGGGGCGCCCCCGCACCCGTAGGGACTGGGCACGCCCACGCGGCGGCAGCCATGAATCCGGCACAGCGCCCCGCACCCCTGAAGGGGCGCCCCCGCGCCGTAGGGACTGGGCGCGCCCACGCGGCGGCAGCCGCAGATCCGGCACAGCCCCGCGCCCCTGAAGGGGCGCCTCGGCGGAGCGCTTCTCGCAGGCGTTCGCCACAGACAGCTCACAGGAGCCGTAGAAGAGACCCATGGGTAGCTTCGCTGGGCCGGAAGGAGTACACGCGGAACCCGAACGCGTAAGGTGGCGTGCTCGTACATGTACGTGTAAGCGAGCACGTCACCCGAACGCGTGAGGAGAGGCACCCCACGATGCCCGGCAACGGCGCTGTGACGCGCAGTACCCTGCGCCAGCAGATCGCGGACGCGCTACGCGACGAGGTGCTCGCCGGGCGGCTCCAGCCGGGCCGGGAGTTCACGGTCAAGGAGATCGCCGAGCAGTACGGGGTCTCCGCCACACCGGTCCGCGAGGCGCTGGTCGACCTGTCCGCGCAGGGCATCCTCGATGCCGACCAGCACCGCGGCTTCCGGGTGCCGGAGTACACGCTCGCCGACTACCGGGGCATGATCGAGGCCCGCAGCCTGGTCACCGACGGCATGTTCCAGGCGCTCGCCGACGGCCTCCACCCCGCCTTCAAGGACCCCGAGGAGCCCCGGGTGGCCGCCGCCCTCGCCGCGGTCCGGCGGCGCGGCGAGGAGGCGCAGCGCGCCGCGACCGCCGGTGACCTGACCGTCCTCATCGGCTACGACCTCCGGTTCTGGCGGGAGCTGTCCGCCCTCTTCGGCAACCCCTACCTCGCCGACTTCCTGCACCGGCTGCGTGTGCAGTCCTGGGTGTGCGCGGTGCGGCACCTGCGCCGGCTGCCCGATCTACGCGGGTATCTGTGGTCCCGGCACACCGAGTTGGTCGACGCGCTGTCGCGCCGGGACGCGGAGGCCGCCCGGGGGATCGTCACCGCGTACAACACGCACTCTCTCGCCCTGATCGAGCGACTGGCGGAGAAGGACGGATGACCGCGCCCACGACCGTCGACCTTTCCGTCGTCATCCCGGCGTACAACGAGGAGGAGCGGCTCGGCCCGACCCTCGACGCCGTCACCCGCTACCTCGCCGACAACGAGAGCCGCTTCGGGTCCTGGGAAGTGATCGTCTCCGACGACGGCTCGACGGACGGGACCCGCGAGGTCGCTGCCTTACAGCACCCGAAGGTCCGGCTGGTCGCCGCCGACCGCAACCGGGGCAAGGGCAGCGCCCTGCGCCTCGGCGTGGCCGCGACCGCCGGCAGCCGGGTGCTGGTCACCGACGCCGACCTCGCGGCGCCGATCGAGGAGCTGGAGCGGCTGGACAAGGCGCTCAGCGAGGGCGGCGCCGCGGCGATCGGCTCGCGGGCGGTGCCGGGCGCGGAGATAGCCGACCGCCAGCACCGGCTGCGCGAGCTGCTCGGCCGCGCCGGGAACCTGCTGATACGCGCGACCGCCGTGCCGGGGCTCAGGGACACCCAGTGCGGGTTCAAGCTCTTCGACGGCGACCTCGCCCGCGAGGCCTTCGCCGACTCCCGGCTCGACGGCTGGGGCATCGACGTCGAGGTCCTCCAGTACCTGCACCGCGACGGCCACGTGATCACCGAGGTCCCGGTCCGCTGGAGCCACCGGCCCGGCTCGAAGGTGGGCCCGCTGGACTACCCGAAGGTCCTCGCCGACCTGGCCCGGCTCCGCGTCCGCCGGGTGCGCCCGGCCGACCTGCTGGTCGCCGTCCTCTTCCTCGTCCTCTCCGTCGCCCTCTACTCGGGCCGTTTCTTCGACCCCGGCCACCGCTACCTCACCGACTCCATCCAGGACCAGAACCAGTGGGAGTGGTTCTTCGCGGTGACCGCGGACAACCTCGCGCACCTGCGCAACCCGCTCTTCTCCGACTTCCAGAACTTCCCCGACGGCGTCAACCTCATGGCCAACACGGTCATGCTGGGCCTGTCCGTCCCCTTCGCCCCGCTGACCCTCCTGGCCGGTCCGGCGGTCTCGCTCTCCGTCTGCATGGCGCTGGGCCTCGCCGCGACCGCCGTCGCCTGGTACTGGCTGATCGTCAGGCGGGTGGTGCGGCACCGGGGCGCCGCCTTCGTCGGCGCGGCCCTCGCGGCCTTCGCGCCGCCGATGGTCAGCCACGCCAACGCGCACCCCAACTTCGTGATCCTGTTCATGATCCCGCTGGTCATCGACCGCGCCCTGCGTCTCGCCACCGGGGAGCGGGTCAGGCGGGACGGGATCGTGCTCGGCCTGATGGCGGCCTACCAGGTCTTCCTGGGCGAGGAGCCCTTCCTGCTGGCGGCGCTCGGGATGACCCTGTTCGCCCTCGCCTACACGGTGGTCCGCCCCGAGGTGGCCAAGCAGGCCTGGCGTCCGCTGGGCAAGGGCCTGCTGATCGCCGGGGCGGTCTGCCTCCCGCTCGTCGCCTTCCCGCTCTACTGGCAGTTCTCGGGCCCGCAGAGCTACCACAGCATCCTGCACGGCGACAACGCCGGAAACAGCCCCCTCTCGCTCCTCGCCTTCGCCGAACGCTCGATGCTCTACGGGGACGCGGGCCGCGCCAACGAGCTCTCCCTCAACCCCACCGAGCAGAACGCCTTCTACGGCTGGCCGCTGGTCCTGGTCGCCTTCGGGATCGTCGTACGGCTGTGGGAACGGCCGCTGGTCAAGGCGCTCGCGTTCACGTCGGTCACCGCGGCCGTGCTGTCCATGGGCCCGGAGATCCGCATCCCGCTCACGGAGACGGTGTATCCGGGGCCCTGGGCCCTGGTGCGGAAGTTCCCGCTCTTCGAGTCCGTCATCGAGGGCCGGGTGGCGATGATCTGCGCACCCGTGCTGGGCGTCCTGCTCGCGGTCGCGGTCGAGAAGGTGCTGGCCACCCGCCGCGTCGGCGCCCAGTACTTCGGCCTGCTGGCCGTCGCCCTGGCCCTGCTCCCGATCGTCCCCGCCCCGCTCAAGTCCGAACAGCGGGAGGCGGTCCCGTCGTTCATCAGCAGCGGGGCGTGGAAGTCGTACGTGGGCAAGGGCGAGTCCCTCGTCCCCGTCCCGCTCCCGGACCCCGGCTACGCGGAGGCCCTGCACTGGCAGACCAGCACCGGTCTCGGCTTCAAGATGCCCGGCGGGTACTTCAACGGCCCCTACGGCGCCGACCGCATCGGCATCTACGGCGCCGTCCCGCGCTTCACCTCCAGCATGCTGCGGGACGTCCGCTACAGCGGGAAGGTGCCGGTGATCGGCAAGAACTGGCGCGCTCAGGCGAAGAAGGACTTCGCGTACTGGAAAGCGGGGGCCCTGGTGGTCGCCCCGCAACCCAATGACGAGAAACTACGACAGGCGGTGGAGGCCCTGACCGGAAAACCCGGTAAGTGGACCGGTGGGGTCTGGGTATGGGACCTGCACGAGGGGAGCTGACCGGCGCCGCACGGACTACTCTTCCCTGACCACCTAGCTGAGCACTCGCTGTGAACGCGCTGATATGAGGAGCCCTCTTTGGCCTGTGACCTCTGGCTGGTACCGCTGGTCGACGTGTTGTGCCACACCCCCGACAATCCGTTCGCCGAGGAACTCGCGCAATACAACAAGGTGCTCGCCGAGGCCGGGCTGCCCCCGGTGCCGGTGTACCAGTACATGCCGGGCCTGTCCGGCGAGGTCGCCCCGGTGGCCGGCTTCGACTACGACGCACTCCATTTCCTCCGCCGCGCCTACCTCCTCCAGGTCTGCGGGCTGCCCGTCTCCCCCGTGGACGACCTCGGCGGCGACTACGAGCAGCTGCTGGAGATGTTCGAGTCGACGGCCCAGCAGTCCCACTTGGTCTGGCACTACGACCACGCGGGCGCCTACGTCCCGGTCGACTTCCCGAGGCCGCTCTCCAGCGACGAACTCCTCGCCAGCGGTGGCCCGCTGGGCTCCTCCCACGCCCTGCTGCGCGAGCTGGAGTACGTCGCCCCGTCGATCGGCATCGACCCGGCCAACCCTCCGGCCCCGCCGCAACCTCCGGCCGCCCCCACCGACTTGGAGGAGCCGGCGGTCCCCGCCCCCTACGACCCGAGCCCCTTCGCCCGGGAACGGCACGTGTGGCTGGGCCTGCACGCGGCGGCCACCCGCAGCCTGGCCCAGGGCTCGATGATCGTCTTCAGCTGACGCCGGATCACGCTGACACCCGATCACCCTGACGTCCACTCACCCTGACGACCGGTCACCCGTATGCCGGTGCCCCCGTATGGCTCCTCCGAAGAGCGCCGCGCGCGATGTCGATCTAGCCTCCGAATTGAGCGCTTATCAGTTCATATGACCACGCGCTCCCATCAGCTCAAGGAGGAGAACATGCGCAAGCTCCACAAGGCAGCCGCCGTGATCGCCATCGTCGGCGGCGTCGGCTTCCTGGGCGCCGTCCCGGCCACCGCCCTGCCGGCGCAGCAGCACGCGTACGGCGGCGGCGGTGGCTGCCGGTCCCACGACTTGAACCTCGACATCCTCGGCAACGTCGGCATCCTCAACGGCCTCGCCGGCAACCTCATCAACGGCGAGGGCAGCCCGGGCGGGCAGGTCACCGACCTCGGTTCCGACTGCGGTCGCGGCGGCTGGTAGGCGGCACGCACCACTGAAGCGGCCGTAAGCCGCGTATTCATCTCTGTGTGAGTGAAAAAGGCTCCGGACCGTTTCCCGGTCCGGAGCCTTGGGGTGTGCCCGCGGGGCCGCGGTCAGCCCTGCTCGACGATCCGGATGGTGCGGATGCCCGTGCCCCGGTACCGCATCGGGGTCCTGGTCAGGACGGGACGGCCACGCGGCCACTCGACGGTCGGCAGAGCGAGGTGCAGCACATGGGCGCCGCTCCAGTCCGGCTCGTCCTTCCCCTCCTCCGGCTCACCGTTCGCGGCCCGCAGTCGCTTGCCCACAGCCGTGGCCGCCGCGAAGTCGAGCCCCTCGATATTGACGGACGGCAGCGCACCGACGTGCTCCGCGACCCCGGCCCGCTCCCGCTCCGCGGCAGCCAGGCTCACCGCGGGGATGTAGACCCGCAACGCGGCGTCCTTCTCCGCCTCCACGACCAGCCGGGAGGCCATGCTGTTACCGGCACCGAGCGCCAGGGCCGCCGTGTCGTCGAAGATGACGGCACGCGGCAGCGGGTACCGCTCCCCCTCGGTCACTGGACCTCCCCGATACGCCCGGACTCGATGTCGGCCCACAGCTTCTCGCCGGCCTTCTCGTCCTCTTCCGTGTAGGGCCGCCCGAGGAAGTGCTCCTCGACGTAAGCCCTGGTCTCCTCGTACCGCTTGCGCAGCTCGTCCTTGGTGGGCGTGGCCCCGGCCAGCTCCGCCACGAAGTCCCGCATGCTCATCCCGCGTTCCCGGGCGAGCTCCTGGAGACGGTCACGGACAGCGGGGTCGACCTTGATCGTGGTGTCAGCCATGAGCACAGTATACCGTCGGTATACCACCTCGGGGCGTACGAGTGTGACAGTCAACGACGTTCCCTTCTCTGCTTTCTAGGCCGCCATCAGGCGAACTTTTTGCATTTCACCCGCCGGTGTCGCGGATTCGTACGGCCTCTCGAACACCTCGCAGACCGTCGAGTACTGCCGGGTCACCGGGTCCCGCGACACCACCCGCCGCAGATACCGCCGTTCCTCCAGCTCACGCAGGGAAGCGACGACCGACATGCACCCTTCCCGCCGCCGCTCGGCAAGAATGCGCTCCGTGATCCAGGCCCCGTCCGGCAGCCCCAGGAGGTACGCCAGTACGCCCGCCGCTCCCCCGGACAGACGTCGGCACCCGAAACGGGACTGGGCAAGGGCTGCGAAGGCGCGCACAGGCGCCATACGATGAACGCGCATCCGGAGTTGCTCTCTCCCGGTGTCGAGCCCCCGGGTGTTGGCGCACCGCGGGGGCAATCTGTTGATCGCGACTCTAGGGCCCCGCAAAGCAGCGAACGCAAGCCGCAATCCCTTTTTCCTGGCCCTGTGTTGACGATTTTCACTCCGCCGAGTGAAGCGCGGAACGCAACAACCGCGTGTGCACGAAACGGCCGTGCGCGGTCGGCCGGTACCGCCACGACAGCGGCCACGTCATGTCGTCCAGCGCGGGAACCGGGACGTACGACACCCGCGCCGGAACGGCGGTCAGCCTGGTCACCTCCGCAGGCCAGGGCAGATGGTCCGTGCTCCCGGCCGATACCAGGAAGTACACACACCGCCGCCCGCTGGCGACCTCGATGACGGGCCCGGGATCACCCCCGGTCATCTCCGCGAGCCGATCGGCGAGCCGCCGCCCCCACTCCCCGTCGTCCACCCGGACCGCGTCGAACTGGACACCGGCTTTGCGAAGTTGAACGCCGGCTGCGGGCAGCCAGGCGAGGTTTAAAGGGTCACTTTGGGTGTTCATGGGACCAGTTTCGGCAGGTCCGGCTACCGTCGCCATAACCCAGAGTCAAGAGCCGCAAACTCTGGGAATTCGGGGTCCGCTGGTTGTGACCGGTTGAGTTCGGTTGAGTTCGGGGGTGACCGCAATGGCACGGGCCGAGAACAAGGCGGAGGCGGGCAGCACGGCACAGCTCCTGGCCGCCCTCGCGAAGGCCTTTCGCGAGCAACAGGAACTGACACAGGAGGAATTGGGCAAACGCATCGGCTACACCGGCTCCGCGATCAGCGCGATGGAGACGGGAGCGCAGCCCGCCAGCGACAAGATGCTCGCCAAGCTGGAGGAGACGATCGGCGGCGGCCTGGGCATCTTCGAGAAGGCCCGCAGGTTCGTGCTGCTGGACAGGTATCCGGCCCAGTTCAAGAACTTCGCGCTGGTGGAGCAGGAGGCGGTGACGTTGTCGTCGTACCAGACGGTCGTGGTCGACGGCCTGTTCCAGACACCGGAGTACGCGCGTGCGCTGATCGGCGGGGGCTTCCCGAAACTGCCGGAGGAGAAGGTGGAGGAGCTGGTCGAGGCACGGGTGGCACGGCGGGCGCTGTTCGACCGGGCAGACCCGACGGCCATGATCGAGGTGATCCTGGAGGAGTCGGTACTGCGGAGGCCGTTCGGGAGCTGGGAGGTGATGCGTGACCAATTGCGGTCGCTTGGGGAGGACGCCCAGAGGGACAATGTCAGTATCCAAGTGCTGCCAGCAGACCGGGGGTTGAGGGCCGGACACGCGGGCGCACGCGGCGATATGCAACTGGTGGAGACCAAGGAACACCACCGCTTGGTCTACATGGAGATCGAGGACGAAAGTGTGCTGGTCAGCGATCCCGCAAAGGTCGCTCGGCTCATGCACCGGTATGCGAAGATCCGAACTCAGGCGCTGAGCTCGGACGACTCGCTGAGCCTCATCCGGAAGTTGGCAGGAGAAGAGCGGACATGACGAGCACCCTGCGTTGGTTCAAGTCGAGCTACAGCAACGACAGCGGCGGGCAGTGCGTCGAAACCGCCTACACCTGGCGCAAGTCGTCGTACAGCAACGACAGCGGCGGCGACTGCCTCGAAATATCCCCCTGCCCCCAAGCCATCCACATCCGCGACTCCAAGACGGCCCCCGACGGCCCCCACCTCACCCTCTCCCCGGCCGCCTGGGCCGCCTTCCTGGAGGACACCGCCCCGTAAGGGGCGCGGGGAACTGCGCGACCAACCACGACGGCGCCGCAGACGAATAACGGCGAGGCGTCTAACCGAAGACGGTGAACAGGGCGAGCGCGGGCCCCGCCGCGTACACGAGCACCCCCACCGCCAGGGCGGTCCACGGTCGCCGCATCTGTACCGCCCCGAGCACGACCGTGACGACCGCGACGCCCAGCGCGACCCACGGCCCGAGCATCGCGACGAGGATCCAGACGCCGGAGTCGTCGCAGAACCGCGCTGTCCCGGCCGAGGTGCCGCAGCTGTCACCGGCGAAGGCCATGCCGAAGAACAACAGCCCGTTGACGGCGACGGCGACCGCGAGCAGCAGTCCGGCCACCAGGGCGAAGACGACCCCGAACGGCCTGCGCGGCACGGGACGCGGCGCCGGGTACGGCGGGTACGGCGGGTAAGCAAGCGGCGGAAAGCTCATGTCCCCCATCTCACCGCCCTCGGCGCGTCCCCGCCTGAGTAGAGCTACTCAACAGCGGTGAGCTCGTGCCCCGGGGTGGGTCACCAGGGCACCTCCCCGTCGTCGTCGAAGAAGCGGCCGGTCGGACCGTCGTCGGGCAGGGTGGCGAGGCGGATGGCGGTCGCCGCGCCCTGCTGCGGGGTGCGGTGGCCCTGGAAGCCGTTGAGGTCGGTGGCGCAGTAGCCGGGGCAGGCGAGGTTGATCAGGATGTTCGTGCCCTGGAATTCCCTGGCGTACTGGACGGTGACGCCGTTGAGGAACGTCTTGGACGGCGAGTAGGCGACGGCGACCGGGCCCATCTGCGCGCCCGGCGTGGTCTGCCGGGTGAGGGAGCCGACGCTGCTGGACACGTTGACGATCCGCGGGGACGGCGAGCGGCGCAGCAGCGGCAGCATCGCGTTGGTGACGCGGATGACGCCGATGACGTTGGTCTCGACGGCCTCCCGTACCGTCGCGAGGTCGGCGGTGGTCGGTGTCTGGGCCGTGCCGCCGGTGACACCGGCGTTGTTGACGAGCGTGTCGAGGCGGCCGGCGAGGTCCTCGACCAGCGCGGCGGCAGCCGCCACGCTCGCGTCGTCGGTGACGTCGAGCGGCACGCCGAACGCGTCGACGCCCGCCGCCCGCAGCTTCGCGACGGCGGTCTCCCGGCGCTCCGCGTCGCGCGCGCCGACGCCGACGCGCCAGCCGAGGGCGCCGAGGCCGGCCGCGATCTCGTAGCCGATGCCCTTGTTCGCGCCGGTGACCAGCGCGGTCTTCTGCTGTTCGGTCATGCCTCGATCCTGTCCGGGCACAGGCCGGGGCGGCCAACACCGATCGGGTGAGGATCGATACCGCAGGGGTATCGGTCCCGGCCGGATCGCTAGCATGGGGGTGTGGAGACGCGGGAGTTGCGGTACTTCGTGGCCGTCGCCGAGGAGCTGCACTTCGGGCGGGCGGCCCAGCGGCTCGGGATGGCGCAGCCCCCGCTGTCGCGGGCGATCAGCCAACTGGAACGGCGGCTCGGGGCGAAGCTGCTGGAACGCACCAGCCGTGCGGTCGCCCTGACCGAGGCCGGGTCGGTGCTGCTGCGGGAGGCCCGGGCGGCGCTGGACGCCGTCGAGGCCGCCGAGCAGCGGACCCGGCGCGCGGCGCTCGCCGCCACCGGCAGGCCGGGGGTGGTGCTGGCCACGAAGGCGGGCGCGTCCGGCGAGCTGCTGGCGAAGCTGCTCGACGCCTACGCCGCCGAACCGGACGCGGTCACCGTCGATCTGCTGCTGTGCGGGGTCGGCGAGCAGGAGCGGATGCTGCGTGACGGACGGGCCGACGTGGCGTTGCTGCACCTGCCGTTCGACTCCACGGCGGGCTTCGACAGCGAGGAACTGCTGACGGAGGGCCAGGTGCTGGTGGTGCCGGCCGGGCATCCCCTCGCCGTCCGCGATCAGGTGCGGACGGCCGAGGTCGCCGAGCAGCCCGGGCTGCCCCCGGCGCGCTGGCGAGGCCGCGACGGCAGGTACCCCGAGGGGCCCGGTCCGGAGGTCCGGGACCAGGCCCAGCTGTACCAGTTGGTCGCGCTGGGCCGCGCCTGCTGCGTGGTGCCGGAGTCCGTCAGGACCCAGTTGCGCGAGGACCTCGCCGCCGTCCCGGTGGTGGACGCGCCGCCGGTCACCACCGTGATCGCGTGGCCGCCGCACAGCCGCTCCCGGGCCGTCGCCGGACTGGTCGGCGCCGCCACGCAGCTCACGAGCGGTCCGGGGCCGCGCGCCATCGGAGCGGTCTGAGTCCGCCCTGCGGTGTGTTGCGGATGCGGGTGGTCAGGGACCACGCGGTGCTGGTGAGGGCGCCCAGCGTCAGGACGGCCAGCAGCAGCGTGGTGTGGGAGCCCGCGCTGTCGGCCGCGCGGGCGACCGGGTTGGGCAGGCCGAGGCGGTCGGCCAGCCAGCCGAGGGCCGCGATGCCGGTGAGTGTCGCGCCGGTGAGACGGAGGGCGGGCTGGACGCGGACGCGGGCCAGGACCAGGAGCGAGGGCAGGGCGAGGCAGACCAGCAGCAGCTGGACCAGTTCGATGCCGAGGTTGAAGCCGAGCAGGCTGGTGACCAACTGGCCGGTGGAGAGGTGCATCTCGGCGAGCACGAAGGAGAACGCCATGCCGTGGCCCAGGCCGAAGACGCCCGCCACGACCGCTTCCCGCCCGGGGAACAGGGGCCGGATCGCGTGGATCGCGCCGACCAGGATGCTCGCCGCGATGAACGCCTCCACCGGCCAGGACGGGATGTCGAGCCGGCCCAGGGAGCTCGCGGCGAGGGCGACCGAGTGGCCGGCGGTGAAGGCGAGGGTGATGCCGCCGATGCGGGCGAGTGCCTTGCGGGGGCCGACCAGGCCGGTCCACCGGCCGCCGGTCGCGGCGAGGGGGGCCGGCAGGAGCAGGATCAGCAGGAAGAGCAGGTGGTCGGTGCCGGTGAGGATGTGGTTGCCGCCGAGTCCGACCATCGCGACGAAGCCGCGCCAGGTGCTGCCGGGGCCGAGGTCGACCTTGAGGGCCGGGACCTTCATGTGCCGGACGTCGAGCTCGATGGTGCCGACCTGGGTGGTGCCTTCGCCGTCGACCTGGCCGTTCGCCCAGTCCTGGCGGACCGTCACGAGAGTGACGTGGGTGACGACCTGGTGCACGATCACGTCGTAGCGGAAGGTGAAGTGGCGTACGTCGGCGCCGGCGGGCGGGGTGAGGACCGCGGCGACGGTCAGTTCGCGGTAGGGGCCGGTGGACGTCTGCTGGGTGGCGCTCAGGCGCATGGAGCCGACGGCGACCCGCCAGGCCCTGCCGCCGGTCGTGGTCGGGTGGATGTGCTTGAGCAGGTACGCGCGGACGGCGGCGGCCCGGGACGGCAGTTGGGCCTTGGTCGTGCCGGTGAGGTCGATCCCGCTGGCCCGGGAGAAGTCGCTGACCGGCAGCTCCAGGCGGGCGGAGACCGAGGACCGGTAGACGTCGAGCTGCACCACCGAGTGCGGCATCGGATGCGCGGCGGCCGGCGACGCCCCGAGCAGGAGCGCCGCCGGTACCACGATCGCGATCCCGGCCACCAGGCGTGCGAGCGCTGCGGTCAGCCAGTTTCGCGGTCCGGTCATGAGAAGGAGAACTCGCTGCCGTAGTCGCGGGTGTGGTCGCGGTACACGGTGTGGTAGTGGACCTGGTTCCGGAACACGACACCGTCCTGGCAGACGAACTCGATCCAGACGCTGGGGCCGTCGATGCGGACGTAGTCGCCCTGGGTGTCCAGGCCCGTGCCTCCGGAGTAGGAGATGTAGGTCTGGTCGAGCTCCTTGGCGTACGTCTTCATGAGCTGCGCGGCGGTGGCGTCGTCCGCGTCCGCGACCCAGGGGCGCATCGCGGCGAGGACCAGCTTCTTCTGCTTCGGCGACAGCTCGCTGACCTTGATGCCTTCCTTGGTCTCCGGGAAGTCGCCGTCCTTGTTCGGGCCGAGCAGCACGTCGCTGAACGACTCGGACAGCTTGGCCTCGGCCAGCTGCGCCGTGCTCAGGCTGGCGGTCAGCTTGAGCATGCCGTCACGGAACCTGTTCAGCGGCGCGACCGTGGTGCCGTCGGTCGTGGTCCAGCTGGAGGGCTCGACGCCGGTGAAGTACGGGCTGGCGCCGACGACCTTGCCGTGCTTGTACGTGATGTTCACGGCGAGGTGGTGACCGCCGAAGTGCAGCTGCCAGGTGCCGGTCGCCGACGGGGTGCCGAGGAACGCCAGGAAGTACTGGCTGCTGCCGTACCCGCCGCCACCGCCGCCGGTGCCGCCGGAGGGCGGGGCGCCCGTGGGGGCGTCGGTGGGGACGGCGGTGTCGGTGGCCGTCGCGCTCGGGTCCGCCGAGGCGGAGCCGGTGGGGGCGTCCGTGGGCGCGCCGGCAGAGCTGGTGGCCTGGGCCGAGGCGAGCACGTCGTCGGCCGCGAGGGTCTGCAGGACGTGCTGGTAGCCGGTGTCCTTGCCGGTGCCCAGGGCCTCCTTCAGGACCGCCTCGGCCGCGGCGATCTGGTCGGTGGTCAGCGAGCTGAACTCGATGCCGACGCGGCAGGAGGAGCCGCACGGCAGGTTCGACCAGGCGGTCGCGTTGGCCTGGCTGAAGTCCAGCAGCATCGCCGACTGCTCGTCGGAGGTGAGCGTGTTGAGGAACGCGTTGGCGGCACTGACCACGGCCGCGGTGCCCTTGGCCTTCTTGTTCACCGGGCGCTGGACACCCACGCCGGATTTCTGGGCTCCTTCGGTCGAGGCGTTCGCCACGGCGAATCCGCCGCCGACCAGGACTATGGCCGTGGCGGCACCGGCCACACCCCGCCATGTCCGCACCGTACGCACCCGACGGGTTCTTTCTCGACTCACGAATCTCTCCTTCGGAGACAGGGGGAGAAAGGCATGAAAAAGCGCAACAGCCGTACGGGAGATACCCGTTGGCCTGCTGTGACGCCACGGACAGTACCAACAAGGCCGTTGACACTCAATGCATGAAAGGCGACTGAAGAATAGCTTCCAATGACCTTCTAAATCCTTCAGAATTCACAGCTTTTCAGAATTCACAGATTGGTTTGGATTCGCTGGGAGAATTGACAGGTTCCACTTGTCGCGCAAACAAAAAAATGGCGGCCCCACACGAGGTGGGACCGCCACGAAGCCGCAGCAGGCGAGCGCTAGAAGACGGGCGTGCCGCCCTGCGTCAGCTTCCAGTTGACGGCCGCGAAGGCCGCCGGGTCGATGGTGCCCTTGGCCGTGGCGTAGGCGACCATCAGGTCGCGGACCTGGTTGGTGGAGCTGTAGGCGATCTCGGCGGCGGCGATGTGCGGGTAGCCGGAGCCGCCGTTGGCACGGTAGTTGTTGACGGCGACGACGAAGACCTGGTCGTCGGCGACCGCGGTGCCGTTGTAGCTCAGGTTCTTGATGCGGGAACCCTCGGCCGCGGCGATGTCGATCTCGTAGTCGACGCCGGCCGCCATGTCGTACATGTAGTCCCAGAAGCTGTTGGCGTTGGTGAGCGTGGCGGTGTCGACCGCCGTGCCCGCCGGGACCTGGTGGTAGTACTTCGCCGCGTACTCCAGGTAGTCCTTGAGCTGGGCGCCGGTGAGCTTCTTGCCGTAGAGGGTGTTCTCGTAGACGTAGAGGCCCGCGACGTCGCGGATGGTCACGTCGCCGGCCGGGATGGTGGCGGTGCGGCTGAAGCACGCGGCCACCGAGATCAGCGGGAGGGCGGCGTCCGCCGCGGACAGGCCCGCCTTCACCGCGTCCATCTGGACCTGCTGGATGAAGTCGATCGCGGGGACGTCCTTCCAGCAGGCCTCCGCCGTCGTCATCGCCGCGGTGCAGGTGCCGATCGCGGTGTTGACGTACGTGACGACCAGCTGGTGGTCGGCGGTGAGGAGTTCGGTGATCCGCGGGTCCTCGGCGACCGTGTTGCTGTTCAGGGTGGTGGCGGTCTTCTTGGTGATCTTCCAGGAGTGGTTGACCAGCTCCAGCTCGAAGTCGAAGCGGGAGAGGCGGTAGCCGTAGCAGTACGGCTCGGAGAGGAGGACGTCCTCGCCGGTCTCCGCGTTCTTCACCGTGTACGTCGGGACGTCGACGTGGGTGTGGCCGACGAGGATCGCGTCGATGCCGGGGACCTGCTCGGCGACCAGGTTCGACGCGTTCTCCACGTAGGGGAGTTCGTCGCCCCACGAGGTCGAGCCGTCCAGGCCCGAGTGGTCGGTGAGGAAGACGACGTCGCAGCCGAGGGCGCGCAGCCGCGGCACGTACTTCTTCGCCTGCTCGACCAGGCCCGTGAAGGCCATCTTCCCGGAGACGTTGTCCTTGTCCCACAGGGCGATGCCCGGGTTGGTGAGGCCGAGGATGCCGACCTTGATGTCGGGGCCGTGCGGGACCTTGATGTGCTTGACCGTGTAGGGCCGGAAGGCGGGCCGCAGCGTCTTGGCGTCCAGCGCATTGGCGCCGAGCAGCGGGAAGTCGCACTGCTTCTCGAAGGTGCGGACCGTCTCGATGCCGTAGTTGAACTCGTGGTTGCCGAGGGCCGCCGCGTCGTACCGCATCTCGTTCATGGCGATGGCCATGGGGTGCTTGGGGCCGCGCTTGCCGTTCTTGCCGGTGATCGGGTCGACGCTCGCGTAGTAGGAGGCGAGCGAGGTGCCCTGGATGATGTCGCCGGCGTCGACGAGGAGGACCCGGTCCGCGCCCTCTTCCTTGCGGATGTTCTTCACCAGGGTGGCGATGCGGGCGATGCCGTAGGTGTTGCCCTTGGAGTCCACGGGCGCCGCGTTGGTGTAGTAGTCCCAGTTGAAGACGTGGCTGTGCAGGTCGGTGGTGCCCAGGATGGAGAAGCTCCAGGTCTTGGGCGCCTTCGGCGGCTTGGCGTGGCCGTGGCCGGCCTCGGCGGCCTCGGCACTGCCGGTACCGACCGTTCCCGCGACGGCCACGGCAGCGCCGGTGACGGCCGACTTCTGCACGAACTCACGGCGGTTCATGGGATTGACGGGCATTCAGGGCTCCTGGGATGGCGGAGAGGACGGGTGTGGCATGCGGGAGGCGGCGGGCTACCCGCGTAGATGCTGACCGTCGCCCGTTACCGGCGTAACCACGGAAAGCCCAAGGGCCGGTCAAGGATTACCAAGACCGGCCCAAGTGTGTCGTCCAACCGCGGCCCTACAGGAACGAGTTGATCTCGATCGTCTCGTCCCGGCCCGGGCCCACGCCGATCGCGGAGATCGGGGCGCCGGACATCTCCTCCAGCGCCTTGACGTAGTCCTGCGCGTTCTTCGGCAGGTCCGCGAAGGACTTGGCCTTGGTGATGTCCTCGGACCAGCCCGGCAGCGTCTCGTAGATCGGCTTCGCGTGGTGGAAGTCGGTCTGCGAGTACGGGAGTTCCTCGACCCGCTTGCCGTCGATGTCGTAGGCGACGCAGACCGGGATCTGCTCCCAGCCGGTCAGCACGTCGAGCTTGGTGAGGAAGAAGTCGGTCAGGCCGTTCACGCGGGTCGCGTAGCGGGCGATGACCGCGTCGAACCAGCCGCAGCGACGGTCCCGGCCGGTGGTGACACCGCGCTCCCCGCCGATCCTCCGCAGCGCCTCGCCGTCCGCGTCGAAGAGCTCGGTCGGGAACGGGCCGGCGCCGACACGGGTCGTGTACGCCTTGAGGATGCCGATGACCCGGCTGATCTTCGTCGGACCGACACCGGAACCGGTGCAGGCGCCGCCCGCGGTCGGGTTCGACGAGGTGACGAAAGGGTACGTGCCGTGGTCGATGTCGAGGAGCGTGCCCTGCCCGCCCTCGAAGAGGACGACCTTGTCCTCCTCCAGCGCCTGGTTGAGGACCAGGACCGTGTCGGCGACGAACGGAGCGAGCTTCTCCGCGTAGCCGAGCAGCTCCCCGACGACCTGCTCGACGGCGATCGCGCGCCGGTTGTAGAGCTTGGTCAGCATCTGGTTCTTGACGTCGAGGGCCGCCTCGACCTTCTGGGTCAGGATCGACTCGTCGTACAGGTCCTGGACCCGGATGCCGACGCGGTTGATCTTGTCCGAGTAGGTGGGACCGATGCCGCGCCCCGTCGTACCGATCTTGCGCTTGCCGAGGAAGCGTTCCGTCACCTTGTCGACGGTCACGTTGTACGGCGTGATGATGTGCGCGTTACCGCTGATGAGGAGCTTGGACGTGTCTACGCCACGCTCGTTCAGACCGCTCAGCTCGGAGAGCAGGACCGACGGGTCGACGACGACACCGTTGCCGATGACCGGGACACACGTGGGCGAGAGGATTCCGGAAGGGAGGAGGTGCAGTGCGTACTTCTGGTCGCCTACGACGACCGTGTGGCCGGCGTTGTTGCCGCCCTGATAACGCACCACGTAGTCGACGGATCCGCCTAGCAGGTCCGTCGCCTTTCCCTTGCCTTCGTCACCCCACTGAGCACCGAGCAGCACAAGTGCGGGCACGCGCGTACACCCCTTCCGGGCGGGGCATGTCCAAGGTCAGGGGCGTACGCGTAAGGTTCGTCGCCGCGTACCACCGCGACCGTCGTTGGCCGCACAACCGTCGGACCGGATGCCCCGGAATAGACGAAGCCCCTGGCGCAATAGCGCAAGGGGCTCTTGCACAGTGATGCTACCCGAGGAAGCGAGGCACGACCGAGGTGGCGACATTCGCGAGGGCCGATCAGCTGCTGGTGATCATCGATCCGGCGGCACGGGAGACGGACGGCGAATCCGTCCGGATCGCGAAAGACGTGCTCAGCGCGGGTGCTGCCGCGAAGGTGTGCATGCCGGACGGCCCCGAGGAATTCGCCCGCGTGCTGTCCCGCAGGGGCTCGCGGCGGCCGGTGGTCGTCGGGGACGACGGCGCGCTGGTCCGTGCCGTGACCTTCCTGCACCGCAGGCGGGAGCTGGCCGACTGCGTGCTGTCCATGGTCCCGGTCGGGGGTGCGCTGGGCGTCGCGCACGCGCTGGGGGTGCCCGCCGGTGCGGTGGCGGCGGCCCGGGCGGTCCTGGACGGGGTGGAGCGCCGGATGGACCTCCTCGTCGACGACAGCGACGGGGTGGTGCTGGGCGCGCTGCGGATCCCGCCGCCGGCGGTCGCGGCGGCCAGGGCCCCGGAGCCGGTGCCGGCCAAGGGGTGGCTGCGGCCCTACCAGCACCTCGTGCGCTCCCTGTCCGCGCGCCCGGCCTCCGTCCCTGCCGTGCCCGGACCGCCCGCGCGGCTGCGGGTGGAGGTCGACGGGGAGACGGTCGTGGACCTGGACCAGCCGGTCGAGGGCATCTCGGTGACCCCGGGCGGCCCCGACGGCCTCGCCGAGGTGGAGGTACGCCCGCTGTCGGTGGGCGCGGAGGCGACCCCGGTACGGGCCGCGGGGCGCACGGTGACGGTGGCGGGCGCGGACTTCCGGTACCGGGCCGACGGCGGCCTCGCCGGTCCGGTACGGCGCCGGACCTGGCGGGTGGTGGAGGGCGGGTGGGGGCTCACGGTGCCGGGGGCGTGAGCTGTCGGGACGCGCCGGGCAGGCGTGGTCTCCGCGCAGCGGACCGGCCGGAACTCAGGGCGTCCGCTCGACCACCGGTCCGTGACCGGTTTCATCCTTGAGGTCCACCCCGGTCCGTCCCAGCTCCCGCGCCCTCCTCATCAGGTCCGCCAGCTTCGCCGCCGCCGTCTCGTACGGCAGCCCCAGGGGTGGCCGGATGTTGGACAGGCAGTTGCGGTCGGCGTCCGTCGTGGTGCCCGGCACCGGCCGGTAGGTCAGGTAGGCGCCCAGGGAGTCCGCCGCCGACATGCCGGGGCGTTCGCCGACGAGGACGACCACCATCGGCGTGCCCATCGCCGACGCGATGTCGTCGCCGAGGGCCACCCTGGCCTGTTCGGCGAGGACCACCGGGGCGATGCGCCGGTCCGGGAGGCGGGCCGTCGTCGCCCGGATCATCGGCGCCGCGTGTTCGTGCACCGCGCGGCTGGAGAGCCCGTCGGCGACGACGAAGACGACGTCCCAGTCGCCGGCCGGGAGGTGGGCGCGGTCCACGGGGTCGAGGCGGCGGCCCAGGTCGGGGCGCTGGAGGTAGGTCAGCCGGTCACCGGCCGCGCTGCGGACCCGTACCGTCGGCATGCCCCGCAGCCCGGCCGTCACGGTGTCCGGGACGAACGGCGAGTGCACCGCGTCCCGGGCCGCCGCGTGGGCCGCCTGGAGGCCGAGGCGGTGGCGGGTGGGGAGGGCGGAGCCGGCGCGGCCGAGGCCGATCCTGGCCTGGGTGCGGCGGCGGAGCAGCGGCCACAGTTCGTCGTTCCTGACAGCCGTCCCGGTCATGCGGCCAGTTCCCTTCCGATGGCCGTCAGCGGGTGGCCGCCGACCTCGCGTACGCCGCCGTCCTCGGCCAGCAGCCCGATCGACTCCAGCCACGCCTCGAACTCCGGTGCCGGGCGCAGGCCCAGGACCTCGCGCAGGTACAACGCGTCGTGGTACGAGGCCGACTGGTAGTTGAGCATGATGTCGTCGCCGCCCGGCGTGCAGATCACGAAGGACGCGCCCGCGACGGCGAGCACGGTCAGCATGGTCGCGATGTCGTCGTCATCGGCGTCGGCGTGGTTCGTGTAGCAGATGTCCAGGCCCATCGGCAGGCCGAGGAGCTTGCCGCAGAAGTGGTCCTCCAGGGCGGCCCGCAGGATCTGCCGCCCGTCGTAGAGGTACTCGGGGCCGATGAAGCCGACGACGGTGTTGACCAGGAGCGGGCGGTAGCGGCGGGCGACCGCGTACGCGCGCGCCTCCACCGTCTGCTGGTCCACCCCGTGGTGCGCGTCCGCGGACAGGGCGCTGCCCTGCCCGGTCTCGAAGTACATGACGTTGTCGCCGACGGTTCCGCGGCCGAGCGCGCGTGCCGCCTCGTACGCCTCGTCGAGCAGGCCGAGGGTCACGCCGAAGGAGGCGTTCGCGGCCTGGGTGCCCGCGACGGACTGGAAGACCAGGTCGACCGGGGCGCCGCGCTCCATGAGGTCCACGCTGGTGGTGACGTGGCAGAGCACGCAGGACTGGGTGGGGATCGAGTAGCGGGTGATCACGCCGTCCAGGAGCTCCAGCAGGTCGCGGACCGCCCTGGGGCTGTCGGTCGCCGGGTTGATGCCGATCACCGCGTCGCCGGAGCCGAGGAGGAGGCCGTCGAGGAGGGCTGCCGCCACGCCCGCCGGGTCGTCGGTGGGGTGGTTGGGCTGCAACCGCGTGGCGAGCCGTCCCGGCAGGCCGATCGTGGAGCGGAACGCGGTGACCACCCGGACCTTGCGGGCGACGGCGACCAGGTCCGCGTTCCCCATCAGCTTGGACACGGCGGCGGCCATCTCCGGCGTGACCCCGGGCGCCACCGCGGCCAGCGCCGCGGTGTCCGCCGTCAGCAGCCACTCCCGGAACTCGCCGACCGTGAGGCCCGCGACGGGTGCGAAGGCGGCCGTGTCGTGCGTGTCCAGGATCAGCCGGGTCACGTCGTCGTCCTCGTACGGGATCACCGGCTCGGTCAGGAAGGCGGTGAGCGGCACCTCCGCCAGCGCCCAGCGCGCCGCGACCCGTTCCCGTGCGCTCGCGGCGGCGAGACCGGCCAGCCGGTCGCCGGAGCGTTCGGGGCTCGCGGCGGCCAGCAGGCGGGCCAGGGAGCCGAAGCGGTGGCGTTCGCCACCGAGGGTGGCCGTGTACGTGGTCATGGCGGCGACCGTACGAGCCGGGTGTTGCCGACAGATTGCGCCAGATTTCTAAAGGTCTGGTTGACAAACATTTAACGCGCCAAGACCCTCGGCGGACTCATTCGGCCTACAGAGTTCCGGTTCGTCACAGCAGGCCGGCAGCAGGAGAGGGGCCACCCCGATGGCAGTGGACGAGGGAGTCGCCCCGGCGACGGAATCAGGCGGGAGCACCGGCGGCGAAGGCGCCGTCCACCGGCTCAAGCCGAACGCGATCGGTTTGCTCGGGGTGGTCTTCATGGCCGTCGCGACCGCCGCGCCGATCACCGCGATGACCGGCAACGTGCCCTTCATGGTGTCGTCGGGCAACGGCATCGGCGCCCCGGCGAGCTATCTCGTCGCAATGGTCGTCCTGGCAATCTTTTCCGTCGGCTTCACGTCGATGGCGAAGCACATCACCTCGACGGGCGCCTTCTACGGCTTCATCTCCTACGGCCTCGGCCGCACCGCGGGCCTCGCCTCGGGGCTGCTCGCGACCTTCGCGTACGCCGTCTTCGAACCGGCGCTGATCGGCATCTTCTCGGTCTTCGCCAACACGACGCTCAAGGACCAGACCGGGCTCGACGTCCCGTGGTGGGCGTTCGCGATCCTGATGCTCGCGATCAACGCGACCGGCACCTGGTTCGGCGTCAGCGTCGCCGAGAAGCTGCTCGTCGTGCTGCTCGGCACCGAGGTGACCGTCCTCGCGGCGATGGCGGTCTCGGTCGCCCTGCACGGCGGCGGCCCGCACGGCTTCACCTTCGGCCCGGTCAACCCGGTCAACGCCTTCAAGGGCACCTCGGCGGGCCTCGGCCTCTTCTTCGCCTTCTGGTCCTGGGTCGGCTTCGAGTCGACGGCGATGTACGGCGAGGAGTCCCGCGACCCGAAGAGGATCATCCCCAAGGCGACGATGATCTCGGTCCTCGGCGTCGGCGTCTTCTACGTCTTCGTCTCCTGGATGGCCATCATCGGCAACGGCGAGTCGGAGGCGGTGAAGGCGGCCTCCTCCGCGAACCCGCTCGCGCTCTTCTTCGACCCGACCGAGCACTACGTCGGCCACTGGGCGGTCGTCCTCATGCAGTGGCTGATGGTCACCGGCTCGCTGGCCTGCGGCATGGCCTTCCACAACTGCGCCGCCCGCTACATGTACGCGCTGGGCCGCGAGGGCGTCCTGCCGAAGCTCCAGCACACCATCGGCCGCACCCACGACAGGCACGGCTCCCCGCACATCGCGGGCCTGGTGCAGACGGTGGTCTCCGCCGTCCTGATCGCCGCGTTCTGGGTCGCGGGCAAGGACCCGTACAACGCCCTCTACGTCCTGCTGGCCATCCTCGGCACGATGGCGATCCTGGTCGTGCAGGCGGTCTGCTCCTTCGCGGTCCTCGTCTACTTCCGCAAGAACCACCCCGAGAGCCGGCACTGGTTCCGGACCTTCACCGCCCCGCTCGTCGGCGGTGTCGCGATGCTCGCCGTGGTCGTCCTGCTGGTGTCCAACATGGGCGTCGCGGCCGGCACCGAGTCCGGCTCACTGCTGCTGAAGGCGACGCCGTGGCTGGTGGCACTGGTGGCGGCGACGGGCATCGGCTACGCCCAGTACCTCAAGCGACGCTCACCGGAGCGGTACGCACTGCTGGGACGCACGGTGCTGGAGGAGACGCGGGAGCGGTAGCGGGCGGCAGGCGAGGGGCGGGGGGTAGCCAGGCTCTGCGTTCCTCGGTGCGGGGTCACCCCTCGCCGAAGAGCCGGTCGCGGTGGACGCGCCAGCGCTCCATCATCCTGGCGATCTCGTCGTCGACGAACTCGAAGAACGCGAGCGTCTCGGCCATCCGCCGCCCCGCCGGGGTGTCGGGGCCGAGGCTGCTCACGCCCTCCCGCAGCGCCCCCTCCCACCGCTTGATCACGGCCTCCCGGTTGGTGAGGGCCTCGTACCACTGGTTGCTGTGCACCCGGTACAGCTCCCGCCGGGAGCCCGGTTCCCGCTCGCGCGCGACCATGTGCTGCTGGGCCAGATAGCGCACCCCGCCGGACACCGCCGCCGGGCTGACCTGCAACTGCTCCCCCAGTTCCGCCGAGGTCAGGGCGCCCGAGTCGGACGACAGCAGGGCCGCGAAGATCCGGGCCGGCATGCGCTGCATCCCGGCCTCGACGAGCTGCGCCGCGAAGCTCTCGACGAACTTCGAGACGGCCTCCTGATCGCGCCCCATCGCATCCGTAGTCATGAGCACCAGCCTAGCGGGGGTTTCCACACTTCCTTAACTTCACAAATTTCTGAAGACAGCGTACGTTCTGAACCATGACGAAGGCCATCACGGTCGCCGGGCTCCACAAGTCCTTCGGCCGCACCCACGCCCTGGACGGCCTCGACCTGGCCGTCGAGGCCGGCGAGGTGCACGGCTTCCTCGGCCCCAACGGCGCCGGGAAGTCCACCACGATCCGGGTCCTGCTCGGCCTGCTGCGCGCCGACTCGGGCGCCGCGCAGATCCTCGGCCGCGATCCCTGGAAGGACGCCGTGGAGGTGCACCGCCGGATCGCCTACGTCCCCGGTGACGTGACCCTCTGGCGCAACCTCTCCGGCGGCGAGGTCATCGACCTCTACGGCCGCCTGCGCGGAGGCCTGGACAGGTCCCGCCGGGCCGACCTGATCGACCGGTTCGAACTCGACCCGACGAAAAAGGGCCGCACGTACTCCAAGGGCAACCGGCAGAAGGTCGCCCTGGTCGCCGCCTTCGCCTCCGACGTCGACCTGCTGATCCTCGACGAACCGACCTCCGGCCTCGACCCCCTGATGGAGGAGGTCTTCCAGCGCTGCGTCGAGGAGGAGCGGGACCGGGGCCGGACGATCCTGCTCTCCTCGCACATCCTCAGCGAGGTCGAGGAGCTCTGCGACCGGGTCAGCATCATCCGGGCCGGCCGGACCGTCGAGTCCGGCTCCCTCGCCGACCTGCGCCACCTCACCCGGACCAGCGTGACCGCCGAACTCGCCGGTCCGCCCAACGGGCTGGCGCACCTCCCCGGCGTCCACGGCCTCGACGTCCAGGGCCACCGGATCCGGCTCCAGGTCGACACCGACCAGCTCACCGCCGTACTCCGCTCGCTCGCCGAGACCGGGGTCCGCTCTCTCACCTCCACGCCCCCGACCCTGGAGGAACTCTTCCTGCGCCACTACCAGGACGAGACCGGCGACGAGACCGGGGACGCGGCCGGGGCCGAGGGCGGGGTGGCCGTCCGATGAGCACCCTCGCCGGCACCGGCACCCTGCTGCGCTTCGCGCTCCGCCGCGACCGCGTGACCACCCCGGTGTGGCTCGCGGTGAACGCGCTGATGGTCCTCTCCATGCCGAACACCCTGAAGAGCCTGTACGGCACGGAAGCCGAACGCACCGACCTGGTGCGCCAGTTGCAGGCCAACGCCTCCTACCGGGCGCTGATCGGCCCGCTCCACGACACCTCGCTCGGCGGCCTCACGGCATGGCGGGTCGGCGTGTACGCCGGGCTCCTCGCGGCCGTGACCGGCCTGCTCGTCGTCGTACGGCACACCCGGGACGAGGAGGAGACCGGCCGCGCGGAACTGGTGGCGTCGGGCGCGGTGGGCCGCCGGGCGTCGCTGACCGCGGCCCTGCTGGCGGCGGCGGTCGCGAACGCCGTGCTCGCCCTGCTCGTCACCGCGGGTCTTGCGGGCCAGGGCACGGCGGGTGCGCTCGCCTTCGGCCTCGGCCTGGGCGCGACCGGCATGGTCTTCGCGACGACGGCGGCGATCGTCGCCCAGCTCACCGAGAGCGCCCGGCTGGCGCGGGGCCTGACGTCGGCGGTCCTGGGCGCGGCCTTCGTGCTCCGGGCGGCGGGCGACGCGGCGGGCGACGACGGCTCGTCGCCGTGGACCTGGCTCTCCCCGCTCGGCTGGCTGGAGAACCTGCGCCCGTTCGCCGCCGAACGCTGGTGGGTGCTCCTGGTCTTCGCGGCGGCGGTGCTGCTGCAGGGCCTCGCGGCCTACGCCCTGGCCGGGCGCCGGGACCTCGGCATGAGCTTCTTCCCCGCCCGCCCCGGCCCGGCCGCAGGCCGCCTAGGCTCCGCCGCCGCGCTCGCCTGGCGGCTCCAGCGGGGCGGTGTGCTCGGCTGGTCGCTCGGCTTCTTCCTGGCCGGCGTGGTCTACGGCGGCCTGACGGACGGCGCGGCCGACCTGGTCGGCGACAACAGGAACGCCCGGGAGATCTTCGAGCGGATGGGCGGCCGGAGCGGGCTGACGGACGCGTTCCTCGCCGCGATGGTCGGGACGCTGGGCCTGGTCGCCGCGCTGTACGTCGTCGCCTCGGTGCTCCGCCTGCACGGCGAGGAGACCTCGGGTCGCGCCGAGCCCCTCCTCGCAGGACCGGTGGGCCGCCTGCGCTGGGCGGCCGGTCACCTGACGATCGCCTTCGCGGGCGCCGCCCTGATCATGCTCCTCGCCGGGGCGGGCTTCGCCGTCGGCTACGGCAGACAGGTCGGCCCGGTCCTGGGCGCCTGCCTGGTCCAGCTCCCGGCGGTGTGGGTGATCGGCGGGGTCGCGGTCCTGCTGTACGGCCTGACGCCCCGCCTCGCCCCGGCCGCCTGGGGCGTCGCCGTGGCCGCCCTCCTGATCGGCTGGGTCGGCCCGGCCCTGAACGCCCCCCGACTCGTCCTGGACCTCTCCCCCTTCGGCCACCTGCCCAAGCTGCCGGGCGGGGGGATGGCGTGGGCGCCGGTGCTGACCCTGACCGGGCTCGCGGTGGTGCTGGCGGGGGCGGGGCTGGCGGGGTTGCGGAGGCGGGATGTGATCAGCTGACGCTGCTCAGTCGATGTAGTCCTTCAGCGTCTCGGTGTCGAGTTCGATGGTGACGGGATCGGGGAGCGTGACCTTGCCACCGAGCTTCACGACATGGATGTCCCGGTATCCGTCCTCCGGGTCGGGCTCGCTGTGCACGAGGATCGACAGGTTGTCGCGGTCGATCAGCAGATAGACCGGGATACCGGCCTCGGCATAGGCGCGAGGTTTCTCGACCCGGTCCCGGTTGTGAGTATCCGAGTCGTACGACGTGATCTCGACGACCATCAGCACGCCACGGGTTTCAGCCCAGTCTCCCTGTCCTGCGAAGTGACCCACCGGTGCGAGCGCGCCGTCGGGGCGGGCCCGTCCCTTGCGGTACGCCTCCACCTTCAGCCCCTGAGTCGGGTTGAGATCGAGCTCCGGCCTGGCCTGCATGCACTGGCGGAGCAACCACATGATGATCGAGCCGTGGTTGCCGTTCGTCACCTTCTTGACTCCGATCCGTCCGTCGATGAACTCGAGCCTGACGGTGTCGTCGACATGTTCGGCGAATTCCGCGATCCGCTCGAACACGTCCACCGACATCTGGGACGACGCGCGCTCTGCCATAACCGTCATGGTGCCTCCCTTCGCAGGCAGGCACCAGCGTGACGGGGCAGCCGCACCGATCAGGCGGAATGGGTAGGTGATCATCCGAACGGGTGATCACCTACACCTCCACGCGCAGCCCCTCCAGACCCCGGATCACGAAGTTCGGTTTCCGCTCCGGCTCCGCCGCCAGGGTCAGGGTGGGGGCCTGCTCCAGCAGGGCCGTCATCGAGGCCGCCAACTCGATGCGGGCCAGCGGGGCGCCGATGCAGTAGTGGATGCCGGCGCTGAAGGAGATGTGGGGGTTGTCGCGGCGGGTGAGGTCGAGGCGGCCGGGGTCCGGGAAGACGGCGGGGTCGTGGTTGGCGGAGCCGAAGAGCAGGGCGATCTCGGCGCCGCGGGGGACGGTCGTACCGTCGATCTCGATGTCGTCCAGCACCCAGCGTTCGAAGAGCTGGAGCGGGGTGTCGTAGCGCATCAGCTCCTCGATCGCGGTGGGGACCAGGGAGTGGTCGGCGCGCAGGGCGGCGAGCTGGGCGGGGTTGCGGAAGAGGGCGTACCAGCCGTTGACCGTGGCGTTGACGGTCGCCTCGTGGCCTGCGTTGAGGAGCAGGACGGCCGTGGAGATCATCTCCTGCTCGGTGAGGCGGTCGTCGTCCTCGTCGTGGGCGGCGATGAGTCCCGAGATCAGGTCGTCGCCGGGCTCCTTGCGCCGCTCCGCGATGAGTTCGCGCAGGTAGTCGGAGAACTCGACCGAGGCCCGGACCGCCTTCGCCGCCGTGTCCTCGGACGGTTTCAGCTCGTACATGCCGCAGATGTCGGCCGACCAGGGGCGCAGCGGCGCGCGGTCCGCCTCCGGGATGCCCAGCATCTCGGCGATGACGGCGACGGGGAGCGGTTCGGCGACGTCGGCGAGCAGATCGCCGCCGCCCCGCCGGACGAGCCCGTCGACCAGTTCGCCCGCCAGTTTCGCCACGTACGGCTTGAGTCGTTCGACCGTGCGCGGGGTGAACGCCTTCGAGACCAGCCGGCGGATGCGGGTGTGGTCCGGCGGTTCGAGGTCGAGCATGCCGTGGTCGTTGAGCGTGTGGAACGGCTCGTGCTCCGGCACGGGCGCGGTCCGCCCGAACTCCTCGTGCGTGAACCGGTGCTGGTACGCCCGCCCCAGCCGCCGGTCGCGCAGCAGCGCCGAGACGTCGGTGTGGTGCGGAACCAGCCACTGGTTCGTGGGCTCGAAGTACCGCACCCGGCCCTGGGCGCGGAGCTCGGCGTAGGAGGGGTACGGGTCGGCCAGGAAGTCCGGGTCCCAGGGGTCGAAGGCTGCCATGGACGGACGTTAGACCGCCGGTCCCGGCCCTGACCAGGGGGGTCCGGAGGGAGCGGGGTCGACAGCACGTACGTATGGTGCGAACCGGCAGCAAAAACCCGCAGCGCATATAAAATGACGGCGTCGCATCACGGCGGGTTTCCGCCACGGGGGCCGAGCCACGGGGGCCGGGGGACGGGGGCTCGCTTGCCCGCAGCAGAGGGTGACCGGAGCAGAGGCGCGAGAGAACCCACCTTCCAGGAACGCGTCGACGCGCTGTGCGTGTCGGTCGGGGACGGCACCCGGCGGGTGGACCTCAACTCCCTCCGGGAACTGGTCGAGTCCGACCCGGAGCAGACCGCGGTCACGTGCAGGTCGTGTGTCCGCAGGGCCGTCGAGCGGGGCCGCCACTGGCACGGGTACGCGCAGGTCGCACTGACCCTGGCCCAGCTCTACGAGAGCATCTTCGACGACGACACCCTGACCATCTGGGTCACCGACGAGTTCGAGCGGGCCGGTGTCACCGTACGGGAGCCCCGCATGGCCGTCCTCGACCCGGAGACCGGCGGCCTGTCCCGTCCCGAGGACCACCCCGACGACCGTCCCGTGGTCCTCGACGTCGAACGGCGGCTGATCGACTCCGGGGACATCTATCCGCTGGTCTCGTTCTTCTCCCACCACCCCGACCCCGACGGCCAGGACCGGGACCAGGTGCGGCGGCTCCGCGAGCACCGGTGCCGGGTGATGTTCACCTTCGACATCCCGACGACGGACCCCAGGGAGGTGTGGGAGGTTCCGGAGGTGCGGGCCTACGTCGCCCAGCTCGCCGAGCGGATGCCGTACCTCCCCTACTACTTCCTGCCCCGCGAGTTCGGCACGCTGTTCACCTGGCTGGCCTGTCTGGCACCGCAGGAGGCCAGATCCGGCGGCGGCATCCAGCTCCTGCATCCCGACGTCCTGCTGCATGCCGC
This sequence comes from Streptomyces sp. NPDC048278, assembly GCF_040652195.1. Lineage (NCBI taxonomy): Bacteria > Bacillati > Actinomycetota > Actinomycetes > Kitasatosporales > Streptomycetaceae > Streptomyces > Streptomyces sp. NPDC048278. Next base: position 99,530 of record NZ_JBEZLP010000020.1, read on the forward strand.
CCTCGCCTACCACTACACCTGGCGCTTCGCGCAGTGGCTCGGCGACGACCCCGACGCGGTGGTGCGGGACGTGTTCTCGACGCTGCCCGAGGCGTTCATGCCGTACGTCCGCGAGATGCACCGCCGACTGGAGGAGCAGCTCGGCGATGCCCTCTGACGACACCTACGCCCAGCCGTACGCCGACGGGGTCGAGATCGTGACCGCCGTCCTGGACGGGCGGCTGGCCAGGGCCGACGCGGCGGAACTGCTGCGGCGCCCGCTGGCCGGCACGGCCCGGCTGCACCTGCGGCACGCCGAGGTCGTCCGGCTCGGGGAACTCGTCGAGCAGGCGCAGAGCATCGAGCGGACCCGCGCGCTCACCGACCTGGCCGCCGTGGCCGCCGAGCCCCTCGGAGCCGGGGCGCGCGGGAACGTCCTGGGCCAGGGAGCGGCCCGGCTGCTCGACCTCGGGGCGCCGGAGACGGCCCTGGCACTGCTCGACGAGGCCCGGCCGCTGCTGGCCGGCGACGCCCTCCTCGCGCTGGAGGCCGGGAAACTCCGGCTGCGGGCCCTGTGCGACCTCGACCGCCGCACGGACTTCGAACGCGACCTGCCGGCGTTCCTGGCGGAGGCGGAACGCGTCGGCAGCGGCGTCGATCTCTGCACGGTCCTGTACGACCGGGCGCTGCTGGCCTCCCGCGCCGGGGACCACGCAAGCGCCCTGCACAGCGTGCGCGAGGCCCGCCGGATCCGCGCGACGGTCGCCGAGGAGGACAGCGGGTACGTGCGCGGCCCCGCCTCGTTCGCGCTCCAGCACGCCCTGATCGCCCGGCAGAGCGGACGGTTCGAGGAGGCGCTCGGCGCCCTGGAGGACATGCGGGGCCTCGCGCTCGCGGCCGGGCAGCGGCCGGCCGCGGCCTGGGCCCTCAGCGAGCTGGGCATCACCTGGGACCTGCTCGGCGACGCCGGGCGGGCCGAGGAACTCCTGACGGAGGCGGCCGGGGAGGCCGAGCGGATCGGCCGCCGGGACTGGGCCGACCACTGGCGGCACCGGACCCCCGACCAGCCGCGGTACGGCGACGGCGAGGAGTCCGCGCCCTGGCACCGCGCCGCGTCCCTCATGCTCACGGCGCCCGACCGGGCCGCGGACGCCATCCCCCTGCTGCGTACGGCGATCGCCGCGGCGCGCGCCTCCCACCAGCCGGATCTGGAGGCGGACGCCCGCAACCAGCTCGCCGCCGCGTTCCAGCAGTGCGGCCGGCCGGAGCAGGCGCAGCTGGCGCTGCGGGCGGCCGTCGCCGTCACCCGGCGCTCCGGCGACCTGCTGCGCGAGGTCCGCTACGTCACCAACCTCGCCCGCCACCTCCTGTTCGAGGGCGACACCGAGGACGACGTCGAGGACGCCCGGAAGGAGATCGCGTCGGCCCTCGAACTCGGTGAGCGGCTGCGCGCGGACGCGGCCACCGTCGAACTCGGCCAGAACGTCGCCATCACCCTCGCCCGCGCCTACGACACCGCGATCCTCGTCGCCGCCGCCCTGTACGAGGTCGGGCTCGACGCGGCCGACCCGGTCTATGCCGGCCTCGCGCGCAGGCAGCCCGAGGCGCTGCTGGAGCTGGGCCAGCGGGCCCGTGCCGCCACGATGACCGAGGCGCTGCGCGTCGGGCAGGTCGTGGAGCGCCATGCCGACGCGGCCCCCGAGCTGGTGCCGGCGATGCTCGAACTGCGCGCCGCGGAGGCCGCCGTACAGCTGGCAGCTGCGCGGTCCGGGAACCTGGCGCCGGCGCTCTCGGCACGGGACCGGTCCGCGGCACGGCTCACGGCCACCGCTGGTTCCGCCGGGGTGTCCCTGGCGGTGAGCGCCGAGCCGGTACCGGGCGGCGAACTCGCCGCCGCGCTGCGGGCGGGTGAAGTCCTCGTCGACCTGCTCACCGTCCCCGAGGGCGTGGTCATCACCTGCCTCACCCCCGCCGGGCGGTCCGCGGTCGAACTCGTCCGGTGGCCGGAGGAGGACCGGCGCGGCATGCTCCTGCGGCTCAGGCGCGCCTACCGGGAGCGGCTGGGCGCCCACCCCGACGACCTGGCGGAGACCCGGCTGCTGCTCCGGTCCGCCCTGGCCGACCTGGACACGGCCCTGCTGGCCGCGGTGCGGGACACCGTACGGCGGGTGTCCCCCGCCCCGCCCCGGCGGATGCTGGTCAGCCCGGAGAACGAGCTGTTCCATCTGCCGTTCTGGCAGCTGTCGTCCGGGCCGTCCGGGCCGTCCGGCTGCGTTGTGAGCGTCCTGCCCACCCCGGGCGCCCTGCCGCTGCTGCGGGCCCGGCGCCGCGACGGGCGGCGCCCGTGGATCTCGGTGGGCGACCCGTCGGGGACGCTGCGCCATGCCGCCCGGGACCTCTCCCCCGAGCTGGGCTACCGGCCGTGTCCCCCGGAGACCGGGGCGCTGCTGAGCGCGCTGCCCGGCGCAGGCCGCGTCCACTTCGCCTGCCACGGGAGCTTCGACGAGGACAACTCGCACCTGTCGGGGCTGGAGGTGCTCCCGGCCCCTGACGCGGGATCCGATCCGCTGGGGGCGCCACCGCAGGACGGCACCAACCCCCTGGGCCGCTTCACGGTGGCGCAGATCTCCGGCCGGCTGCACCTGCCGCACTGCGCCCTGGTGGTCCTCTCCGCCTGCACGTCGGGCCTGCCCCGGCTGCACCCGGCGAGCGAGTTCACCGGCCTGCCCGGGGCGTTCCTGATGTCCGGCACGCGCAACGTCGTCGCCTCCCTGTGGCCGGCCAGCGACGCGGCGGCGGCCCTGCTGATGCGCTCCTTCTACGCCGCACTGGACGACGACCGTCCCCCCGCCCCCGCCCCCGCCACCCCCACCGGCCCCACCGGCAACCCGTCCGCCGCGCTGGCCGCGGCGCGGCGGCGGCTGGCCGGGACGAGCCGCGCGGAGGCGGCGGAGCTGCTGGGCACCGACGAACTCCCGCCCTTCGACCCGCCGTTCGCGGAGACCGTGTACACCGACTGCTTCCAGCACTACGGAGTCGACTGATGAACGACCCCTCCCGCGCGTTCGTCCGCGCCCTCGCCGGTGTGTGGGGCCCTGACTACTGGGTCACCTGGCATCCCTCGTCCCGGCTGGCGCTCGGCGCCGTCGGCCCGGCCCGGTATCCCGGGATCGTCCCCATCGACAGGCTCCCGGACGACGGCACCGTGCCGCCCGAGGTGCCGCCGAACGGCCGCTCCACCCTGACCTGGAACACGGAGGGGGCCGTCAAGGTCTCCTTCCGGGGGACGGCGGGGGCCGCCGACCCGGTCGGCGCTCTCGCGGACGTGCGGGCGGGCGCCGTCGTGGAGTTCACCCGCAAGAACGCCCTGCTCGTCGTCTACCGGGGGCTGACCGAGACCCGGCTCGCCGACCAGCCGCGGCTGGCGCAGGCGCTGGTCAGGCGCTACTGGGCCGGTGACTGGGACCCCGACTGGTGTGTCGTCAGCCACCTGGTGACGGCGCGGTCCGGCACCGTGCTCATGGCCGCCGACAAGGGCGCCACGGTCGAGCTCGGCGCGAGCGGCTCCGCCACCGCCGGGCCCGCCGCTCTGGCCGACCTGGCCACGCAGGTCAGCGCTACCCGGTCCACCGCGTTGCAGTGCGAGCTGGTCGGCCGGGAGCTGACCCCCTTCTACCGGGTGCTCCGGCTGCGCCGCAGGTTCCTGCGCGGCATCGAAGCCGAGTACGGAGCCCGCGGCCTGCGAACCCCGGCCGACCGCCCGGCCGAAGTACCGCCGAACCTCCTGCACGAGATCGAGAACGCCCCGGACGCCGCCCTGGAACACCCACCCCAGCCGACGCCCCCGCCGGACACCGAGGGAAACCCGGGCTGACACGGGCCGCCCGGCAGGGCTCGGACAGCGGGCAGGTCACCGCTGTTCTGGATGCTCAGGCACCGGTTGTCGGCCTCGGTGCGCAGCCGGTCGCCGTCCTTGCACCAGCGCTGGTTGCCGGTACCGGCGTTGCAGGTCTGCACCTCGACGTTGTCGCCGTCGGAGGCGAGGCACGTGCCGTTGAGGTGCGTGGTGATCTGGAAGTACTGCGGCACCGCCGCCGCCCGGCGGAGCGGTTTCACCGGGTCCGGTTGATCGTCGCGTGGGCCGGCTTCACTCGTCCGACGCGGCCTTGAGGTGCCCGACGAGCGCGGCGAAGGCGGGGGCGGGGAAGGTGAGGGGGGCGCGGGTGGGGGCCTTGGAGTCGCGGACGGCTATGCGGGTGGGGGTGATGGCGATCTCGACACAGGCGTCGCCGTCGCCTCCGCCGGAGTGGCTGGACTTCCGCCAGTTCATCGCAGTTCCTTGGCCAGTCGGTGAATGAAGTCACGCGACGCGGTGGGGTCCAGCGACGCTGACTGCACCCTACGGAAGAGCGTACGAAGCTGTTCCAGTCGTGGCTGCTCATCGATGTACCGCGCGCCCGTGGGGGCATCCCTGAGTGCCGTGTCCAACTGGTGCACCGGAGCGCCCAGATACAGCATCGAGGCCCCGGCGCCCGCGAAGTGCTCCCGCTCGACGGGGATGACCCGCACGGTCACCTGCCTCGCCTCGATCTTGTCCAGGATGAAGCGGAGTTGGGTCAGCGAGGCCTGACGGTCGGACACGTGCACCCGCAGGCCGAACTCGTGGACGATCGTCTCGTACGGGGTCGGGTCGTCGCGCTCGATGACAGCGCGACGCTGCATACGGTGCTCCGCTCTGAGGGCCACTTCTTCCTCTGACAGGCCCGGATTCGTGTAGCCGAACACCGAACGCGCGTAATCGGCGGTCTGCAGCAGCCCAGGGACGTAGTGGATCACTACCTCGCGCAGGTAAGCCGCATGATGCTCGACCTCGGCTCCGTCCAGGAACGCCTGGGGAAGGACGTCCCGGTAGTCCTCCCACCAGCCCCGCGTGCGATCCGTCGCCATCGCGACCAGCGCCTCGACCAAAGGCTCGTCCGTGCAGGCGTAGTTGGCGGCGAGGCGGCGCACCCGCTTGGCGCTCACCCCTACGGTGCCGGACTCGATCTGGCTCATCTGGACGGCGTCGGCCTCCAGCAGCCCGGCCGCTTCCTTGGCCGTCATGCCCGTCGCCTCGCGCAGTTTCCGCAGTTCAGCGCCTAGCCGCACCCGCCGGGCGGTGAGATGCCTCTTCGGCGGCAACCGGGCCTCCTCACTCCAACTTCCCCGTGGACGTACCTCGTTAGAGGGCCAGAATACGGCAGCGGGTTGCACTTTCCTAAGCATAGGAAATACCGTCAGTGACGCGACGCACACGCTGCGAAACCCGGGCCCCCGGAAGCGCACCGCTCCGCCCTGCCACGGCGGCTGCGGCAATGCCACCGTCCGGCGACCGCAACCCCCCACCACCCGAACGGAGTTCACGCATGCCCGAAAGCGGCTCCTGGGAGTACTCCCTCTACCTCCCCAACGACCCCCGAGCCGTCCCGATCTGCCGCCGTACCCTGCGGCTGATCCTCACGATGCACGGCCTGATCTCGCTGGCCGACACGGCGGAACTGCTCGCGGCGGAGCTGGTCACCAACGCCGTACGGCACACCAAGGGTCCGGTGGCCCTGCGGGTGCGCCGGTCGGCCGGGGTGCTGCGGGTGGGCGCATGGGACGCGGATCCCGAGCCTCCCGTCTTTCCCAGCGGGTCGAACGTGCCCGCCGAGGGCGACGAAGAGGACGGCGGCAGAGGCCTCACCCTCGTCCGGGCCTGCTCCGACCTGTGGGGGTGGCAGCCGTTGTCGCGGTTCGGGAACCGGGGCAAGTACGTGTGGTGTGACCTTGTCGCGGCGTGAGGCGCCTGCCGAGGTCCGCCGCCCACGGAGGCGGCCCGGTACGGTGAGAGTCACATCGCGAAACGGAGCCGACGCCATGACCACCCAACCGGAAGCGCCCGGCCAGTCCCAGCTCCCCCCCATGCGCACCATCGGAGAACTCCGTGCCGCGCTCACCATGGGCTACGGCTTTCCCGGCGACGCCGACGACTTCGAGGCCGAGCTGGCGCGCGAGATCAACCATGCCGATCCCGCGGATCTCTCCGGGGTGGTCCGCGTCGTGGAGGAGTTCCGCGGTCGCGTCGTCGCGCGCCAGGACCCCGAGTTCGACACAGCCGTTGCCGCGGCCGTCGCCGGAATCCGCAAGACCCGGGAAAGCGGCCGGTGAGCGACGACCGGTTGCCGGTCGTCGCCGAGATCACCGGCGAGGCGCACGCTCGCTGTCTCGCCATCGGCGGCGGAGCACTGCAGGCGGTCGAGGCGCTGCGAGCCGAACTGGAGAAGAGCCCGGAACTCGGCCGCCGAGCACAGAGCGCCGTCGGGGGCATGAAGATCTACACGACCCGCCTGGAAGGCAACGGAGTCCGGCCCGCGCTCACCGTCACCTACGTCTACGACGCTCCTCCTCCCGAGCCGGGCCTGATCCGTATCGCTCTCGTCTCGCCCGTGCGCTTCGCCGGTGGTGACACCGGACTCTGAGGCGCTCGGGGTCAGGACGTGTAGCGCCGGTCCGCCAGGGACTGCTGGGGGCGGTCGGTGGGGGGCCAGGGCGGGGTGGCGGGGGTGAGGGGTTCCGGGGTGGTCCAGTCGCGTTGGCCGCCCACGACCTCCGGGTCGAACATGACGATCGCCGCCGCCAGGACCAGGGCCGCCACCGGGCCGGCCAGCATGACCAGGAGGAAGGCGAGCAGGCTGGTGGAGGACTGGCCGCCGTTCTGCGCCTGGGCGACGTGGACGCTCACCGCGGCCATGCCGGTGTAGTGCATGGTCGCGACGGCCGCGCCCATCACCAGGCTGGCGCCGACGGTCGCCCAGACCGCGCTGATCGACACCGCCGCCCAGAGCGCGGCGGTCGCGGCGACCACGGCGATCACCACGGAGAGGACGACCACCGCGGTGTTGTAGTGCACGGTGCCGCCGGTGTTCATGGCGGTCATGCCGAGGTAGTGCATCGCCGCGACGCCCAGGCCGGTGAGGACGCCCGCGGTGCCGAGGGTGACGGGGCCCGAACCCCGGTAGCCGACCAGGAAGACGCCGACGGCGACCACCGCGATGCAGACGAGGAGGCTCAGCACCGTCCGGCCCGCGTCGTAGCTGACCAGAGCGCCGTCCACGCTGAAGCCGATCATCGCGATGAAGTGCATGGTCCAGATGCCGCACCCCAGGGAGACCGCGCCCAGGGCAAGCCAGCCGAATCGTTTCTCCCCACGGCCGCGGCCGAGGGAGCGGGTCGTGCAGCGCAAGGCCAGCACGGCACCCAGGCAGGCCATCAGGTACGCGGCTATCGGGGTGATCAGGCCGTAGTGGAATTCGGACACGTCTGCGGTCATCGCGGCAACTTTCTTCACGCGAAACGGGGACGATGGGGAGTGGGAAAGGGTGGGGACGGGAGACAGCGGGAACCAGCCACGTGGCTGGTTCCTTCACCATTCAAACACAACTGGAGCACTCTGTATCCACACCGGTACCGCCCGCGATCGAATCGCAACAACGACTGTGCGCGCCGACTGTGCGCATGGCATGTGCGTTTCCTGTGCGCCCTGCTCGCCCGCACTCCCCCGCACTCCCCGGCGCTACCCCGGTGTCACCAGCCGTGCCTCGTAGGCGAACACCGCCGCCTGCGTACGGTCCCTGAGGCCCAGCTTCACCAGGATCCGGCTGACGTGGGTCTTCACGGTCGACTCGGCCACCACCAGCCGCTCCGCCATCTCCGCGTTGGACAGGCCCTGCGCGATGAGGACCAGGACCTCGGTCTCGCGGTCGGTGAGGCCGCCGTAGGCCGCGTGGGCCGCCGGCATCAGGCGCGGGGTGTCGGAGAGCCTGGAGAACTCCGTGATCAGGCGCCTGGTGACCGAAGGGGCCAGGAGGGCCTCGCCGGCGGCCACCACCCGGACGCCGTCGGCGAGTTGGCGGGCCGAGGCGTCCTTGAGGAGGAAGCCCGAGGCCCCGGCGCGCAGGGCCTGGTAGACGTACTCGTCGAGGTCGAAGGTGGTCAGCACGAGGACCTTCGCCGTGCCGTCGGCGGCGACTATCTCGCGGGTCGCCTCGATGCCGTTCAGCTCGGGCATGCGGATGTCCATCAGGACCACGTCGGGGGCGAGTTCCCGGACCCGGTCCACCGCCTCACGGCCGTTGACCGCCTCGCCGACGACCTCGATGTCCGGCATCGCGTTCAGCAGGACCGAGAAGCCCTCGCGCACCATCATCTGGTCGTCCGCGATCAGTACGCGGATGGCTCGGTCGGTCATGCGTCGCCTTCACGGGTGGTGGCGACGGGGAGGAAGACCGTCACCTCGTAGCCCCCCTCGGGGGTCGGGGCCGCCGTCATCTCGCCGTTCAGCATGGAGACCCGCTCCCGCATGCCGGTGATGCCGTGGCCGGCGCCGGAGCCGGTTCCGGGGGACGGTTCGACGAGGCCGGTCCGCGGCGGCGGGCCGTTGACCACGCGCAGACCCAGGCCGCCGATGACATAGCCGATCTCGACGCGGGCGCCCGCTCCCGGCGCATGGCGCAGGGTGTTGCTCAGCGCCTCCTGGACGATCCGGTACGCCGACAGCTCCACGCCCTGCGGGAGTTCACGGACCGCGCCGGTCACCCCCTTGTCCACGGTGAGGCCCGCCTCCCGCACGTTGTCGAGCAGCGCGTCCAGGTCGGCGAGGGTGGGCTGCGGGGCGTCCGGCGCCTCGTAGTCCTCCGCGCGGACCACGCCCAGCACGCGGCGCAGTTCGGTGAGCGCCGCCACCGCGTTCTCCCGGATCGTGACGAACGCCTTCTCCAGCTCCGGCGGCGGGTTCTCCACCCGGTAGGGGGCGGCCTCCGCCTGGATGGCGACGACGGACATGTGATGGGCCACCACGTCGTGCAGTTCCCGGGCGATCGTCGTGCGCTCTTCGAGGAGCGTGCGCCGGGAACGCTCGTGCGCGGTCACCGTCCGCTGGGCGGTCACCTCCTGCCGGGCCGCGCTGCGGATGTGCCAGACGCTCACGCCGAGCAGGGACAGCGCGGACACGAACAGCAACTGCACGGTGTCGGTGCCGAAGTAGTGGCCGTTGCGGAAACCCGTCTCCGCCATGACGCCGTACACCGCCGTCAGCACCCACATCCAGGTCGCCGTGCGCGGCCTGGTGCGTATCGCCACGATGGTGAGCACGAACAGGTGGCAGGCGAAACTCCCGGGCAGCCAGGGCCACTCGCTGCCCCACTCGCTGCCCAGGACGGCCGCGACCGGGGTCGCCGCCATCGACAGCCAGAACGCGCCGACGGGCCGCACCATGGTCAGCAGCACCGGGACCAGGGCGAGCAGGCCCAGACCCAGGTTGAGCGCCGCGCCGTTGAAGTCGTCGGCGGAGGCGATGAACATCGCGAGGAGACCGGCCGCGCCGATCAGGGCGCGCGGCGCCCAGGCCGCGTACCCCCGCAGCCGGCCGGGGAGAAGGCGGGCGAGGCGGCCGTCGCTGCTCGCCGGGGGCAACGGCCGGTAGGCGAAGGCATCGTGGAACAGGTCCTGCCGCAGCCCGCGCAGGGCGTCCATCGCCGCCCGGAACTCCGGGCTGCGCGGCTTGTACGGCTCGAACGCGCCGTCGGGTGGCTGCGGCGGCAGCGGCTGCGTGTGGGTCGTCTCGGTCACGTACCCGACCGTAGGCGCAGGACGGGGTCACCGTCGTCACCAGTGAGAAGGGTCCTGCGGCCTCCCTCTCAGGGACTACGCGGGGCCGGCCGGGCTCACCAGGCCAGTTGGGCGATCTCCTCCGCCGCCACCGCGCAGGCGTCCGCCGCCGGGTCGATGAGGGGGAAGTGGCCGACCTCCTCCAGGAGCGTCAGGCCCACCACCTCGCCCGCCTTCGCCGCCGCGTCCGCGTAGGACTCGGCGACCGCCTGCGGGACGACCACGTCCGTGCGGCCCTGCACCAGGGTGGTCGCGATGCCGGTCGGGAGCAGCAGCGCGGGGTCCGCGTACGGCTGGCGGTCGGCGAACTTCTCGTCGCCGCCGAGGAGTTGAAGCGCCGCGTTGCCGCAGACGTCCAGCTTCTCGGCCATCGCGAAGTCCGCGATCGGCGCCAGCGCCACGACACCCCGCAGCGGAGCGGGACCCGAGATGCGCCAGCCGGCGTCCGCCGGGAGGACGTGCCGTGCCGCCGCCCACAGCGCCAGGTGGCCGCCCGCCGAGTGGCCGGTGAGGACCGTACGGCGCAGGTCCGCCCGCGGTACCGCCGTACGGGCCAGGTCCGGCAGGGCGTCCAGCGCCGCCGCCACGTCGTCGAAGGTGTCCGGCCAGCGGCCCGCCACCGGGGCCGTACCGCCCTGCGCCGGGAGCTTCGCGCCGCGCCGGTACTCGACGTTGGCCACCGCGAAACCGCGCCGGGCCAGGTAGTCGGCGAACGGGGTGATGTGGCCGCGGTCGTACGGCGCACGCCACGCGCCGCCGTGCAGGACCACCACCAGCGGGGCCAGCGGGTCCTCGGTGCGCGGGGCGTAGAAGTCGATCACCTGGTCGGGATGGTCACCGTAGGCGGCCGTGGCGTCGGGCGCGACATGCGGGTGCGAGAAGGCCGACTCCTCCTCGGCGGCGGCCCGGGCTGCTGCGTCGTCGTCCGGCATGCTCCAACCTCTCAGGGACGTAAGTGTGTTGGCCGACCAGGTGGGGAAATCTGCCGTTGGCCGGGACGGTATCAGGCCGGTGACGTGCGCGGACACGCGGATGTCACGCACGGTGAGGATTGCTCGGTTCTGTACCGTCCCGGTCCCTGCCCGGGGATGACTATGTCGCCAAGTCGCTAGGCGAGCAGCACCTCTCCCAGCACCCGGGCCGCCCGCTCCGTGTCCGCGAAACCGACGTACAGCGGGGTGAAGCCGAAGCGGAGCACGTCGGGGTGGCGGAAGTCGCCGACCACGCCCCGTTCGATCAGCCGCTTCATCACGTCCCCCGCGTCGGGGCAGCGCAGCGCGATCTGGCTGCCGCGCCGCTCGTGGGCCACCGGGGTCACGCACTCGACGCGGCCCGCCGGGACGTACGCCTCGACGCACTCCAGGAAGAAGTCCGTCAGGGCGAGCGACTTGGCGCGTACGGCCGCCACCGGCACCTCGTCCCACACCTCCAGCGCCGCCTCCAGGGCGAGCATGGAGAGGATGTCCGGGGTGCCGACGCGACCGCGCACCGCCCCGGCCGCCGGTTCGTACCCCGGGCGCATCCCGAACGGCTCCGCGTGGGAGTTCCAGCCGGGCAGCGGGGAGTCGAAGCGGTCCTGCAACTCCCGTCGCACGTAGAGGTACGCCGGTGAACCCGGGCCGCCGTTCAGGTACTTGTAGGTGCAGCCGACCGCCAGGTCGACCCCGTGCTCGTCGAGGCCGACGGGCAGCGCGCCCGCGCTGTGGCACAGGTCCCAGACGGACACGGCCCCGGCCGCGCGGATCGCGGCCGTGAGGGAGGGCAGGTCGTGGAGGCGTCCGGTGCGGTAGTCGACGTGGTTGAGGAGGACGGCCGCGGTGCGGTCGCCGAGCGCCGCGGGGACCTCGGCGGGCGTGACCGGCCGCAGGGTGCAGCCCGTCAGACGGGCCACCGAGCCGGCGATGTAGCCGTCCGTGGGGAAGGTCGTCGCGTCGGCCAGGATCTCGTCGCGGCCCTCCCCCGCCAGCCGCACCGCACCGACAAGTGCCTTGAAAACGTTGACACTTGTCGAGTCGCCGACCACGATCTGCCCGGCCGCCGCGCCGACCAGCGGGGCGATCCGGTCGCCGATCCGCTCCGGCGCCGTCCACCAGCCGCTCTCGTCCCAGGACCGGATCCGCAGCTCGCCCCACTGCCGCCGGACGACGTCCTCGACGCGGCCGGGGACGTGCGCGGGCAGGGCGCCCAGGGAGTTGCCGTCCAGGTAGACGACCTCGTCCAGGACGAAGCGGTCGCGCAGCCCCGCCAGCCCGTCCTCCGCGTCCAGCTTCTCCGCCCTCAGGGTCAACTCAGACATGGGACCTCGCCGTCCACAGCTCCGGGAACACGTTTTTACGGGCGCGCTTCTCCAGCCAGGCGACCCCGGCCGAGCCGCCGGTGCCGGGCTTGGCGCCCATCGCGCGGCGGGTGGCGACCAGGTGGTCGTTGCGCCAGCGCCAGACGAGCTCGGCGACGTCGGTCAGCGCCTCGCCGAGACGGGCCAGGTCGGTGTCCTCGGTGCCGGAGTAGACGGAGGTCCAGGCGGCCTCGACGGCGTCGGAAGGTGTGTACGCCAGCGATATGTCACGTTCCACCAGCACCGAGTCCGGGATCGGGTACCCCCGCCGCCCCAGCAGCCGCACCACCTCGTCGTACAGGCTCGGCTCGTGCAGCGCCTTCTCCAGTTCCGCGTGGACGCGGGGCGCGCCGCGGTGCGGGACGAGCATGGACGCGGACTTCTCGCCGAGCAGGAACTCCATCCGCCGGTACATCGCCGACTGGAAGCCGGAGCCCTCGCCGAGGGCGGACCGGTAGGAGTTGAACTGGGCCGGGGTGAGCTGGCCGAGCGGCTTCCACGAGGCGTTCAGCGCCTCCAGCTCGCGGGTGGAACGCTTCAGCGCGGCGATCGCGGTCGGGATGTCGTCGCCGCGCAGCGCCGCCGCGGCCGTCTCCCACTCGTGCACGATGACGGTGAACCACAGCTCCATCACCTGGGTCGTGACCAGGAAGACCATCTCTCCGGGATCGTCGGAGAGGGTGTGCTGGAGGTGGGTGAGCACGTCCGCCTTGACGTAGTCCTCGTACGGCGTCGTGCCGGCGAAGTCGAGATGCGGGGTCTCGGGCTCGTTCGTCTCTAGAGCCTCATGGGACATCGCTGTCTCCTGTTGTACTCCGGGTAGCGGTCCGCCCCTGCCGATGCCGACACGGGGGCCCCGGTCCCCACCGGCATCTTCCGCAACGTACCCCGGAAACGGCAAGGCCTGCCCGTCGGGACCCCCCGTCCGGCGGCCTGCGGTCCAGGCGGTGCGGTCGGCGGCCGTCCACAGGGTCAGGGCGTTCCAGGCGGCGACCAGGACGAGGCAGACCGCCCAGAGGAGGCGTGCGGGCAGCCGGTGTCCGGTCGGGGTGTACCGGGCGCCCTCGATGCGCAGGGCGGTGAGTTCGCCGTCGGGGGCCGTCTGGACCCAGGCCCGCACCCGGCCCGCGCTGCCGGACACGATCAGCCCGTCCGGGCCGTCCGTCACGGTGCCGAACTCGCCGATCCGGGCGGCGGTGGCGTGCACGATCCGCTCCAGCGTCGCGACCCCGACGGCTTCCGTGACCCGCGGGGCGAGCCGCGGCCACTGCTCCGGACCTGCCGTGAGGAACCGGGTCAGAGCGAGGGCCTCCGGCGGCTGCCCGCCGGTCATCGGATCAGGCATGTGTGCTCCCCCTGCCGTCCTGCCTGCGGTCACGCCTGCCGTCACCTGCGGGACGGGCGTTCTGGAAGACGACGGGACGCGGGGTGGGGTTCTCGGCGGTGGCAGACTGGCGGCATGACGACGCACAAGAACCTGCTCGGTGGTCCGGAGCCGACGTATCTGCCGGAGAACGAAGAGGCGTACCGCCTGCTGGACGAGGAGTCCCTGCCCGCCGTCGAGGTCGCGGCACGGTTCCCGACCTTCTCGCCGGCCTGGGCGCTGCTCGCCGAGGAGGCGTTCGGGCGCGGCGCGGTCGTCGAGTCGTACGCGTACGCCCGCACCGGCTACCACCGTGGTCTTGATGCCCTGCGCCGCGCCGGCTGGAAGGGGCACGGCCCCATCCCGTGGGAGCACCGGGCCAACCAGGGCTTCCTGCGCTGTCTCGCCGCGCTGGGCCGCGCCGCCGGGGAGATCGGCGAGAAGGACGAGCACGAGCGGTGCTGGCAGTTCCTGAAGGACAGCAGCGCCGAGGCGTACGCCGAGCTGCACGGATAGCACGCGGACGGTCGCGCGCCTCAGGTTCCGGGGCGCCCGGCCGCCGTCCAGGCGGCGTACTCCTGGCGGACGTACGGCCGCCATCCGGGCGCGGGCATGGTCGCCTCGGGGTGGCAGGGGCCGGCCACCAGGCCGGGGTGGCGGCGGTCGTGCCGGACGAGTTGCTCGGCGGTTTCCGCGGCAGCCGCGACCGGGCCGGAGCCGCCGCCCAGGGCCATCCGGTCCATGAGGGCCGCCCGGCGCAGCAGCCAGGCCCGTTCGGCGGCCGTCGGGTCGGCCGGGGGGCCGGTGCCGGGCCCGGCCTGGCGGCCGTCGCGTTCGGCGCCGAGCGCGAGCAGTTGGTGCATCTCGCGGCGCAGGTCGGGCGCGTTCGCGTAGACCTTGGGCGCCGGCGGGGCAGCGGGCTTCGTACGGCCGTTCGTGGTGGCGTCCATGGTCATCGCTCCGGCGGGAGGCAGGGGTCGGCGCCGCAGCGTCGGCACGGCACCGTGGCGGGTGCGCCGTGCGACGGGGCGGTGGGCGGCGTGGGGAACCGGGCCGGGCCCGGGCAGTCGTCGAGCGGGCACGGCTTGTGGGTCGCGAGGGCCCGTTCGCGGGGGCGACCGGCGGCCCGGTGGCGCGGCTCGCCCGGGACGTCCTGGCCGGTCATGCCGAGCACCTCAGGCAGGCGCGGACCTCGCGGCCGGTGCGGGTCTGGTGGATCTCGGTGGACTGGGCGAGGTACTGGACGATGCCGGTGCCGCGGCCGTGTTCGTCGGGAGCCAGGTCGCGGTGGCCGCGCCGCACGGTCGTACCGGAGTCGGTGACCACGATGTGCAGGGTGCCGTCGTCGAGGGCGAGCGAGAGGGTCATGTGCTCGCGGCCGTACCGGGCCGCGTTGGCGGCGAGTTCGTCGACGATGAGGACGGCGGAGTCCCGCTCGGTCGCGGGCACGCTCCAGGTCTCCAGCAGATCGGCCGCGAAGTGGCGGGCGGCGGAGACGTGCGCCTCCTGTGCGGGGAGGGTGAGCAGCGCCTGGTGGCGGCAGGGCGGGCCGGACTGGGGACCCGGGCGGGGCGAATCGGTCACGAACATGGTCTTCAGGCTCTTCCGTGGAGGTGGGGTGCGGAGACCGGGACGGGGGCTGCCGCCATCGGCGTCGAAGCGCGGCGGTCGGTGTGCCGGTCCTGCGGGGGCGCGCTCATTCAGTTCCACGGATGGGGTGCGGGCAATGGTTCGAGCTGTTCGCACCTTTTGTCATAATTCTCGCCAGAATTCCGTCGGGCTTCTCGTCGGCTCCGGCGTCGGGCGTTGCTTCACGCCCGGATGGTGACCAGCTTCTGGCCGTCGCCCGCGAGGATCTCGAAGTGCTGGATGTCCCCCGGGGACATGGCGACCGCCCCTGGGACCGTGGTGCCGGGCGGGTATGCGCCGGCCAGCCAGGTGGCACCGTCCGCCCTGGCGCCGCCGGGCCCAACGGCCTGAAGGCGGCAGGTGATTCCGGCCGGCGCCCCCTTGGCGTGGACCTGGAGGACACTGCCCCAGGCGGAGGGGTAGACCTGCACCGAGGCGGTGACGCCGGTGGCGGGGTCGCTGCCGGAGAACGTGCGCGTGGCCGTCGGCGCGGTCGCCCCGGGCGGCGTCGCCTGGCTGGTCACGGACCCGGCCGTCGCCAGCCAGGTGCCGCCGGCGGCTGCCGCGACGAACGCCAGGGAGGCGCCGGCACCGGCCAGTTGCAGACGCCAGGTCCTGCGCCGCCGGGCCGCGGCCCGCTGCAACAGGCCTTCCAGCGCACCCGTCTGCGGCGCGGGCGTCACCACGGGCCGCGCGGGCGAAGAGAGCTGAGCGCTCTCGGCCGCCTGGGCCACCAGCCGGTCGGCCAGGGCACCGTCGGCCGCCGCCGGCGTCGTCCGGTCCGCGGCCTCGGCCTCCGCCTCGGTCACCGTCGCCAGCAGCGCGGGCAGCCCCGCCAGCCGGACGTGTTCCGCCCGGCACTCGTCGCACCCGGCGAGGTGGACGCGCACCTGTTCCAGCTCCGTATCGGGCAGTGTGCCCAGGACGTATCCACCCAGGGCCAGCCGGAGAGCGTCGTGCTCCGCGCTCACGGTCACCACCTCCCGCACATCACGGTCACGGCTCGATCCCCCGTTCCTGGAGCGCCAGCCGCAGGGCGTGCAGGGCGTAGTACGTCCGCGACTTCACGGTGCCCAGCGGAATGCCCAGCACCTGTGCGGCCTCCGCCATGGTGCGCCCCCGGTAGTAGGTCTCCAGCAGCACCGCGCGGTGGTCCGGGGACAGCGCCCGCAGGGCGTCGGCGACCGCCCAGCTCTGCAACGCCTGCTCGATCCCGTCCTCGCCCGGCGTCTGCTCGGCGACCCGCTCCAGCGCCTCGCCGCCCGTCTCGGCCGGCCTGGCCCGCCGAGCCCGGTGGGCGTCGATGACCAGGTGCCGGGCGACCGTGCACAGCCAGGCCCGGGCCGGGCCGCGCGCGGGCTCGAACGCCGCGGGGTGCTGCCACGCCCGCAGCAGCGTCTCCTGGACCACGTCCTCCGCCCATTGCCGGTCTCCCGATGTCAGTCGCAGCACGTAGTGGAACAGGGGCCCTGCGTGCTCCGCGTACAGAGTGCGCAGCAGCTCCTCGTCCGCGGTCGAAAGCGTTCCTCTACCGGAGACACGGCGCGCAGAGCGATCCGGATCAACCCTTTGATCACGCTTTCGGAAACTCCGGGGCATAAGTCGATCATCGCGCACATGAGGTTCTTTGTCCTGTAACGCACAGATCGGCACAGGTGACGCTCCGCGCCGCCGCGAAGAAATCTCGCAAAAGTGTATATATGCCGAACCGTATGGCCCTCGCCGCCCGTGGAGCCGGACAGAGCCAAACAGAACCGACTCCCCACCCGGCAAAGGACGGACCGAGCGCCATGCACCCGAACTTCCGCACACCAGGCCGACGATCACGCACCGCGGCAGGGCTGACTCTCGCCGCCCTCGCCGGCGCCGGCACGCTGGGGCTCCTCAGCTCCTGCGCCCCGTCGCCGCACCCCGCGTCACCGCACTCCGCCTCGATGCCCGGCATGAACATGCCCGCGAGCCACCCGAGCACGAGCACCCGCACCGGCACGCCGGTGAGCGGCACCGCCGTCGCGATCAAGAACTTCGCGTTCTCCCCGGCCACGCTGAGGGTGACGGCGGGCACGACGGTGACCTGGACCAACCAGGACACCGACGCCCACACGGTCACCAGCACGAGTCCGGGCGGCCCGTTGCACTCCGCCGCCCTGGCCACCCACGCCACCTACAGCCACACGTTCACCAAACCCGGCACCTACGCCTACCTCTGCACCGTCCATCCGTTCATGACCGCCACCGTGGAGGTGACCCGATGACCGCCTACGACGCATCCGAGGAGCCGCGTGAGCCCGGTGGGCCCGCCGCGGAACACGGCATGACGCGCCGCCAACTCATGCGGCACGCCGGGTGGTTCGGCGGCGCGGTGGTGCTGACCGTGGCCGGCGGGGAAGTGACCAGCCAGATCGCCGGCGCCCGGGGCTCCACCGCCGAGGCCGCCACCGGTACCGCCCCGGGTGCCGCTGACGGCGCCGCCGCGGGCAGCGGTGCGCTCCGGTTCGTGCAGGTCTCCGACAGCCACATCGGGTTCCAGGGCCCGGCGAACACGGACGTGGCCGGCTCGTTCACCGAAGCGGTGAACCAGGTCAACTCGCTCGGGTTCAGGCCCGACTTCGTCATGCACAGCGGCGACCTGACCCACCTGTCCACAGCCGGGCAGTTCGACCAGGTCAAGCAGATGATGTCGAAACTGAGGACGGACCGTGTCTTCACCGTGCCGGGCGAGCACGACTCCATCGGCGACGCGGGCCGCGCCTACCGGCGGACCTTCGGCGCGGGCACCCTCGGCGACGGCTGGTACAGCTTCGACACCCACGGCGTGCACTTCATCGCCCTGGTCAACACCCTGAGCCTGGAGAAGCTCGGCCACCTCGGCAACGACCAGATCGACTTCGTCCGCAAGGACCTCGCCGGCCTGCCCTCGGACACCCCCGTCGTGGTCTTCAGCCACATCCCGCTGTTCGCGATGTACCCGAAGTGGGGCTGGAGCACCGACGACGCCCTCAAGGTCATCGCCCTGCTGCGCCGCTTCTCCTCGGTCACCTGTCTCAACGGCCATGTCCACCAGCTGTTCAGCAAGACCGAGGGCAACATCACCTTCCACTCCGCGACCACCACCGCCTACCCCCTGCCGAAACCGGGCCGGGCCCCCGCCCCCACCCCGCAGGTGGTCCCCGCCCGGCAGCTCAAGGCGGCGCTCGGCATCCGCAGCGTCGGCTACCGCCGGGGCGACCGCGAACTGGCCGTCAAGGATCAGAGGCTGGCATGAAGAGCCGAACACCCCTCGTCCGCGCCCTGCGGTGGGCGACCGCCGCGACCCTCGCCGCCGGCGGATACGTCCACGCGCAGCTCTACGCCGACGGGTACCGCTTCGTCCACGTCGTCGGCCCGCTGTTCCTCCTCCAGGCAGGCGCCTCCTTCGCCCTCGCCGTCCTGCTGGCGGCGGGGACCCCGCCCCCGCTGCTGAGGGCCGCCGCGGCCGGCGTCGCGCTCGGCGCCCTCGGCGGCTTCGCGGCCTCGCGCACGGTGGGCGTGTTCGGGTTCACCGAACGCGGTCTGCAGCCCGCGCCGCAGGCCGCCCTCGGCCTCCTCGCCGAGACCGGCACGCTGCTGTGCCTCGCGCTCTGGCAGACGGCCGTGTTCAGGGCCCGACGACGAGAGGCACCGCCCGTGCGCCTGGAACCACGCCCCGGAAGCGCCTGGCCGAGCCCGCGTCTGCGCGAACTGAGGGACACCGTGCGCGTCCTGCTCGGCCTGGACGACGACACCGCCGTCGTGATCCGCCAGCTCGGCGGCGACGCACGCGACTGCCCACCGCCGGAGACCGTCGTCGAGGTACTGCCCATGGACGGCGGCGAGCCGCACCACTGGACCCTCCACCGCCCCGCCGACCAGATCACCGAGCACGACCTGCGGACCACCCTGCTGCACCGCCGGCAGTAGCCACAGGCAGTAGCCACCGCCAGTGGCCTCCGGCGGCTAGGGCCGGCCCTCCGCCTCGATCGGCGGCGCCGTCACGTTCCCGTGGGTACGGCACTCCGGGCGTACGCAGCCCGGGGCCGGCCTGCGGACCAGGGCGAAGGCCAGGGCCGCGCCGACGACCAGGACGCCGGCGCAGATGGGCATGGCCCGGTGGAAGGCCGCGTCGAACGCCGAGGCCGACCGGTACGCCTCCGGGCCCATCCCCGCGAGCAGCGGCAGCGCCGCCACCGCGATCAGGCTGGCGGCGCGGGCCGCCGCGTTGTTGATGCCGCTGGCGATGCCCGCCCGGGTCGTGTCCACGGAGGCGAGGACGGAGGCGGTCAGCGGGGCCACCAGGGTGACCATGCCGACGCCCTGCACCAGGACCGCGGGGAGGACGTCCGTCAGGTAGTTCGCGTGTTCGCCGACCCGCAGCATCAGGAGCATCGCGGTGGCGCACAGCAACGGGCCGACCGTGAGCGGGATGCGGGGGCCGATGCGGTCGGCGAGGGCGCCCGAGCGGGCCGAGAAGAGGAGCATCAGGGCGGTCGTCGGCAGCAGCGCCGTACCGGCGGCCAGGGCCGAGTAGCCCGCCACCACCTGGAGTTGGAGCGCGGTGAGGAAGAAGTAGCCGCCGAACGCGCCGTACACGCACAGGGTGACGACGTTGAGCGCCGTGAACTGGCGGGAGCCGAAGATGTCCAGCGGGAGCATCGGGTCCTGGCGGCGTTTCTCGACGTACACGAAGGCCACGCCGGCCGCGACGCCCGCCACGGCGAGCAGGGACGCGGTCCCGGCCTCGATCAGCGCGAAGGTCACGAGGCCGAGGGTCAGGGCGCCGAGCACCGCGCCGAGGACGTCGAAGCGGCCGTGGGCGCGGCCGTCGGCGGACTCGGGGACGTGGCGCAGGGCGACGGGGACGCAGAGCAGCGCCAGCGGGACGTTGAGGAGGAAGACCCAGCGCCAGCCCGGCCCGTCCACCAGCCAGCCGCCCAGGAACGGTCCGATCGCCGCGCCGATGCCGCCGAAGCCGGACCACAGGCCGACCGCGCGGGCCCGGTCGTCGGGGTGGAAGGAGGCCTGGATGAGGGCCAGCGAGCCGGGGGTGAGGAGGGCGCCGCCGATGCCCTGGAGGGCGCGGGCGCCGATCAGTACGGCGTCGGTCGGGGCGAGGCCGCACATCAGGGACGCCGCCGCGAACCAGACGACGCCGATCACGAAGATCTTCCGGCGGCCGTACTGGTCGCCGAGCGAGCCGCCGAGCAGGATCAGGCCGGCCAGCGTCAGCATGTACGCGTTGATCGTCCACTGGAGCGCGGACAGGCTCGCGTCCAGGTCGTCGCCGATGCGCGGCAGCGCCACGTTGACGACGGTGGAGTCCAGCAGCGCCATGCTGGAGCCGAGGACCGTGGTGAGCAGGATCCACTTGCCCTGGGCTGAGGCGATCCGGACGTCGGGCATGGTTCCAGGTATACAGCGGACCCGGCGCCGTAGACAGACGAACGCCGGGTCCTGACCGTAATGCGGCTTACTTGATCTTGTTGCCCGCCGAGCGCAGGTTCTGCGTGGCCTCGACGACGCGCGCGGCCATGGACGCCTCGGCCAGCTTGCCCCAGGTGCGCGGGTCGTAGGTCTTCTTGGAGCCGACCTCGCCGTCGACCTTCAGGACGCCGTCGTAGTTCCTGAACATGTGGTCGGCGACCGGACGGGTGAAGGCGTACTGGGTGTCCGTGTCCAGGTTCATCTTCACGACGCCGTTCTCCAGCGCGGTCAGGATCTCCTGCTCGGTGGAGCCGGAGCCGCCGTGGAAGACGAAGTCGAACGGCGACTGCTTGCCGAACTTGGCGGCGACGCCGTCGCTCAGCTCCTTGAGCAGGTCGGGGCGGAGCACGACGTTGCCCGGCTTGTACACGCCGTGCACGTTGCCGAAGGAGGCGGCGAGCAGGTAGCGGCCCTTCTCACCGAGGCCGAGCGCCTCGGCGGTGCGGATCGCGTCGTCGACCGTGGTGTAGAGGGAGTCGTTGATCTCGTGCGAGACGCCGTCCTCCTCGCCGCCGGTCGGGGTGATCTCGACCTCGAGGATGATGTTGGCGCGGCGGGCCTGCTCAAGGAGCTCCTGCGCGACGGCCAGGTTGTCGGCGAGGGTCTCGGCCGAACCGTCCCACATGTGCGACTGGAAGAGCGGGTTGCGGCCGTTCTTCACGCGCTCCTCGGAGATCGCGAGCAGCGGGCGCACGTACCCGTCGAGCTTGTCCTTCGGGCAGTGGTCCGTGTGCAGCGCGACGTTGACCGGGTACTTCTCGGCGACGATGTGCGCGAACTCGGCCAGCGCGACCGAGCCGGTCACCATCTCCTTCTTGTACTGGCCGCCCAGGAACTCGGCACCACCCGTGGAGATCTGGACGATGCCGTCGCTCTCCGCCTCCGCGAAGCCGCGCAGCGCCGCGTGCAGGGTCTGGGTCGAGGTGACGTTGATGGCCGGGTAGGCGAACTTGCCTGCCTTCGCCCGGTCGAGCATCTCGTTGTAGACCTCGGGGGTTGCGATGGGCATCTGTCCGCTCCTTGGGTGTGCGGGTCGGGTACTGCTGGTTCTCTACGGCCCTGACCTAGACCTGTGTGGGGGCGACGTCATCGTCGTCCCCATCTTTCCAGACATGAACCGATGCGCCGGGCGCAGGTCAAATCCGGGTCAATCCCACTCGTCAACAGGGGTGTCAGTCCAGCCCCAGTTCATCCTTCGAGAAGGCGAACAGGTACGGCACCCCGGCGCCCTCCTGGATCTTCTCGGCGGCGCCCGTCGCCCGGTCCACGATGGTGGCGACGGCGACCACCTCGGCGCCGGCCTCGCGCACGGCCTCCACGGCGGCGAGCGGGGAACCGCCGGTGGTCGAGGTGTCCTCGACGACCAGCACGCGCCGGCCCCTGATCTCCGGACCCTCCACCCTGCGCTGCATGCCGTGCGCCTTCGCCGCCTTGCGCACGACGAAGGCGTCGAGACGCTTCCCGCGGGCGGCTGCCGCGTGCAGCATGGCGCCGGCGACCGGGTCGGCGCCCATGGTGAGCCCGCCGACGGCGTCGAACTCCAGGTCGGCGGTCAGGTCCAGCAGCACCTGGCCGACCAGCGGGGCGGCCTCGCCGTCGAGGGTGACGCGACGGAGGTCGACGTAGTAGTCGGCCTCCAGCCCCGACGACAGGGTCACCCTGCCGTGCACCACGGCCTTGTCCTTGATCTGTTGCAGCAGCTCAGCGCGTACGTCCGTCATGCCGACCAGCTTAGAGGCGCGTCCACGTCCAGGTGGTCGTGGCTTCCAGGGGCTCGATGGGCGTGACGAGCCGGGGCAGCGTGTTCAGCCCGTTCGGCGGACCGGTCTGCGGCTCCACGCAGACGGCCTCCGCCTGCTCGTCGTAGACCACGACCCACTGCTCGCGGCTGGCGACGTTCAGCCGCAGCCGGCCCGGCCAGGTGAGGGTGACGTCGACTCCGTCGGGCATGCCGAAGCAGTCGTCCCAGGGGCCGGGCGCGGGGTCGACGCGGTTGCCGGTGGGCAGGTGGTCGTCGCCGCGCTCCTCCTGCCAGGCGGGGGCGAAGTCGACCTGGGCGTCCTGGCCGCCGAGGTTCCGGTTGAACCAGGGGTGCCAGCCGATCTGGGCCGGGAAGGAGTCGTCGTACGTCTCCACGGACATCGTGAGCGTCAGCGAGTCCTCGGTGAGCTGTACGACGTGGGTGACGCGGGCGGGGTGCGGCCAGGGGGCGCCGAGCTCACGCGTGATCACGGCCTCGGTCGCGGAGACCCGGGCGGTGCGCCAGGCGCCGTCGCGGGCGGTGCCGTGGATGGCGTGCGGTGGGGAGTTGAGGGGCATCTGGACGAGGGTGGCGCCGTCGAGGAAGCGGCCGTCCCTGATCCGGCCGCACCAGGGCACCATCGGGAAGCAGCCGAACCGCTCGCCCTGCCGGAGCAGTTCGAGGCCCCCGACCTCAAGTCCGGCGATCCGGCCGCCGTTGCCGGGATGCAGGTGCAGGGTGACGTCGCCTGCGGTCAGCGTGATGTCTTCGTTACTCACGAGACGAGACTAGTGGGACACCCACCCCGGGTCTCAGGCGCGGGTGGACGGGGGCCGCCCAGCCGGTCCGCCGCGGGTGGGTGGGGGCTGGTCGCGCAGTTCCCCGCGCCCCTGACGGGGCGCTGCAGTTGCCGTCGCTCCTTAGCTGCGGGCAGGCGTGCCGCAGGGCGGCACGGGTGGGCGCGGGGGCACCCGGCAAGCGCCGGTCAGCGTCCCCGCCCCCTGCACCAGCCCACCCGCACGGCTCAGCGGCGGCGCCGTAGTGCTCTCGTCACGACGATCGCCGAGGCGAGTGCGAGTGCTGCGGCGGGGGCGGCCCAGCGGAGGGCTGAGCTTCCGGCTACTGTCTGGGGCGCCGGGACCGGCGCGTACCGTCCCCGCGGTGGCGCGTGGTCCACCTCCTCCGCGCTGCGGCCGATCATCGTGCGGCGTGCGTGTGCCGCCTCGGCGAAGATCTCGGGAAGCGGCTCCACCACCGGCTCCGGTCCGGGCTCCGGTTCCGGCGCGAGCGACGGCGGGGGGACCTCCGTCTCGAAGACCGTGGCGGGCGCCTCGCCCAGCCCCTCCGCGAAGCGGCCCAGCAGCCTCGTCGCCGCCGACTCCACCGCCTCCGCCGGCAGCTCCGCGACCCGCCCGTCGGCGGAGGCCGTCCCGGTCACCGTCACGGTGCACCCCTCGCCCGTCTCCGCGAGACGGAAGGTCAGCGCCAGCTTCACCGTGCCGGTGCCCCGGGCCTCGGTGGCGTCGCCGTCGACCGCGTAGGAACCGTCGTCGTGGGCGCTCACCCGCAGGGAGCCCCGGTAGGTGATCGAGTGGCTGCCGATACGGACCTTGAGGCGCCCGGTGCCGGGGTCCGCGCCCGCGTCCTGCTGGAGGCCGGGGACCGCCCGGGCGACCCGCGCGGGGTCGGTCAGCGCCTCCCGCAGGCGCGAGGCCGGGGCCGGGACGTACACCTGGTGCTCCATGGCGACTGAGCCTACCCACGAGTCGGTCCGGCACACCCTCCCCGACGCACGGGTCCGCTCAGTACCGCGGGTGCACCAGCGTCGACGGCGGTGGCAGCCCGGCCGGCGGCGTCCGCAGCGCGTCCCGCCGCAGTCCCCCGTCCGTGAGCGTCCGCAGCCGCGGGCCGTCCGCCGGGAGGCGGAGCCGCGGCCCGCGGGAAGCCGCCGTCGCGAGGATGAAGCCCCAGTCGTGCGGGGCCCTGGACTCGCCCGCCGAGCGGTCGGGGCCCGGGGTGAACCCGGCGTCCTCGCCGAGGACCCGGTAGGGCGTGGTGGCGAGGCCCGCCGCCCGCAGGGTCGCGGCGACCGTCCAGAACGCGTGCGGCCGGGCCTGGACCGGTCCGGCGTGCACGACCAGACGGCCGCCGGGGGCGAGGACGCGGCGGACGAGGCCGTAGAACTCCTGGGAGTACAGCTTCGTGCTGGCGGTGATGCCGGGGTCGGGCAGGTCGGCGACGACGACGTCGTAACCGGAGCGGCCGGAGTAGCCGGAGCGGGGGGCCTCGCGCAGCCAGTGGAAGGCGTCGGCGGTGAAGACGTGGACGTGCGGGTCGTCGTAGGCGTGGCCGTTGAGCGCGGAGAGGGCGGGGTCGTGGCGGGCGAGACGGACCAGGCCCGCGTCGAGTTCGACGATGTCGACGCGGTCGACGCCGGGCTGGCGCAGCACCTCGCGCGCGGCCATGCCGTCGCCGCCGCCGAGGATCAGCACGCGCGCGTGCGGGCCGGTCAGCGCCGGGTGGACGAGGGCTTCGTGGTACCGGCGTTCGTCCCGGCCGCCGACCCGGAGCCGGCCGTCCAGGAAGAGGTCGAGGGGCCGGCCCCGGGTGCCGCCGGTGAGGACGATCTCCTGGACGTCCGTCTGGACGGCGACCCGGACGTCGGCGCCGTAGACGGCGTGCCGTGCGGCCCGTTCGAAGTCGCCGACGAGGACGGCGGCGGAGGCGAGGAGACCGAGGACGGTCACGCCCACGACGAGCAGGATCCAGCGGGCGCGGCGGGACAGGTCGCGGCGGAACAGGCCGAGGACCAGGGCGCCCCCGGCGGCGACGTTGACGGTGCCGGTGAGCAGGGTGCCGGTCAGCTGGCCGAGGAAGGGCAGCAGGAGGAACGGGAAGGCGAGGCCGCCGACGAGCGCGCCCACGTAGTCGGCGGCGAACAGGTCGGCGACCGCGCCGCCCGCGTCCTGGCGGCGGATGCGCTGGATGAGCTCCATCAGCAGCGGCACCTCGGCGCCGATGAGCAGGCCGATGGCGAGGGAGAAGGCGACCAGGAGGCAGCGCGGGCCGGCCGCCCACAGGCCGCCCCAGCCGCCGGTCCAGGCGAAGACGGCGTAGAGCGCCATGGCGCTGCAACCGCCGACCAGCGCCAGCGCGGCCTCCACCGCGGCGAACCCGGCCGCCGCGTGCCAGCGCAGCCGTTTCGCGCCGAGCGAGCCGACGCCCATCGCGAAGACCATCACGGACAGCACGACGGAGGCCTGGGTGACCGAGTCGCCGATCAGGTACGAGGCGAGCGCGACCAGTTCGAGTTCGTACACCAGTCCGCAGGCCGCGCAGACGAACACGCACGCCAGGACCAGGAAGCGGCCCGTCCCCGGCCGCACGGGCAGCGGCGCGGGGGAGCCCCAGGGCGGCGGTGTGCCGGGAGGGGCCGGTGCGTGCGGATCGATCACTCTGCGACGTTACGTCACTCGCTCGGTACGCTTCGTCACCCACACGTGTGGAACTCGGGGCCCTTTGACGCCCCGTTGGTTTATGTCATCCGGCCACGGGTTGGGGCACCTGGACCCGTACGCCGACCCGGGTGCGGGTCGCGACCAGCTGGCCGTCCTGCGGGTACGCGTGCCAGGTGCGCCAGTGCACCTGGCCCTCGTGGCGCTGGGCCAGCATCGCCGTGAACGCGTGCGGGCTGCCCGGGAAGACCCCGGCGAGGCCGTGCGGATGCTCCGAGACGAGGGCCAGCAGTTCCTGGGCGCGGCCCGCGAAGGAGCCCGGTGACAGCACCTCGACGCGGGCCGCGAACTCGTACTCCCAGTCGCCGATGCGTTTGGCGACCCCGAGCGGCAGGGGGGTGCTGGACCCCGGGATGCACGCCACCGTCTCCGAACAGCCGCCGCACTCCTCCTCCAGGAGTACCTGGTGGGACGCGCCGAGCAGTCTCAGCTGCAGCTTCGCCCCGGTCAGCTCCAGGTCGAGGGTGGCCAGGGCGGGCAGCGGCTCGCGCCCCAGGGCCCAGGCGAGGTCGGCCGCGCGCGTATCGGTGTAGGAGGTGTTCAGGGTCGTGAGCATGGATCGGCTCGCTAACACGCAAAAGGGGAGGAGGGTGGTCCGGGGCACCTCGGTCGACACCGGGAGATCGGCCCGGCCGGCCCAGCCGGGGGAGGGTGTCGTCAGGACGTCCGAGGCGCCGCTTTGGTGATTTAGAGGGAATCATGAACTGTGGTGCCGCCACAGCGTTTTTACCCAACTTCGTGGGGTTTCCATCCCCTAGAGGGCTCCACAGCTCAACTGTTCAACCAAGTGGTGCGCCCCGCTCCTACCGGCGCGCGCCGGGGCGTCCGGCGAGAGCTCCCCCGCTCTCCGTCCGGACGCCCCGTTTTCCCGTCACCGCCGGACGGCTCAGCTGCCCCCGCCGCAGCCCCCGCCACCGCCGCACGACGAGCCGCCCCCGCAGGACGACCCGCCGCCGCACGAGGAGTGGCCGCCGCCGCAGGAGTGGCCACCGCCGTGGTGACCGCCGCCGTGCGAGGACGACGAACCCGAGTCCCCGGCCCACCAGCTGCCGGAGCTGTCGTAGGACGAGGAACCGCCGCTGCGGTACGCCCCCTTGGTCCCGCCGCCCCGGCGGACCGCCGACGCGACGATCGCGAGACAGATGACCGCTGCCGCCACCACGATGAAGACGGTGCCCATGGCGTCACCTTCTTTCCGTTCCCCCGAAGGCGACCCCCCGTGGGCGCCCCGGCCGCCGCGAGAGCGCGGCGTGCACTGGGGATGCCCGGCCGTCGCGGCGGCCAAAGCGGAGTTGAGGAACTTCTGAGGGTCCCTCAGGACATCCGGCTCCTGGTCAGCGCGAACAGGATCAGGAGGTCGAGGGTCATCACGGGGATGGCCCACAACGGGTAGTACGGAACGAACATGAACTGGGAGATCAGGCTGATCGCCGCCACGGCTATGCCAGCCCCGCGGCCCCAGCCCTGGTCCGTCAGCACGCCCAGGCCGGCGACGACGAGGGCCACCCCGACCACGAGGTGGATCCAGCCCCAGGCCGTCAGGTCGAACCGGTAGGAGTACCGGGACGCGGCGAACAGGGTGTCGTGGGCGATGCCGGACGCGCCCATCAGGATGCTGAGGGGGCCGCTGAGCATCATCATGCTCCCGGCGAACATGGACGCGCCGTCGACCCTCGCGCCGCCGCCGGGCTCCCCGTGTCCTCGCTGTGGCGTGCTCGGCACCGTTGTCATGGCGGCAGCCTTCCTGTGCAGCGCGGTCACCGGGGCCCGGCGCCCGCGCGAAGTCGGCCGTGCTCTCCTGCCAGCATGGCCGCAATCCCCCGGCACCGCGACCGCAGCCGGTACCGCCGTCGGGGCATCGCCGCAGGTGCCCGCCGGGCAGCCGGTCGGGCGGGCCGGCAGGCGGGCCGGGTTGAGGAACTCGGGGGCCCGGGCGCAGGATGACCGGCATGACCTCCAGCGAACGCCCGCTCCTGAACCGCCGGCTGGCCGAGTTCGGCACCACGATCTTCGCCGAGATGTCCGCCCTCGCCCTGCGCACCGGCTCCATCAACCTGGGCCAGGGCTTCCCGGACACCGACGGCCCGGAGGAGGTCCGCGAGGCGGCCGTACGCGCGCTCCGCGAGGGCCGCGGCAACCAGTACCCGCCGGGCCCGGGCGTCCCCGAACTGCGCACCGCGATCGCCGCGCACCAGGAGCGCCGGTACGGGCTGTCGTACGACCCGGACGCCGAAGTCCTGGTCACGGCGGGCGCCACGGAGGCCATCGCCGCCGCCCTGCTCGCCCTCGTGGAACCCGGGGACGAGGTCGTCGCCCTGGAGCCGTACTACGACTCCTACGCGGCGAGCATCGCGATGGCGGGCGGCACCCGGGTCCCGGTCACCCTGCGCCCCGACGCCGGCGCCTTCCGCCTCGACCTGGACGAACTCCGCGCGGCCGTCACCCCCCGCACCCGCCTCCTCCTCGTCAACACCCCGCACAACCCGACCGGCACGGTCCTCACCCGCGCCGAGCTGACCGCGATCGCCGAACTGGCGGTGGAACGCGACCTGCTGGTGGTGACCGACGAGGTGTACGAGCACCTGGTGTACGACGAGGCGGAGCACGTGCCCCTCGCCACCCTCCCCGGCATGCGCGGGCGCACGGTCACCATCGGCTCGGCCGGCAAGACGTTCTCCTTCACCGGCTGGAAGGTCGGCTGGGTGACGTCGACCCCGGAGCTGGTCACGGCGGTGCGCTCGGCGAAGCAGTTCCTGACCTACGTCGCCTCGGGCCCCTTCCAGTACGCGGTCGCCGAGGCCCTCGCCCTCCCGGACGCGTACTTCGAGGCGTTCCGCCGCGACATGCAGACCAAGCGGGACATCCTCGCGGCGGGCCTGACGGAGGCGGGCTTCCAGGTCTACGACACCGCCGGCACGTACTTCATCACCACCGACATCCGCCCGCTCGGCGAGACCGACGGCTTCGCCTTCTGCCGCTCCCTGCCGGACCGCGCGGGCGTCGTCGCCATCCCGAACGCCGTCTTCTACGACCACCGGGAGGCGGGGGCTCCGTTCGTCCGGTTCGCGTTCTGCAAGCGGGCGGAGGTCCTGAAGGAGGCGGCGGAACGGCTGCGCCGGCTGCACTGACGACCTTCCCCGCCTGCGGGCACGTGGGGCCGGCCGCGCAGTTCCCCGCGCCCCCTACGGGATGCTGCAACGCGCGCCCGTGCGCCGTCTGCGCGATGAACGCCACGCCACGGGGCGATCGCGTTGTCACGCACGGGTGCCTCGGCCACCGGTTCGCCGCTTCCGGGCGTCGACGACGGTCCGCGGCTGCCGAGATGGGCGTACGTCCTGAGGTCGGTCGAAGACCCACTCGGTGCGGTCGCCGCTCTGCCGGTCCACACGGGCCGGGGCGATGCCCTCTCGTCCCGGGGCGTCCTTGGGCCGGCAGCCGGGCTCGTCCGGCCGGCCCGGTCTCACGGCGCGGCCGGGTTCCGCTCGGCGTCGTGGTTCTGGCCGGCCGCCCAGGAGGCGAGGAGCGACAGGTTGTCGTGTGAGGCGGTGCCCGGTTCGGCGGTGTAGGTGATCATCGTCAGGCCGGGTTCGGCGGCCAGCTGGAGAAGGTCGTAGCGCAGTTCGAGCGCGCCCACGACCGGGTGCCGGAACCCTTTGGTGCCCCGCCCGTGGGCGCGCACGTCGTGCCGGGCCCACAGCTCGCGGAAGGCGTCGCTGCGGGTGGACAGCTCGCCGACGAGGTCGGTGAGGGAGCGGTCGAAGGGGTTGGCCCCGGCGGCGGCACGCAGCTGGGCGGTGAGATCGTCGGCCACTTCGTCCCAGTCGCGCCAGAAGTCCGCCGCGCGGGGGTCGAGGAACGTGAACCGGAGGAGGTTCGGCGCCGTTCCCCCGCCGGTGAGGACCACGCTGTACAGGGCGCGGCCGAGGGAGTTGGCGGCGATCAGGTCGAGGGTGGGGCCGCGCACCAGCGCGGGGACGCCGACGAGAGCGTCGAGGACCGTCTGCACCTGCGGAGTGATCGCCGCGGGCGCGGTCCGGCGCCGGTGGGACGGGGTGGACGGCCGGCCGCCACGGGCGAGATCGATCAGATGGGACTGCTCGGCGGCGTCGAGCCGCAGCGCCCGGGCGATGGCCCGCAGCACGCTGTCGGAGGCGTTGGTGAGGGCGCCGCGCTCCAGCCTGATGTAGTAGTCCACGCTGAGCCCCGCCAGAGCGGCGACCTCCTCGCGGCGCAGTCCGGGCACCCGGCGCTTGCGTCCGGCCACCGGCAGACCCGCCGACTGCGGGCTGATCCGTGCGCGGCGGGAGGCCAGGAACTCCTGGATCTGACGGCGCTGGTCCATGCGTCCACAGTAGGCGCGGGTGGTTCGGTCGAGGAGGACCTGCCAGTACCCCCCTCCGCACGTCCTGCCGCACCACCGGCGCCGCTGGTTGCCTTGAGGCCATGAACAGCAAGTCAGCAGCCGAAAGGACCACCATGCCCCTGGGAACCGCAGTGATCGTCGGTGTCGGACCCGGTCTCGGACTCGCGATCGCCCGCACCTTCGCCGAAGCCGGGCACCCGGTCGCCATGCTCGCCCGGGACCGGGCCCGGCTGGACGCCTACGCCGCCGAACTCGCCGCCACCGGCCAGGACGTCCGCGGGTTCGTCGCGGACGCCACCGATCCCGGCGGCCTGCGCGCCGCGCTCCACCGGGCGATCACCGAGCTGGGCGCGCCCGACGTGCTCGTGTACAACGCCGGGGTGCGGCGCGAGGACTCGCCCCTGGGCGGGGACGACCAGGACTGGGCCGATGTCACGGCCGTCAACGTGCTGGGCGCCCGGGTCGCGGCCGACGCCGTCCTGCCCGAGCTGCGTGACGGGCGCGGGAGCCTGCTGTTCACCGGCGGCGGCTACGGCCTGTCGCCCTCCAGGGGACACGCGTCCCTGTCCGTCGGCAAGGCCGCGCTGCGCGCGTACGTGCAGGTCCTTCACGACCACCTCGCGGGAACGGGGGTGCACGCGACCAGCGTCACCATCACGAGGGACATCGGCGGCGGCGAAGCGCGCTTCGACCCGGAGGTGCTCGCCACGGCCTACCTCGGACTGCACCACCAGCCCGAGGCGGAATGGCAGCACGAGCTGATGCGGTACTGAACGGTCCAACGCCGCCGTGCTGCCCCCATCGGGCGCACATTTCTCGCACGTGTCCCGATCGCCCGGCACTGTGCCAATGTGAGCCACGTCAGCACCACCGCCCTCGCCCCGCCCGTCGCGCAGCGGCCCGAGACCCGGTTGTCCCTCGTCACCGCGGGCGGGGTGGCCGTGGGGCTGTTCGCGGCGGCCCGGCTCACCGGCATGGCGTTGCTGGCGGTGGTCGCCTGGGCGGGCGGGCGGCATCCGCTGACGCTGCTCGGGAGGTCGTGGGACGCGGCCTGGTACCTGGGGATCGCGGCGCACGGCTACGGCCGCACCCTGTACTTCGGCCCCGGCATCGTCCACAGCGACCTGGCGTTCTTCCCGCTCTACCCGGCGCTGATCCGGACCCTGACGGCGGTGACCCCGCTCAGCGGGGCCGGCGCGGGGCTGCTGGTGTCGTGGACGGCCGCCGCCGTCGCCGCGGGCGGGATCTACGCGGTGGGCGCCCGGCTGCACGGCCGTGCGGTGGGCACCGCCCTGGTGCTGCTGTGGGGACTGCTCCCGCATTCCGTGGTGCTGTCGATGGCGTACACGGAACCGGTCCTGACCGCCTTCGCGGCGTGGTCGCTGTACGCCGTCCTGGCCGGGAACTGGCTGTGGGCCGGCGGCCTGGCCGCCCTGGCCGGGCTGTCCCGGCCGAACGGCTTCGCGGTCGCGGCGGCCGTCCTGCTCGCCGCCGGCCACGAGGTGTACCGCGCCCGCGGCCGGGTTACCCACAGGCTGTGGACGGGCGCGGCGCTCGCCCCGCTGGGCTGGACCGCGTACGTCCTGTGGGTCGGCCGCCGCACCGGCGACGCGCTCGGCGGCTACTTCGGCGTACAGCGGCTGTGGGGCTCGCGCTTCGACTTCGGCCGGGGCTCGCTGGCGTTCGTCCGCACGCTGCTGCTGCGCGGCGACCGGTTCGTCTTCCCGATGACGATGGTGATCGTGGCGGCGGCGGTGGTCCTGTTCGCCCTGCTGGCCCTGGACCGCGCCCCGCTCCCGCTGCTCGCCTACACCGCCGTGCTCCTGCTGATCGCGCTCGGCGGCTCGGGCTTCTTCGAGTCGAAGCCGCGCTTCCTGCTCCCGGCCTTCCCGCTGCTGCTCCCGCTGGCCCGGGCGCTGGTCCGCACGGCAAGAGCCCGGCCCTGGCACGCGACGGTGGTGGTCACGGCCCTGGCCGGGCTCTCGTTCGGCTACGGCACGTACCTCGTCGTGTACGCGCACACACCGCTGTAGGTCTGCTCGACGGTCCTACTCGACGGTCTTACTCGTCGCCGTCGCCGTCTTCGGGCTCGTCGGCCTCGTTGACGGCCTCCTCCAGGCCGAGCTGCTCGACCAGCCACTTGTCGAACTCGATCGCGGCCCGCACCCAGCTGACCGTGGACGAGACGAAGTGGTTGATGTCGACGCCCGTGCCGATGAGCATCTGGGCCTCACCGATGAGACGGACGGTGCCGTCGTCGTGGGTGTGGGTGTAGACCTTGGGCCACAGGGTCCGCCGGTTCCAGTCGTCGATCGACTCGAGGAGCTGCGGCTTCTCGTCGATCTTGTGGGGGCGGTCGTAGAACGTCCGCACCGAGAAGACGGCCTGCTCGTCCTCGCCGCGGAACATGAAGTACGTGCGGAACTGCTCCCACGGCGCCGCGAGGTCGCCCTCGTCGTCGACGACGTACTTCAGCTCCATCTGGTCGAGGAGCTGCTTCACAAGATCCTGATCCGGGACGACGGGGCCCGCCGGTCCTTGGGGCTGCGGCTCGGGCTGGCCCCCGAAGTTCGGAATCGAGGACGGGTCGATGGTCACCGTGTTTTTCCCTTCATACGGATTCCGCCATCCTCCCCCATCCGGGGAGGGGGGTGGCAACCCCCGCCCCGGCGGGTTCATCTCGCGTTGGCGGAATTCCGCTCAGAGCGTTTTTCCGGTCTCCTGACCGGCGTTTTCCACGGCCTCCGCGGCGGCCTCCCCGGCCGTCACCGGGCCCACGATCAGGCCCTCCCCGAACGCGTCGACGCGGATCGTGTCGCCGTCCTTGACCTCGCCGGCCAGGATCTCCTTGGCCAGCCGGTCGCCGATGGCGGTCTGGACCAGGCGGCGCAGCGGGCGGGCGCCGTAGGCCGGGTCGTTGCCCTCCTCGGCGAGCCAGGCCAGGGCCTCGGGGGTGATCTCCAGGGCGAGCCGGCGGTCGGCGAGGCGCTTGGCCAGCCGGTCGATCTGGAGCCGGGCGATCCGGGCCAGTTCGTCCTTGGCCAGGGCGGAGAAGACGACCAGGTCGTCGAGCCGGTTGAGGAACTCCGGCTTGAAGGACTGCCGGACCGTCTCCAGGACCTGCCGCTTCTTCTCCTCCTCGCCGAGGACCGGGTCGACCAGGTACTGGCTGCCCAGGTTCGACGTCAGCACCAGGATGGTGTTGCGGAAGTCGACCGTGCGGCCCTGCCCGTCGGTGAGACGGCCGTCGTCCAGCACCTGGAGCAGGATGTCGAAGACCTCGGGGTGGGCCTTCTCCACCTCGTCCAGGAGGACCACGGTGTACGGCCTGCGGCGGACCGCCTCCGTCAGCTGGCCGCCCTCCTCGTAGCCGACGTACCCGGGCGGGGCGCCGACCAGCCGGGCCACGCTGTGCTTCTCGCTGTACTCCGACATGTCGATGCGGACCATCGCCCGCTCGTCGTCGAAGAGGAAGTCGGCGAGGGCCTTGGCGAGTTCGGTCTTGCCGACGCCGGTCGGGCCGAGGAAGAGGAAGGAGCCGGTGGGGCGGTCCGGGTCGGCGATCCCGGCGCGGGACCGCCGTACGGCGTCCGACACCGCGCGTACGGCCTCGGTCTGGCCGATCAGGCGGCGGCCCAGCTCGTCCTCCATGCGGAGCAGCTTCTGGGTCTCGCCCTCCAGCATGCGGCCGGCCGGGATGCCGGTCCAGGCGGCCACCACGTCGGCGATGTCGTCGGAGCCGACCTCGTCCTTGACCATGGTGTCCCGGGAGGTCTCCTCCTCGGCCTCGGACGCGGCCTCCAGCTCCTTCTCCAGCTGCGGGATCTCGCCGTACAGCAGCTTGGAGGCGGTGTCGAAGTCGCCGTCGCGCTGGGCGCGTTCGGCGGTGCCGCGCAGGGCGTCGAGCTTCTCCTTCAGCTCGCCGACCCGGTTCAGGGACTGCTTCTCGCGCTCCCAGCGGGCGTTGAGGCCGCGCAGGTCCTCCTCCTTGTCGGCGAGGTCGCGGCGCAGCTTCTCCAGGCGGTCCCGGGAGGCCGGGTCGGTCTCCTTCTCCAGCGCCAGCTCCTCCATCTTCAACCGGTCGACGGAGCGCTGGAGTTCGTCGATCTCGACCGGGGAGGAGTCGATCTCCATGCGGAGGCGGGAGGCGGCCTCGTCGACGAGGTCGATCGCCTTGTCCGGGAGGAAGCGGGAGGTGATGTAGCGGTCGGAGAGGGTCGCGGAGGCGACCAGCGCCGAGTCCGCGATCTGCACCTTGTGGTGGGCCTCGTAACGGCCCTTCAGGCCACGGAGGATGGCGATCGTGTCCTCGACCGTCGGCTCGGCGACCAGGACCTGCTGGAAGCGGCGCTCCAACGCCGGGTCCTTCTCGATGCGTTCGCGGTACTCGTCGAGGGTGGTGGCGCCGACCATGCGCAGCTCGCCGCGGGCCAGCATCGGCTTCAGCATGTTGCCGGCGTCCATGGCGGAGTCGCCGCCCGCGCCCGCGCCGACGACCGTGTGCAGCTCGTCGATGAACGTGATGATCTGGCCGTCGGAGTCCTTGATCTCGGCGAGGACGGTCTTCAGCCGCTCCTCGAACTCGCCGCGGTACTTCGCGCCCGCGACCATCGCGCCGAGGTCCAGCGAGACCAGCCGCTTGTCCTTCAGCGACTCGGGGACGTCCCCCTTCACGATCCGCTGGGCGAGCCCCTCGACGACGGCGGTCTTGCCGACGCCCGGCTCGCCGATGAGCACGGGGTTGTTCTTGGTCCGCCGCGACAGCACCTGCACGACCCGGCGGATCTCCTGGTCACGGCCGATGACGGGGTCGAGCTTGCCGTCCCGGGCGGCGGCCGTGAAGTCGGTGCCGAACTTCTCCAGCGCCTTGTACTGGCCCTCGGGGTCGGCGGTGGTCACCCGGCGTCCGCCGCGCGCCTTCCGGAAGGCCTCCACCAGCTTTTTCGCGCTGGCGCCCTGCCGGTCGAGCACCTCGCCGGCCGCGCCGCCCTTCGCGGCGATGCCGATGAGCAGGTGCTCGGTGGAGAGGAAGTCGTCGCCGAGGTCCCTGGCGCGTTCGCCGGCGTCGGCGAGGACCGCGAGCAGTTCGCGGTTGGGCTGCGGGGGCGCAACCGTCGAACCGGTCACACTGGGCAGCGCGGCCAGTACGCGGTCGGCGCCCTGGCGTACGGCGGCCTGGTCGGCGTCGACGGCCGCGAGCAGGTCGGTGATGTTCTCGTTGTCCTGCCCGGCCAGCAGAGCCAGCAGCAGGTGGGCAGGGGTGAGGTCCGCGTGTCCCTCGGTCACGGCCCGGCTGCTGGCCGCGTTGATCGCGTCCCGGCTCCTGTTGGTCAGCTCGGCGTCCACGTTCGCGTTCTCCTCCTCGGCGTCGTTCGGCTGACTCAGCCAACGTACACAAAGTTGAGTCTATTCCACTCAAGGTGCGGGCGGGAGCCCTTCCGGGAAGCGAGCGCGGAGGAATGCCGGGCGGCGGCGGGGGCGGGCCGGGGCGGCGGGCGACGCCGGAGCGGCCGGCCTGCGGCCGGGGCGAGGCAGGGCCGGCGGCCGGGACCGACGCGGAGGCGGAGCGGCGGCGTGCCGAGCGGTGCGGTGAGCGGTGCGGCTGGGCGGTGCGGCGGGGCGCCCCGGGCGGAGGAGGCGCCGGGGCGGGGCCGGACGGCGGAAACCGGGCGGGCGGTCGACCCGTTCCGGCGGCTGGTTTCAGCCACCGTGGGACGCGGCCGAAACCGGCCGATACCTCGAAATGTCCGCCAAAACTGCAGCGGCGTCACCGTGTTCAGGTCACGGTGACGCCGCTGCGGGGGGAAGCACCTGAGCGATCTTTTTACGACGGGGGAATCGCGTCAGGCACTGCGGGGGGTGGCCGAGATGGTCCTCACGTCCGGGACATCCGGCTCAGCCAGCCGGTGGTCCCTTTGGTCCAGGTTCACAAAGATCATTCCGTACCGGATCGCGCACCGCACGGGCTGCGGGGCACCCCGCGGCTTGCGCAGGCACCGGTACGCCCGTACGTCCTCGTCCTCGTCCCGCGTGACGACGACCGGCTCACCGAAGACGGTCACCATCAACGAGTCACCGGAGTGGGGGATCGCGGTGACAAGATCGATGAAGTGCCAGCCCGAGCGGTAGGCCGTGGCCATTTCGCGGCGGAAGGAGCGGTCGTCGGGTGGGGTGGTCATGACGATACGGCCCAGCTGCTGTCTGCCGGAGCGACCCATGAGCTGTCCCCGGGGACGTCGGACGCCACGATCACCCAACTGCTGTCACCGGGATCGGCAGCAACGCTCCAGCTGCTGTCCCCCGCGATGTCACTCTTCGTCGCCGAGAGGCCGCCCAGCGCTCCGAAGGCCACAACGGCGGAGAAGGCGGCGACAAGCGCCGAGCGAAGCATTCTCTTATGCATAGTCGGCTTCGTCCTCATTTGAAGGTCACCTCTCCCCCGTCCGAATACGACGATGGCCCATTCCGGCACGTTGTGGCCACACAATCGATGCATCATGTTCCTGCACGTTCAGGACCCTGGGGGGTGGAGATTTGACAATAAATGAGACTAAGCGGACACATCCCCACGGGCTGACCGACCTGTGCGAGGAGGGGCGCCGTCTCTACGGGAACGCTCTCCGGACGGGACGCGTCGCCCGTGCGGACGTGGAACCGGCGCCCTGTTTGATGGAGTTCGCCCTTCTTCATGCCGATCCCGACGACCCGAACTGGCTGCGCCCGGTCCCCCCTTCGATCGCCCTCGCCCAGCGACTAAACCCGATCGAGAGCGAGATCACCCAACGCAGGCGGATGTCGATCGAACTCGCCGACGCTTTCGAGCCGTTCATGACGCTCAGCGCCCAGTCGACGGCGACCACGCACTCCCTCACGGTGCTGGAGGGGCTGGACCGGATCAACGCGGCCCTCGACCTGGCCACCACCCAGTGCCAGACCGAGATGCTCACCGTCCAGCCCAGCCGCCGGCGCCTGGAGCACACCCTCACCAAGGCCCTGGAACGCGACCGGCCGCTGATCGAACGCGGCTGCCGCATCCGCACGCTCTACCAGCATCCGGCCCGCTACAGCCCCGAGACGCTCGCCTACGTCGCCCAGTTCACCGACGGCAAGGTGGAGTACCGCACGATCGACGAACTCGTCGAGCGGCTGATCATCTGCGACGAGACCGTGGCCTTCATCCCGACCCGCGACGACGGGGAGATCGCCCTCGAACTCCGCCACCCGGGACTCGTCCGCTACCTGATCAAGGTCTTCGAGTTCATGTGGAACCGCGCGGTGCCGCTGAGCGCCGGCGCGCCCTACGAGACCGCCCCCGACGGCATCACCGAGATCCAGCACTCCATCGCCAAGCTCCTCATCGAGGGCCATGTCGACGAGGCCATCGCCCGGCGCCTGGGCATGAACGTCCGCACCTGCCGGGCCCACATCGCCAAGCTGGCCCAGCTCCTGGGCAGCGGCAGCCGCGCACAGCTGGGCTTCCTGATCGCCCAGTCCGGGATCCTGGACCAGACGCCCCCCGAGGAGGCCGGCAGGCCGTGACCACCGACTCTCATGCCGAGCACGGCGTCGAGGACCTGTGCGACGCGGGGACGAAACTGTACGAACTCGCCCTGCGCGCGGGGCAGTTGTCCGCGAAGGACGCCACCGGGGCCCCCTGCCTCGTGGACCTCGGCCTGCTCCACCCCGCGCTCGACGATCTCGACCGGCTGGAGCCCGTCGCCCCGGACGTCGCCCTGAACCGGCTGCTGCGCGGGGCCCGCGCCCGCATCACCGAGGAATGGCGGCTGGAGCAGCGCCTGGTGAAGCTCTTCGAACCGCTGATGAACGTCCAGGGACCGCCCGGCGCGGCGGCGGACTCCCCCGCACTGCGGCTGCTGAGCGGCACACGGCGGATCAACCAGGCCATCGGGGAGGCCATGGCGGAGGCCCGGCAGGAAGTCCTGTGCGTCCAGCCGCACGCCGGTCTGATCGGCGATCGCGGCTCCCAGGCCCAGCCCGCCGCCTTCGGACGCGACCAGGCGTTCCTCGACCGCGGCGGCCGGTTCCGCACGCTCTACCAGAACACCCTGCGCCATGTGCCCAACGTGTACGCCTACGCCGAGGACCTGCGGGGCGACAGCACCGCCCGTGGCCTCGACGAGGTACCCGACCGGCTCGTCGTCATGGACCGGTCGGTCGCCTTCCTCCCCGCGAACGACGACGGCACCCTCGCCCTGGAAGTCCGCCACCCGGCACTGGTCGACTACCTGATCACCGCCTTCGACCGGCTCTGGCGCCTGGCCACCCCGATGTTCCCCAAGGCCGAGCTCCGCCCCACCGTCAACGGCATCACCCCCCGCCAGCAGGCCATCGCCGCGCTGCTCGTCGAGGGCCACACCGACGCCGTCGTCGCCGACCGCCTCGGCATGAACATCCGCACCGCCCGCGTCCACATCGCCAAACTCGCCGACACCCTCGGCAGCGAGAGCCGCGCCCAGCTCGGCTACCTCATCGCACGCTCGGGGATCCTTGATCAGGAAGTGTGACCGCGTCCGGAGCCGGGCCGGGAGCCGTGTCCGGGGCCGTGCCCGCCCCGCCCGGCGGCCGGTCCAGTCCCACCTGGGCTATGCGCACGCCCAGTTGGGTGCGGCTGGCCGCGCCGAGGGTCTCGGAGAGGCGGGCGATGTGGGCGCGGCAGGTGCGGACGCTGATGCCGAGGCGTTCGGCGATGACCGCGTCCTGGTGGCCCTCCGCCAGCAGCGCCGCGATGGACTGCTCGCGGTGCGAGATGCCCTCGATGCCGGTGTCGGGCAGCGGGGCGGTGAGCGGAATGGCAAGGCGCCAGAGGCGTTCGAAGACCGTGACGAAGTACTCGACGAGGGCGGGGTGGCGCAGCTCCAGGGCCATCGTGCGGTCCGCGTTCGCGGGGATGAACGCCACCGTGCGGTCGAAGAGGATGAGCCGGTCGATGACCTCGTCGAGCGTGCGGGCCTCGACCGCGTCGCCCATCAGCTCCAGGTAGTTGAGCAGACCCTGGCCGTGCCGGGCGACGTGCGTGTACAGGTCGCGCATCCGCACGCCCCGCCCGCGCAGGGCGACGGCCCGGTGCAGCCCCTCGGTCAGCTCCGACTCCCGCCGGATGCCGCCCGGCTGCACGGTCAGCACCTCCTGCGTGCAGGCCTCCGTCGCCTCGTCCATGGCCGCCTGGATCCGGGCCAGCCCGTCGAGCACCCGGATGGCCGCCGTGCCCTCCGCGGAGGCCGACACGGCCTGCAACTGCCGTCCCAGACCGGCGTACCACTCGAACGCCTCGACCGCCGAGCCCACCCGCCGCTGACTCTCCGTCACCTCGTCGTGCACCCCGCGCAGCAGCCGGGTCATGACCTCCTGCGGCGCCGTCGGCACCAGCCAGTCCATGTCATCGGGGTCGGGGTGCAGCAGCGCCAGTTCGAGCAGGCAGGGCACCGCGTCGGCGTCCGTGCGCGGCACCCGGCCCCGGCGCACGGCCCGGGAGTACACCCGGTCCCCGACGGCGCACAGCCGGTCGGCGCCGTGTGGATGTTCCTCCGTCCCGTGCCCGGCCATCGCCCATTCCACCCCCGATTTGCTGCCTCTTCCGCAGCGCAACTATGAGCGGTCCGGACCGGGTCCGCAACACAGCTCCCCTCGCACGGGGCGCCGTAATACCCGGATGTGACCGGATTTCGCACCGCCTCCGCCGGTCGCGTTGCAACAAGATGACGGTGGTGGCAGGGGGGTGTGCGCGGCATCGTGGGTGCCGCTTCCCACGGGTGTCCCCGGACACCCGGCGGGGCCCCGGTCCATCCTCCCCCGATCGGACCGGGGCCCCGTGCAACGCGCCCACGGGGGAGGTGCGTTGCAGGGAGGGTCGCTCGCGGGCACGTGACGCGGCGGTCCCGGCGAATCCCCGAAATCCGCCAGTGATCGCCGCGTTACGTGCCCGCTCTAACGTCCCTGCATGGCGGACATATTCGACGCGTACGCGTTGGCCGACGCGTGGGACGAGATGTTTGTGCGGCCGGGTGAGGTCAGGACCGCCTATGAGCCGGTACTGGCTGCGCTCCAGCCGATCGAACCGAGTGAACTGCGGTTCCGGGCCGACCAGATGGCCCGGGCCTTCACCGACCGGGGGGTGACCTACGCCTTCGCGGGCGAGGAACGGCCCTGGCCACTGGACCTGGTGCCGAGGATCCTCGACGCCCTGGAATGGGATCTCATACGAAGAGGCGTGGCCCAGCGCGTGCGGGCCCTGGAGGCCTATCTGGCCGACGCCTACGGACACGCGCGGGCCTTCGAGGACGGGGTGGTGCCCTGGCGGCTGCTCCTTGGCTCACCGCACTTCCACCGGGCGGCACACGCGGTGGAGCCGCCCGGCGGGGTGCGCATCCATGTGGCCGGAATCGACCTGGTCCGCGACGAGGCCGGCGCGTTCCGGGTGCTCGAGGACAACGTGCGGGTGCCCAGCGGGGTGTCGTACGTCATCGAGAACCGCAGGGCGATGACCCGGGTCTTCCCCTCGCTCTTCGCCGAGCAGCACGTGCTGCCGGTGGACGGGTACCCGGGGCGGCTGCTCGCCGCCCTCCGGGCCGCCGCGCCGGGCGGGGCGGCGAGCGATCCCCGGGTGGTCGTCCTCACCCCCGGGCCGAGCAACGCGGCCTACTTCGAACACGCCCTGCTGGCCCGGCTGATGGGCGTGCAGCTGGTGGAAGGGCACGACCTCGTGTGCCGGAGCAACCGGGTCTGGATGCGCACGACCCGCGGCGAGGTGCCCGTGCACGTCGTGTACCGGCGCCTCGACGACGACTTCCTCGACCCGCTGCACTTCCGCCCCGACTCGGTGATCGGCTGCCCCGGCATCCTGAGCGCCGCCATCGCAGGGAACGTCACACTCGCGAACGCCGTGGGCAACGGCATCGCGGACGACAAACTCCTCTACACCTACGTCCCGGACCTGATCCGCTACTACCTCGGGGAGGAGCCGGTCCTCCCCAACGTCGAGTCCTACCGACCCGACGAACCAGGCCAGTTGGCGGCCGTCCTCGACCAGCTCGACCAGCTGGTCGTGAAGCCCGTCGACGGGGCCGGCGGGCAGGGCATCGTGATCGGCCCGAAGGCCGACCGGGCAACCCTGGAACGCACTCGCAAAGCCGTCGCGGCCGACCCGCGCGGCTTCATCGCCCAGCGCCCGGTCGCCCTCTCCACCTCCCCCACCCTCTCGGGTGAACGGATGGCCCCGCGCCACATTGACCTGCGGCCGTTCGCCGTGAACGACGGCGACGGCATCTGGGTACTGCCCGGCGGCCTCACCCGGGTCGCGCTCCAGGAGGGCAACCTGATCGTCAACTCCAGCCAGGGCGGCGGCTCCAAGGACACCTGGGTGCTCGCCGAGGGCCCCGCCGAACGCCCCGAGCCGGTCGACGCGGGCCCGATCCCCGCCGTCGCCCCGCGCCGCCTGGGCCCCGACGGCACCCGTGCGGTCGTACCGGAAGGAGCGCAGCAGCAGTGAACGACGTGATCCTCTCCCGTATCGCCGAGTCGCTGACCTGGACCGGGCGGTACGTCGAACGGGCCGACGCCACCGGGCGGATCCTCGACGCCTACCTGCACCGGATGCTGGAGGACCCCTGGCGCGACGAGGACGCGGCCTGCCGGTCGCTGTACGCGATCCTCGGCGTGGACGCCGGCGCGGCCCGGGTGGACATGCAGCAGGTCCTGGACCAGCTCGCCTTCGACGCCCGCTCCACCTGCTCCATCGAGGGCGCGCTGGGCGCCGCCCGGCTCAACGCGCGCAGCGCCCGGGAGGCCGTCTCCTCGGAGATGTGGGAGTGCCTCAACTCCACCTGGCACGCGCTCGGCGACCGGCGCCGCGCGGCCCGCCGCACCGGCCCCTACGCCTACCTGGAGCTGGTCCGCAGCCGGGCCGCGCTCTTCTTCGGCCTCGCCGACTCGACGATGAGCCGGGACGACAGCTGGCGGTTCGTGGTCCTCGGGCGGAGCCTGGAGCGGGTGGACATGACCGTACGGCTGCTCTCGGTGCGGGTGCTGGACGCGGCGCACGCGCCGGACTGGCCGACGCTGCTCAGCGCGAGCGGCGCCGACGAGGCGTACGCACGGGTGCACAGCGGGTTCGGCGACACCCCGCGGGTGGCCGAATTCCTGCTCCTGGACCGGGACTTCCCGCGTTCGGCGCTGCACGCGCTGACCACGGCCGAGGAGTGCCTGGCCGCGCTCGGGCGGCCCCGCCAGGACCCCGCCCGCTCCCCGGTCGGGCGGGCTCGCACCCGCCTCGAATACCTCGACACCGCCTCCCTTGAGGCACAGCTGCCGGTCCTGCTGCGCGATCTCCAGCAGGCCTGCATGGCGTGCGCCGACGCGGTGGCGGAGCGGTTCTTCCCGTACCAGGGGCCCGTCGAGTGGGCCCAGGAAGGAGCCTGAGATGGCTCGTCGCCTCCGGATCCGGCACACCACCCGGGTCTCCTACGCGCAGCCCGCGGCCTCCTCGCACAACGAGGTGCGGATGACCCCGCTGACCCTGCCGGGGCAGACCACGCTGGACGCGCGGGTCACGGTGCAGCCGGCGACCGCCGTCTGGTCGTACTGGGACTACTGGGGCACCCAGGTCACCGGCTTCGACCTCCTTGAACCGCACGAGGATCTGACGATCACCGCGTCGAGTCTGGTGGAGACGGTGGCGCCGGGGCCGCTGCCGGCCGCGCCGGGGTGGGCGGAGCTGGCCGAACGGGCGGCGGGGTCACGGCTGTCGGAGTTCGTGAACCCGACCGGGCGCACCTCGGTGCCGAAGAAGCTGGTACGGAAGGCGCTGGCCGCCGGGGAGGGGCTGGGCCCGCACGAGGCCGCGGTGGCCGTCTCGGAGCTGGTCGCCGACCGCGTGGCCTACCTGCCGGGGGCGACCGGCGTGAACACCTCCCCCGCGGAGGCGTGGGCCCAGCGGGCCGGCGTCTGCCAGGACATCACCCACCTCACCATCGCCCTGCTGCGGGGGCTGGGGCTGCCGTCCCGGTACGTCTCCGGGTACCTGCACCCGGAGCGCGAGGCGGAACCGAACCGGCCCGTCGCCGGGCAGAGCCACGCGTGGATCGAGTACTGGGCCGGCGACTGGTGCGGGTACGACCCGACGAACCGGGTGCGGGCCGGGGAGGACCACGTGGTGGTGGGCCGTGGCCGCGACTACGACGACGTCACCCCGCACAAGGGGATCTACCGCGGGGTGCCGGGAGGGGCCCCGGAAGTGACCGTCGAATTCACAAGGGTCGCATAACCGCCCGCGGCCACGCGGGGGACTGCTCGCGCAGTTCCTCCCCCAGGTGGCTGCGGGCAGGCATGCCTCCCCCAATGCCTCAAAGGCCCGGGCAGTTCCCCCAGGCGGCCCGGGTGGGCGATGGGGGTGCCCCCCCCCCCCCGCGAGTGAAGGTGGAATTTCCTCTGCGCCTCTGTAGCCGCGCCGAAAGGACGGGACCGAGGCCGGGGCCGCCGTGCTGTGCGCGCCGGGGAGCGATGCGGTCGGCCGGTGCCGCCGGAGCCTCGAAGCTCTTGAGCGGCGCGGGCTCGTCGTCCAGGACGGCGACCGCTGGCGGATGGCGGGCTGACCGGCGAACTGCTCCCGTCCCGCGGCGTCCTGGCCACCAGGAAACGCCTTCGACCTCGCGGGCGAACTCCGCGCACCCGGGGCCCTGCGCCCCGCAGACGGCCGCAGGGCGGATCGGGATCACTCGGGCACGTGGCGAATGGTTTGGATCAGAAGGCCACACCGTCGACGCGTGTGATCGGAAACGTGGTCGGGTTCGTCTCTGTCGGGGGCAGGCCCGCCCCCTCGGCAGCCTGCCAGGTGCCTACCCGTCCGTCCGGGAGCCGCAGCCCGAACTCGGGATGATTGGCGATCGCCTGCCAGATCTCGACGGCACGGATGGTCATGGTCCCCGCCCAATACGGGTCGCGGATCCCGTCGGGCACCTCTCGGACGTTGATCCGTACGGGTGCTTCGCCTGCTTCAGTGACGGCCGTTGCGGTGCCGTTGTATTGCGTCATGTCTGAACAGCGTAGCCACTCGTGGCGTGTGAGCCTGGTGTGCTCGCCGGGGCACTGGTCATGACCAGCCGAGGGTGAGGCGCTCCAGTTGGACCAGGCGCTCCAACGCTGCAGCAATGGCAGTCAGGCCCTGATCTGCCGCCTCACGTTGGCTTGCGGAACTCCTCCTGCTCCGTTGCCTCCTGTGCCTGGTCTTCCGGGGTCATCCTCCCCAGCCACACGAACGGGTTCTGCGCCTCAGGCGCGTGAATCCTCGCACCAGTCCAGGACAGTGCCGCCTTGGTCACGTGTGAGAACAACTTGCGGTCCGTCCGACGCCACGAAAGATCACGCAGCGCTTCACCCAGATCGCGGCGCCCTTCAGCCTTGAACCAGTCCTCCCGCTTCGGCTCTTCCTGGATCTCCTTGAACAGTCCGCGAAGGGTGGCGAGATGGGCTCTCAAGGCGTCATCGTCCGGCCCCAGCGCCCTCTTGTGGCGTCGTGTCAGCCAGGCGACGAAAGCTCAACCCTCCGATGCCATTGCAGGGTTCGGCCGGCGAGGGGGTGATCAGACGAGATTCAGGGACCGA
This sequence comes from Streptomyces sp. NPDC048278, assembly GCF_040652195.1. NCBI lineage: Bacteria > Bacillati > Actinomycetota > Actinomycetes > Kitasatosporales > Streptomycetaceae > Streptomyces > Streptomyces sp. NPDC048278. The sequence continues at coordinate 144,257 of NZ_JBEZLP010000020.1, forward strand.
CGCGTGTGGCTGATCAGGTTCTGCGCGTCGGCGCCGAACACGGCCGACTCCCGCAGGGTCCGCCAGGTGCGGAGGTACAGGGCGATCGAGTCGGCGTCGTCGATCCACAGTTCGGCGTGCCAGACCTCGACCATGACGAGGCGCTCGTCATGGACCCAGAAGCCGCCGGTCGGCGGGATCTTCAGCGACGCGGTGAACGGGATGATCCCGAGGTGGACCGTGTCCAGGCCGACCAGTCCGAAGAGGCGGTCGAGCTGCGCGGCGAGGATCGAGGGCGGACAGATCAGCGATCTCAGCGCGGTCTCGCCGATCAGGATCTCGAAGCGCCTGTGATCGTCGTAGAGAAGCTCTTGCCGCTTCAGGCGGGCGCGCACGGCAGCCTCGGTGTCCGGGGGGGAGCGCTGGAGTTCCGCGTACCGGTTGAAGACGTGCCGGGCGTAGTCGGCGGTCTGAAGAATCCCCGGCACGGTCACCGACTCGAAGCCGTGCACGACGGCTGAGCGCTCGTACTCGGCGGCGATCGTCTGCTGTACCGGCTGGTGCCCGGCGGCGAGCCGGCGCCGCCATGAGCGGATATGCGACTCGAACCCCCTGAGCCGGGCCAGGAGTTCGCCGTAGGCGTCGGGCTGGCCGGTGGCCTCCGCCCATGCCCGCAGGTCCTCGGGCGTCGCGGTTTGCTTCCCGTTCTCCAGCTTCGAGATCTTGGGCTGTGGCCACCCGAGAAGTGCAGCGAGGCGGGTACCGGTGAGAGGTCCGTCCGGCGCGGACATGCGCAGCTCTCGCAGGCGCACCCCGAGCGCCTCGCGTGCCTGCTGGTAGTCCGTCGTCACCCGTATCCGTCCCGCTCTTCTAGCTGGTGGCCGATGCGAGCAGCTGGAACGGGACGGCGTGGTGCCAGGCCGCGTCACGGAGCATCGCGTACCTGATCACCTCGGCCGGTTCGGTGATCAGCTCCACGTCGTGGAACTCGTCGGTGTCGTCGAAGTTGATCCGGGCGACCAAGCGCGAGTCGAAGATCCAGAAGTCTTCGTTGCCGAGCTTCAGCCGGTCGGCGTCCTCGCGGCGCAGGGTGCGGGTGTCTTCCCCGAGATCGGTGTTCCGCCCGGCGTTGACCATGAGGTAGCGCTGACCGGTGGTCGGCGGGTCGTCGACCACCCGGACTCGGGCGACAGTCTTCCCAGCCGCCGTCTGACGCCTGATCGTCTCGCAGTACCAGGTGGTCATGTCCCAGTCGACGCGACCCTCGGCGAGGTACTGCGCGTAGGTCTCGGTCGACTCGTCGGACGCGTACCGGCGCCGGGTCTCCAGCCGCCAGGCGGTGTGCTCGAAGATCTCGAACAGCCGGTTGAAGGCGTCGACGTCGATCATGCGAGCCTGCCGGGTGCGGTCCTTGGGCGCCCAGTCGGTGATCAGCTCCCGCGGGACGACGATCGCGACCTCACCGGGACCGAGGTGCTGGAGCTGGGCAACGTCCTCGGGGTCGGTCAGCGGCGGGCCGTGCACGATCACCTCGCCGGTGCCGGTGTCCTCGTGGATCGACGGGCAGCCGGTGTCCCCGCTGCCGGTTCCGTTGAAGCGGATGTTGCGCGTCATGGGCCCCTCCCTCATTGGGTCGTGCTCGATGATCCGATCATGTCGCCGGAGCGAACCGCCCGGCTATGCCCGCCCTGCCCCTCCGTGAGAATCTTCCGGCATACCAGCCCCCCACCCGAGAATAACTGCGCATATCCGCTCGCCGGCTCAACCACTCAGCCGTGACGGTGAGTTCATGACCACTGCACAGAAGCCGGGCCCGACCGAAGCCGTCGAGGCGGTCGAGGTTCTGCGCGGAGCACTGACGGCTGCGAGTATCGTCCTGCCGTCCCTGGGGGCCGATACTGCCTCCCCTGCCCTGAATCTGATCAGCCTCGGGCGGGTGCACGCAGACGTCGCGCTCCGGCTTGCGGACGTCCTCCGGCGGGGGTGCGGCGTATGAGCGCGTCGACCACCGACGAGGGGACCCCGTCGGAAGAGTGCGCGCTGGCCGGTCGGCCAGGGTACGAAGATCTGCATGATCAGTGCAGGCAGATCACAGACGTCAAGCTGCCGCACTCGAACGGCCTGCTCCTGATCCGGCGGTGCGGCTGCGGGTGCCACCGTCCCGGCGGCGATCGGTCGTGACGATCACGAGTCCGCCGGTCTGCCGACACGGCGACGAGACGATCACCGGCCCCGCAGACGCGGTGGTCATCGGGCACGACCTCGGCAACTCCGGCCCGGGATGGACGATCCACGCGCACCGTGATCACGTCGACCTGGTCGACCTGATCGACCCGGTGGTCCTCGGCATCGTGGTCCGACTCTGGGCTGCGCGACACCTGCTGTGGCCCCCAACAGCACGAAGCCGCCCGGTTGCCGATGCAGGGCGGCTTCGTCACGCCCGGATGATCAGTCGGTGGTGATCCACTGGATCCGGTCGGCCGCCGCCTCGGACGCGGAATCCGCGACCGGCTTGATCGGTGCCTCACCGAGGAGCTGGGGGATCAGCAGCAGGGCCGCGGTCTGCCGCCGGACGTCGGTCGGCGTGATCGGTGCGCCGTACACCCAGCACTTGACCGTGCCGATGAACTCGTGCTGACCGGCGCCGGGCTTGGTCGTCTTCCGACGGGGTCGGCGAGGATCACACCGACCTGCTTGAAGAGCGTCACGCCCGAACTCGGCCTTCCCTCTCCTCGGATGGTGCACCCCAGAGGAATTCGGGAAGCCGAGCATGGGGGGGGAGGCACCCGGCAGGGGCCGGTAGGCGTTCCCACCCCTGCCCGGTTGCCCCGCAGGGCTACTTGAGGCCTGCCTCCGTGCATGCGGTCTTGTAGGCGGCCGTGCAGATCTGCGAGATCTTGTAGATGCCGTCCGCGACGACGGTGTCCTTGATCTTGCTCTTGGTCACGGCGCTGACCTGCACCAGCTGGGACGGGATGTCCTTGTTGGTCGGGCTGTCCACGGTGTCCTGGGTGAGCGCGTCGAACTGGATGTCCTTGCCCTGCACCTTGTAGACGGCCATCTGGGCGGCGGCCTCGGCCTCGTCCGGGTACGGCTTGTAGACGGTCATGTACTGCTCGCCGATGAGGATCCGCTGGATGGCGTCGAGGTCCGCGTCCTGGCCGGTGATCGGCGGCATGTTGGTGACGCCGGCCGCCTTGAGGGCCTTGACGATGCCGCCGGCCATCGCGTCGTTGGCGGAGTAGACGGCGGCGATGTTGTCCTTGCCGAGCGAGCTGATCGCCCTGGTGACCTCCTGCTCGGCGATGTCCGGGTTCCAGTCCTTGGTGTCGTACGAGTCCGCGATCGTCACCTTGCCGTTCAGCTCGGACACGGCGCCCGTCTTGAACTGCTTGGCGTTCGGGTCGGTCGGCGAGCCGTTGACCATGACGACCTTGTCGGAGGTGTCGACGTTCGACCCGATGCCCTCCAGGAGCGTGCGGGCCTGGACCTCACCGACCAGCTCGTTGTCGAAGGAGACGTACGCGTCGATCGGGCCCTCGGCGAGGCGGTCGTAGGCGATGACCGGGATGCCCGCGGCCTTGGCCTTCTTCACCGTGCCCGCGATGGCGTGCGCGTCGACGGAGTCCAGGATGATCACGTCGACCTTCTCGTCGATCATCTTCTGCATCTGCGTCGCCTGCGTGGCGGCGGACGACGCGGCGTTCTGGTAGTCGACCTTGCCCTGCTTGTTGGTGAGCTCGGCGATCTTCGAGGCCATGATCGGGTAGTCGAAGTTGGTGTACCGGGTGTTGATCTTGTCCGGCATCAGCACGCCCACCGTGATGTCGTTGCCCTTCGTCGGGCTCGCGGACGTCGACGATCCTGTCGCGTTGAGCGCGCCGCAGCCGGCAAGCGAAAGGGTCATCGTGGACGCGGCCACAAACATGGCTATACGACGCATACGGGGGCTCACTTCAGGTGCGTTCCGGACGTGGGCTGCTTTGCGACCCAGATGTCTGAAAAGCCAACGCGTACGTCACACCCGGCGTCAAGCGGAACTACTTAACGAGTGCGCAACACCACGCTCCGCTGCACCTGCGAAGGAGGAGCGGAACCCCCTCCAAACACTCTTTACGGACCCTCCATCCAAAGGGAGTTCATGGGTAGGCAAAGATCCGTACAACCAACGCGCTTCCTCACGAGTCGACATCCGGAACGACCGTCTCCGTCGTTCGGATACGACCAGAGGATCGAATGAACCAAGCCAGACGCAGCGCGGCCGTCGCCGTCGTGCTCGCCACCGCCGGCACGCTGCTCGGCGGCGCCGTCGTGACCGCGTCGGCGGCCACGACCTGCAACTCGCCGGTCTTCACGCGGCAGATGTTCGCGAACACCACGTTCAAGGGCGCCCCGAAGAAGACCGCCTGCGACTCCGCGGTCGACGAGACCTGGAGCGGCGCCCCCGCCTCCGGCCTCCCCAAGGACGGCTTCGGCGTCCGCTGGACCGTCACCCGCGACTTCGGCTCCGGCGGCCCCTTCGCCCTCACCGCCTCCGGCCTCGACGGCATCCGGGTCTACGTCGACGGCACCCGCCGCATCGACCTGTGGAAGAACACCACCAGGACGGTGGCCAAGACCGTCAACGTGACCGTCCCCAAGGGCAGGCACACTCTTCGCGTCGACTACGCCAACTTCACCGGCGGCGCCAAGGTCAACTTCACGTACGCACCCCGCACTTCGGCGAGCGTCGACACCGTCGGGCCCCTCGCGCCGACCGGAGCTGCGGTGTCGTACGACGCCGCGACCGGCAAGGCCCGGCTGACCTGGTCGAAGAACAACGAGATGGACCTCGCGGGCTACCGGGTCTACCGGCGACCGCAGGGCCAGACGTTCGGCACCACCCCGTTCGCCACGACCACCGGCACGGTGGCCACGGACACCACTCTGCCGGTGACCGGCGCGACCTACTGCTACGAGGTCCGCGCCTACGACAGAGCGGGCAACGAGTCGACGGGCACCGCGGACCGGCCCATCACCACCGCGGACCGGACCGCGCCGGACGTGCCGACCGGAGTGAGCGCGAACGGCTCGGTGACCGCGACGGGCGGTACCGGCGGGTTGAAGGTCGTGTGGAACAAGGTCGCCGACGCGACCGCGTACCGCGTCTTCCGGGCTCCGAGCAGCAACGGCACCTACACCGAGCTGGCCCGCACGAACGAACCGTCGTACCTGGACACCTCGGCCGCCGAGAGCGTCGTGTACTACTACCGTGTCTCGGCCGTCGACGCCGCGGGCAACGAGTCCGCCCGGTCCGCGACCGGGTACGGCAAGATCTGGGACGACGACCCGCCACCGCTGGTGACCGGGCTCGACGTCACCCCGACCGAGTACGGCTTCCGGCTGGTCTGGGACAAGAATCCGGCCGAGGACCTCAAGTACTACACCGTGTACTGGGGCGAGCTCTGGGGCGACGAGGACGAACAGGTCTGCGCCGGCAGCCTGGTCGACTACGTCTCGCCCGGCGACACCTCCTACGACTACGGCACGCTTCCCGACGGCGACGAGGTCTGCTTCTTCGTCGACGCCGTGGACGACGAGGGCAATTCCGCCATGAAGTGGAACGGCCCGGCGTCGGCCGTGCCCGTGACCGAGCTCGACATGACACCGGAGGTCGCGACGCCCGAGGGCTCGCCGGTCCGGCCGGCGGCGACCCCCTCGGACTCGGGCGGTGCCGATCTGTCCTGGAACGCGGTGGCCGACGCGACCGGCTACCAGGTCTACCACTGGAACCGGGACACGAAGGCGTACGAGAAGCTGGCGTCCACGACCGGCACCTCCTACCACGACACCGCTGCCGCCAGGGGGACGACCCACTTCTACCGGGTCACCGCCCTGTACGCCGACGGCACGGAGTCGGAGCCCGGCGGGGACTGGGCGGTCCTGAAGCCGTAGCCACGAGAAGGGCCCCGGCCTGCGGCCGGGGCCCTTCCTCGCACGGGTTGCTAGTCCTTGGCCTTCTTCGGCCGCCACACCACCAGTGCGCTGGTCTGCTGGACCTCCTGGTACGGGACCAGGTCGCGGCGGTAGGAGGCGTGGACGGCGGCCTCGCGCTGCTGCATCGCGGTCGCCGCGCCGTCGACCGCCGCCTGGAGTTCCGCCACGCGCTGCTGGAGCGCTATGACCTGGTTCTCCAGTTCGATGATGCGCTTGATGCCGGCCAGGTTGATGCCCTCGTCCTGGGACAGCGCCTGCACCTGGCGGAGCAGTTCGATGTCGCGGGCCGAGTAGCGGCGGCCCCGCCCGGCCGTGCGGTCAGGGGAGACCAGGCCGAGGCGGTCGTACTGGCGCAGCGTCTGCGGGTGCAGTCCGGAGAGCTGGGCCGCCACCGAAATGACGTAGACCGGGGTCTCCTCGGTCAGTTCATAAGGGTTACGTCGACGGCCGTCCATCTCTGTCATGCTCCCTTCGCGGCCTCGAACAGCTCGGCCCGCGGGTCCTCGTCCGCGGTCGCCTCGCGATACGCCTCCAGCGCGTCACGAGCATTCCCCGACAGGTCCTTCGGGACACTCACCTCGACGGTGACCAACAGGTCGCCGCGGGTGCCGTCCTTGCGGACCGCGCCCTTGCCACGGGCGCGCATGGTGCGGCCGTTGGGCGTGCCCGGGGGCAGCTTGAGGGTGACCGGCGGTCCGCCCAGGGTCGGGACCCTCACCTCGCCGCCGAGCGCCGCCTCGGTGAAGGTCACCGGGACGGTCACCGTGAGGTTGTCCTCCTTGCGCCCGAACACCGGGTGGGTGTCCACGTGCACCATGACGTACAGGTCGCCCGCGGGGCCGCCGCGTTCGCCCGGTGCGCCCTTGCCGCGGAGCCGGATGCGCTGGCCGTCGGTCACCCCGGCGGGGATGCGGACCTGCATGGTCCGGGACGACTTGGCGCGACCGCTGCCCTTGCAGTCCAGGCAGGGGTGCTCCGCGATCAGGCCGCGGCCCTTGCAGTCGGGGCAGGGGTCGGTCAGCGAGAAGCCGCCGCCGGAGCCCCGCGCCACCTGCCCGGTGCCGACGCAGGTCGGGCACACCCGCGGGGTGCCGTTCTTGTCGCCGGTGCCCGAACAGGCCTTGCACGGGGACTGCGAGGACATCCGCAGCGGGACCGTGGCGCCCTCGATGGCCTCCGTGAAACTGAGCGTGACCTCGGACTCGATGTCCTGGCCGCGCCTGGGCTGGGTACGGCCGGCCGTGCCGCCGCCCCGGTTGAACAGGCCTCCCAGGACGTCACTGAAGCCGCCGCCGCCCCCGCCGAAGCCTCCCCCGCCCTGGGCGTTGCCGCCGAAGAGGTCGCCCAGGTCGAAGTTGAAGTTGCCGCCGCCCGCGCCCGGCCCCGGGCGGAACCCGCCGTTGCCGAAGAGGGCGCGGGCCTCGTCGTACTCCTTGCGCTTCTTGGGGTCGCCGAGTATGTCGTTCGCCTCGGAGATCTCCTTGAAGCGCTCCTCGGCCTTGGCGTTGCCCTTGTTGGCGTCCGGGTGGAACTCGCGGGCGAGCTTCCGGTACGCCTTCTTGATCTCGGCCTCGGTGGCGTCCTTGGGGACGCCGAGGACCTTGTAGTAGTCCTTCTCGATGAAGTCCTTGGTGCTCATCCCCGACGCCCCTCCTTCCGCTCGGTGCTTATGACGTCAGCCCTCCTCAGGGCCGTTGTCCTTCTCGTCCGCCGCCGCGGGGGCCTCTTCGGTCCCCTCGGCCTTCACCGCGGTCGCGCCCGGCTGCGGTTCGGCGACGGCCACCCGCGCGGGGCGGATGGTGCGCTCGCCGATGCGATACCCGGGCTGCAGGATGGCCACGCACGTTGTCTCGGTGACGTCCGGCGCGTAGCTGTGCATCAGCGCCTCGTGGATCGTCGGGTCGAAGGGCTCGCCCTCCTTGCCGAACTGCTGCAGGCCCATCTTCGCCGCGACCGTCTCCAGCGACTCGGCCACGGACTTGAAACCGCCGACCAGTTCGCCGTGTTCCCGGGCGCGGCCGATGTCGTCGAGCACGGGCAGGAGTTCGGTCAGGAGGTTCGCGATGGCGATCTCCCGGACCGTGATCCGGTCGCGCTCCACCCGGCGGCGGTAGTTCTGGTACTCGGCCTGGAGGCGCTGGAGGTCCGCGGTGCGCTCGCCGAGCGCGGTGCGTACCTGGTCCAGCTGCGCGGTCAGACCGGCCAGCTGTGCGCTTGAGTCCCCGGCCGGGGCCGCCCCCTGGGAGGGAGCGGCCTTCGGCCCGGCGTCGTCGGGGGTGGCGCCGGAGGGGACGTCGGGCTTCTCCTCGAAGCCCGGGGTCTCCTCCGTCACGCGGCACCGTCCTTGCGCTGCTCGTCGTCGACGATCTCGGCGTCCACCACGTCGTCCGCGGCGTCACCGGCGGGGGCACCGCCGGCCGCGGCACCGGCGGCCTGGGCGTCGGCGTACATGGCCTGGCCCAGCTTCTGGGAGACGGCCGCGACCTTCTCGGTGGCGGTGCGGATCTCGGCGGTGTCCTCGCCCTTGAGGGTCTCCTTGAGCTCCTCCAGGGAGGCCTCGACCTCGGTCTTGATCTCGCCGGGGACCTTGTCCTCGTTGTCCTTGAGGAACTTCTCCGTCTGGTAGACGAGCTGCTCGCCCTGGTTGCGGGTCTCGGCGGCCTCGCGGCGGCGGTGGTCCTCCTCCGCGTACTGCTCGGCCTCCTGGCGCATCCGGTCGACCTCGTCCTTCGGCAGCGAGGAGCCGCCGGTGACGGTCATCTTCTGCTCCTTGCCCGTGCCAAGGTCCTTGGCCGTGACGTGCATGATGCCGTTGGCGTCGATGTCGAAGGCGACCTCGATCTGCGGGACACCGCGCGGGGCCGGCGGCAGACCGGTCAGCTCGAACATGCCGAGCTTCTTGTTGTACGCCGCGATCTCGCGCTCGCCCTGGTAGACCTGGATCTGGACGGAGGGCTGGTTGTCCTCGGCGGTGGTGAAGATCTCGGACCGCTTGGTCGGGATCGTCGTGTTCCGCTCGATCAGCTTGGTCATGATGCCGCCCTTGGTCTCGATACCGAGGGACAGCGGGGTGACGTCGAGGAGCAGGACGTCCTTGACCTCGCCCTTGAGGACACCGGCCTGGAGCGCGGCGCCGATGGCGACGACCTCGTCCGGGTTGACGCCCTTGTTGGCGTCCTTGCCGCCGGTCAGCTCCTTGACGAGCTCGGCGACGGCGGGCATGCGGGTGGAACCGCCGACGAGGACGACGTGGTCGATCTCGCCGAGGTTGATGCCGGCGTCCTTGATGACGTTGTGGAACGGCGTCTTGCAGCGCTCCAGGAGGTCCGCGGTCAGCTGCTGGAACTGGGCGCGGGTGAGCTTCTCGTCGAGGTGCAGGGGGCCCTCGGCGGAGGCGGTGATGTAGGGCAGGTTGATCGAGGTCTCCGTGGAGGAGGACAGCTCGATCTTGGCCTTCTCGGCGGCCTCGCGGAGGCGCTGGAGGGCCATCTTGTCCTTGCCGAGGTCCACGCCGTGGCCGGCCGCGAACTGCTTGACCAGGTAGTCGACGACGCGCTGGTCCCAGTCGTCACCACCGAGGTGGTTGTCGCCGTTGGTGGCCTTCACCTCGACGACGCCGTCGCCGATCTCCAGGAGGGACACGTCGAAGGTGCCGCCACCGAGGTCGAAGACGAGGATCGTCTGGTCGTCCTTGTCGAGGCCGTACGCCAGCGCGGCGGCGGTCGGCTCGTTGACGATGCGCAGGACGTTCAGACCGGCGATCTCGCCGGCCTCCTTCGTCGCCTGGCGCTCGGAGTCGTTGAAGTAGGCCGGGACGGTGATGACCGCGTCGGTCACCTTCTCGCCCAGGTAGGCCTCGGCGTCCCGCTTGAGCTTCTGCAGGATGAACGCGGAGATCTGCTGGGGGTTGAAGTCCTTCCCGTCCAGCTGGATCTTCCAGTCGGTGCCCATGTGCCGCTTCACGGACCGGATGGTCCGGTCGACGTTGGTGACCGCCTGACGCTTGGCGACCTCGCCGACGAGGACTTCGCCGTTCTTCGCGAAGGCGACGACGGACGGCGTGGTCCGGGCACCCTCGGCGTTGGTGATGACGGTGGGCTCGCCGCCTTCAAGAACGCTGACGACGGAGTTAGTCGTGCCCAGGTCGATGCCGACCGCACGTGCCATGGTGATTTCCTCCAGCTGACTTGAGTGGAACGGACTCAAGTGTGCATCAAGCTTCGCCGTGGGTCAACAGACCTGAGTGGAGCAGACTCAAGTCTTATCCGTTCCTTACACGCAAGTGCCCGCTGACCTGCGTCGATACGGCGTCCCTGGGCCCGTACACCGGAACCCGAAGGAGTAGCAGCACGATGCTGAAGGTGACGCAGGCGACGCAGGTGGCGCCGGTCCGGGCGACCCAGCCGCCGTGCACGAGCACCCCGACGAGCACCCCGGCGAAGGACGCGGCGCCGAGGAGGACGGTCGCCCGCTGCGAGGTGAGCCCGAGGCGCCGCAGCCGGTGCCCGAGATGGTCGGGCCCGCGCCGCAGCACCGGCCGCCCGGCGAGGAGCCGCGAGAGCACGACGAGCAGGACGTCGGCGCTCGCCACGGCGGTGAGCGCGAACAGCACGCCCGCGCTGGCGGCGGGGTCGTACCCGGACCGGGTGACCAGCGCGGCGGCGGCCAGCACGAACCCGGTGAACAGGGAGCCGGTGGCGCCGAGGGCGATCCGCGCGGGCGCCCAGTTGTGCAGCAGGAACCCGGTCAGCGCCGCCGCGAGCACGCTCAGCAGCACCGCGAGCCCGTCCATCACCTCGGCGGCGGCACAGGCCCCGACCCCGAAGGCGGTCACCACCCCGACGGTCCCGGCGAGCCCGTCCGCGTGGTCGAGCCCCTTGAAGGCGACGGCGACGAAGGCGATCCAGCCCGCGCCGAGCACCCCGCCGACGATCCCGAACTCGCCGTACGGCACCACGCAGGCGGCTGCCACCGCCGTACCGAACAGCAGGAACCGCGTCTTCAGCCGCCAGACGTCGGCGACCACCCCGAGCAGCGCCACGGCCCCTCCGGCCGCCACCAGCTCCCCGACGCCGGTGCCGAGCGGGGCGACGCCGGTCCAGTCGCCGGCGAACGCGACCAGGCAGGTGGCGCCGACCACGGCGAAGCCGCCCAGCGCGGGCACCCGCCGGGCCCGCCGCCGGTCGACGAGTCCGAACCGCAGGGCACACGGGCGGATCAGCGCGGCGAGGAAGGCGGCGAGCAGGAAGGCGGTGGTGGCGGCGGCGATCCCGTAGAGCACAGGTCCAAATTAGACCTAAATGTAACAATTCTGTACGAATAACACGATCGGGTTGGGGCGTACCACCCAGGCAAGCCTCAGCGATCCAGATCACCCCGCACCTGGCTACAGTGCGGGTAAAGATGCGGGTAGTCTCGAACGGACTGCATAAGTTACCGCTTAGTAATTTCGGGAACCCTCTGGAAAGAGACCCGAAGAGACCACCCCTCGCAGGCCCGAGGAGCCCCCATGCAACTCGCCGCGATCATCGTGTCGCTGGTTCTGATCGTGGTCGGCGTGGCGTTGTTCGCCCGCGCCGTGCTGCAGATCTACAACTTCCTGCGGCTCGGCCAGAACGTGCCCGCCGGCACCCGCACCGACGAGCCCGTCCAGCGGACCGTCACGGTGGTCAGGGAGTTCCTCGGCCACACCCGGATGAACCGCTGGGGCATCGTGGGCGTGGCGCACTGGTTCGTCGCGGTCGGCTTCTTCTCCCTGCTCCTGACGATCGTCAACGCCGTCGGCCAGCTGTTCCAGGCCGACTGGATCCTGCCGGTCATCGGCGACTGGGCGCCGTACAACATGTTCGTCGAGTTCATCGGCACCATGACGGTCCTCGGCATCCTGGTCCTGATCGTCATCCGCCAGCTGAGCAAGCCGAACCGGCCGGGCCGCAAGTCCCGCTTCGCCGGCTCCAACTTCGGCCAGGCGTACTTCGTCGAGACGGTCATCCTGATCGTCGGCGTCTGCATCTTCACGCTGCACGCCCTGGAGGGCGCCCAGCACCACGTGGACTCCTACGAGGCGTCGTTCTTCATCTCGTACCCGGTGGTGTCCTGGTTCCGGGGCATGGACGTCTCCACGCTCCAGAACCTCACCTACTTCTTCGCCGGCCTGAAGATCGCGACCTCGTTCATCTGGATGATCGTGGTCGCCCTGAAGACCGACATGGGCGTCGCCTGGCACCGCTTCCTGGCCTTCCCGAACATCTGGTTCAAGCGGAACGCGACCGGTGGGACCTCGCTGGGCGGGCTGCTCCCGATGACCTCGGGCGGCAAGCCGATCGACTTCACCGACCCCGGTGACGACGACGTCTTCGGTGTCTCCCAGGTGGAGCAGTTCTCCTGGAAGGGCCTCCTCGACTTCTCGACCTGCACCGAGTGCGGTCGCTGCCAGTCGCAGTGCCCGGCCTGGAACACCGGCAAGCCGCTCTCCCCCAAGCTGCTGATCATGTCCCTGCGCGACAACGCGCACGCCAAGGCGCCCTACCTGCTGGCCGGCGGCGGCAAGACCGCCGAGGGCGAGGAGAAGGCGTCCGAGGAGCAGCTGGCCGGGGTTCCCGCCGCCGCTCTCGCCGAGGCCGAGCGCCCGCTGATCGGCACCGCCGAGGAGAACGGCGTCATCGACCCGGACGTCCTGTGGTCCTGCACCACCTGCGGCGCCTGCGTCGAGCAGTGCCCCGTCGACATCGAGCACGTCGACCACATCGTCGACATGCGCCGCTACCAGGTGATGATCGAGTCCGCGTTCCCGTCCGAGGCGGGCACGATGCTCAAGAACCTGGAGAAGAAGGGCAACCCCTGGGGCCTGGCCAAGAAGCAGCGCCTGGAGTGGCTCAAGGAGGTCGACTTCGAGGTCCCGGTCGTCGGCCAGGACATCGAGGACCTCACCGAGGTCGAGTACCTGTACTGGGTCGGCTGCGCCGGCTCCCTCGAAGACCGCGCCAAGAAAACCACCAAGGCCTTCGCCGAGCTGCTGCACATCGCGGGCGTCAAGTTCGCGATCATGGGCGGCGACGAGAAGTGCACCGGCGACTCCGCCCGCCGCCTCGGCAACGAGCCCCTGTTCCAGGAGCTCGGCATGGAGAACGTCATGGCGCTGAACATGGCGTTCGGCGAGGAGCTCGACGACGACGGCAAGGTGGTCCCCGAGTCCGCCAAGCCCAGGTCGGCCAAGAAGATCGTCGCGACCTGCCCGCACTGCCTCAACACCATCGGCAACGAGTACCCGCAGCTCGGCGGCGACTACGAGGTCATCCACCACACCCAGCTGCTCCAGCACCTCGTCGACGAGGGCAAGCTGGTCCCGGTCACCCCGGTCGAGGGCATCATCACCTACCACGACCCGTGCTACCTGGGCCGCCACAACAAGATCTACACGCCCCCGCGCGAGATCATCGCCAGCGTCCCGGGCCTGCGCAACGAGGAGATGCACCGCCACAAGGAGCGCGGCTTCTGCTGCGGCGCCGGCGGCGCCCGCATGTGGATGGAGGAGCGGATCGGCAAGCGCATCAACAACGAGCGCGTCGACGAAGCCCTGTCGGTGAACCCCGACATCGTCTCCACCGCCTGCCCGTTCTGCCTGGTCATGCTCACCGACTCGGTCAACGGCAAAAAGAACGACGGCAAGGCCAAGGAGTCCATCACGGTCGTGGACGTGGCCCAGCTGCTCCTCGACTCCGTCAGGACCCCGGTCGACCCGGCGGGCACCGCGGAGCAGGAGAGCGAGCCGGAGCCGGAGCCGGTGAAGTAGTTCTCCCCACGGTCCTCACGGCGCCTCGTGCCCTCGCCGGGCACGGGGCGCCGTCGTGTGCGGGGGTGTCTCCCGCCCGCGTGACGGACGGCCGACCGCGTCCGACCGCGTCCGTAGCCCGGACGGCCCTCTCCTGCTCGCGCGTGTGCTCCCCGGCGGTTCGGCTGGCAGGAGGGCCGGATCGAGCGGGAGGTACGGGTGGCGGAGGACAGCGCACACGACGAGGGTGACGGGGACCGGCCCGACGACGTACGGGAGCTGCGGGCCCGGGTCGCGGCCCTGGAGAGCGAACGGGCCCGGCCGCCCCGGCACCGCGGCAGGTCCCTGCTCGCCGTCGTCCTGGTCGTCGTCGGCTGCCTGCTCGCCCCGCTCGCCGTGGTCGCCTCGTGGGCGGCCGACCAGGTGGGCGACACCGACCGCTACGTCAGCACGGTCGCCCCGCTCGCCTCCGACGCCGACGTGCAGAACGCCGTGGCCAACCGGGCCACCGACGCCCTCATGTCCCACCTCGACCTGCCCGCCCTGCTCGCCGACGTGGCTCCCGCGGACCGGCCCCGCCTGCAGCAGGCGCTGGGCGGCAGACTCGGTGACGCGCTCGAAGGGGCCGTCCGCAGCTTCGTCCACGACAAGGCCCGCGAGGTCGCCGCGTCCGAGGCGTTCCGGACCGTCTGGACCGACGCCAACCGCCGGATCCACAGCAGCCTCGACAAGGCCCTCACCGGCAGCGGCGGCGGCGCGGTACAGCTGACGAACGACAGCGTCACCCTCGACATCGGCCCCCTCGTGGACCAGGTCAAACAGCGCCTCGTCGACGCCGGGCTGACCCCCGCCGAGCACATTCCCTCCGTGCACACCGACTTCACCCTCGCCAGGTCCGACCAGGTCGGCAAGGTCAAGACCTACGTACGGCTGCTGCAACTCGCCGGGAACTGGCTGCCGGTGCTGGCCGTGTTGCTGGTCGCCGCCGGGGTGCTGCTGGCGGTCCGGCGCCGCCGGGCCCTGGTGGCGGGCTGCCTCGGGGTCGCGGTCACCACCGGGCTGCTCGGCATCGGGCTGCGCGTGTTCCGCGTGTTCTACCTGGACCGGCTGCCCGCGAGCGTCTCCCCGGGCGCGGCAGCCGCCGTCTACGACGCGCTGACCCACTTCCTGCGCACCGGAGCCCGCATGGTGGTGGCCCTCGCCGTCGTCGTCGCCCTGGCCGCCTGGCTCTCCGGCCCCGGCCGGTACGCCGGGCTGGTCCGGGGCCTGTGGACCTCCGGGATCGGCGCGGTACGCGGCACCGCCGACCACGCCGGACTGCACACGGGCCCCACCGGCCCCTTCGTCCGCCGCCACCGCACCTGGATCACCTGGCTCCTGGTGGCCGCGGCGCTCCTCGCCTACCTGCTCTGGCCCTACCCCACCGGCTGGGTCGTCGTCGGCATCGCCCTGTGCCTGCTCTGCGCACTGGCGGTGACGGAGTTCCTCGCCGCCGATCACACCCCGGCCCGCACTGGCGCCCCGTAAGGGGCGCGAGGAACTGCGCGACCAGCCACGACGGCGCTGCGGACTTCTCTCGACGTACCGAACCCTCTACTTCAGTCCGATCGCGTCGCAAGCCGACCGGTACTTCGGGGTGCAGATCTGACCCACGGTGTAGACGCCGTCGGCGATCACCGTGTCCTCGATGTTGTCCTTCGTGAGGGCGACCACCGGGACGAGCGTCGCGGGGATGTCCTTGTCGGTCGGGCTGTCGACCTTGTCCTGGGCCAGCGCGTCGTACTGGATGTCGCGGCCCTGCACCTTGTACACCGCCATCTGCGCGGCGTCGGTGGCCTCGTCCAGGAAGGACTTGTACACGGTCATGTACTGCTCACCGGAGACGACCCGCTGCACCGCGTCCAGGTTCGCGTCCTGCCCGGTCACCGGGGGGATCGTGGTGGCGCCCGCCGCCTTCAGCGCGTCAATGACGGCGCCGGCCATGCCGTCGTTGGCCGAGTAGACGGCGGCTATCCTGCTGAGGCCCACGGTCCGGATCGCCTTCTTCATGTTGGCCTCGGCGACCTCGGGCGACCACTTGCCGGTGTCGTACTCCGCGGCGATGCGGACCTTGTTCTTCAGCTCGCTGAGGGCGCCCTTCTTGAAGCTGGCCGTGTTCGGGTCCGCGGGGTCGCCGTTCATCATGACGACCTCGCTGGTCGCCGCCTTGCCGCCGAGCGCCCCGATGATGGCGCGGCCCTGGACCTCGCCGACGAGTTCGTTGTCGTGCGAGACGTAGGCGTCGATCGGGCCCTGCGCGAGCCGGTCGTAGGCGATGACGGGGATGCCGGCGGCCTTGGCCCTGCGGACGTCCGGTGCGATGGCCGCGGCGTCCACCGCGTCGACCAGGACGACGTCCACCTTCCGGTCCACCATCTGCCGGAACTGCCTGCTCTGGGTGGCCGCGCTCGCCTCTGCGTTGGCGTAGTCGACCTTGCCCTTGCCGTGGGTGAGGGAGGCGACCTCCTTCTCGATGATGGGGTGGTCGAAGTTCGCGAACCGTGCGGTGTCCTTGTCGGGCAGGAGCAGCCCGACCGTGACGTCGTCGCCCTTCTTCACGGACGCGGAGTCGCCGCCCCCGCCGATGCCGTCGACGACGCCGCACGCGGAGAGCGTGAGAGCGGACGCGGAGGCGGCCAGAGTCATCGCGAGGCGGGGCAGGGGGGTCCCGCGGCGGGTGGAAACGCTCACATCAGGCGCCTTCCGAGTGGGGGGAGCGTCATGCGCAACCGATGGTGTGAAGGAAGCAAACGCGTAGCGGCCGGATACGTCAAGACGTATGGACAAGACGGGAGTTGAGGCCGGTCCCCCGCATCGCCCCAGAGTGCGCGACACGTGACCGTTCCCCCAGGTCAGGCCGGTGCTGCGGGAGTTGGGACGGGCCGGCCGGCCGGGGATCACGGAGGGAGCGCACCGGGAGGGGAACAACCGGCCGCCCACGTCAGGGACTTCACCGACTCTTCGCAGTCGCTACCGGGCCTTCACGGTGACCGCAGGGCGCCCGTCGTCGGCGTGGGGCGCCGGATCACCGGTGCCGCAACAGGGCCGACCGCCTCCCGGCTGGGGTACCCGAGCAGCCGCTCGGCACCCGCACTCCACCCCGTCACGACTCCCCGGTCGTCGACAACCGCCGTGACCGGGTCGGGTGGATCGGGTGGGTCGGATGGGTCGGGTTGGTCCGCCGGATCGGGCAGGTAGGGCGGATCCGGCAGGTAGGGCGGATCCGGCGGGTCGGGCCGATCCGGTGGTGGGGTGTCGTGGCCGTCGCCCGGGATGGCGTCGCGCATGCCCGTCACCGCCGTTCTGCCGGCCCGTGCGCCATGGCCCCGGTCGACGTCGACGAGGTCATGGGGCCTGGGGCCTGGGGCCGACCGGTCTCACCGTGTCGCCCTCGCGCCTCTCCCCCATCCTCCTTCGCCCGCCCCGGCACGTCACCTGCGGCACGGGACGGCCCGGGTACGGGACCCGGGCCGTCCGTGCGGTGCGGGGATCGTCAGGGCTTCTCCTTGACGAGGGCCGGGACGAAGCGCAGGGCGTCCACGGTGCCGACGCCGGTGGCGAGGTCGTAGCCGTTGACGGCCCTGTAGCCGGTCACGCCCTCGTAGCTGTTGTCCGTGCCGTCGTTGACGTCGACGACGCCGGTCAGCTTGGAGCGGTAGGAGGAGAGGTCGTACAGCCGCTTCTGGATGTTGCCCAGCCGGTGGCCGGCGGCCTGGTCGGCGAGGGCGACGATGCCCGCGAAGAGCGGGGTGGCCTCGCTGGTGCCGCCGCTGACGTCCCAGCCGGTGGCGGTCGGGTCGAAGCTGGAGTAGATCCAGGCGCCGCCGTTCACCGCGGCGGACATCGAGATGTCCGGGGTGCCGCGGCGGGTGCCGACCACCTTCTTCACGCCGTTCTGGAAGGACGGGCGGGTGAACACGTGGGACTGGCCGCCACCGCCGGAGCCGTAGTCGTTGTAGACACTGTCCGGCTTGACGCGGTTGCCCTTGTCGTCCAGGTGGAGCTGGGTGCCGCCGACGGAGGTGACCAGCGGGTCGGAGGACGGCCAGGAGTTGACGCGCTTCTTGTAGTACGTCTTGCCGTCCGCCTGGAGGTCGGTGGCGCCGCCGTCGCCGGAGGCGGCCAGGACGGTGACGTGCTTGCGGTCGGCGTCCTGGAAGGCGTACCGCAGCTTCTTGATGCTGGAGAAGTCGCCCTTGGCGAAGCCGGGGAAGGTGTTCTCGGTGGCGCCGAAGCTCTGGCTGATGACGTCGCCGACCCCGTGGTCGATCATGTACTTCTCGGCGTCCATCATCTCCGGCAGACCGGTGGTGCCCTCGGTCTCGGAGACGGCCGTCTCGACGACGACGATCTTCGCGGCGGGCGCCACCGCGTGCGCCATCTCGACGTCCAGCGTGGTCTCGCCGGCCCAGCCGGTCATGTCGGAGTTCTTGGGGTCGAAGGCGGGGACGTGCCCCCACTTGACGACCTTCACCTTGGTGCTGGGCAGCCCGAACTGCTTGCTGTAGACGTCGAGGTCGTGCTGGACGGTCGGCGAACCGTACGAGTCGACGATGACGATGGTGCGGCCCTTGCCCGTGACGCCCTTGCGGTAGAGGGCGTTCAGGTCGTACGCGGTGCGGTACTGGAGCGGGGTGTAGCAGTTGATCTGCCACTTGGCCTGGCACTGCGCGTCGGAGAGCGGGCTGCTCACGCGGTGCGCCAGGGTGTGCCCGACGACGGCCGGCACCGCGAGGGTGTGCGGTGCGGCGACGGGCGCGGCGGCCGTGAGCGCGGTCGCCGCGAGGGCGGCGACCGACGTGGCAGCGGCGACGCCCCGCCCGGTACGGGCTATCTGCATGGATCCCCCTGTGGTTCGGAGTCTCACGAAGTGATCTCGAAGTGGTCTTCGCGCATCACACCGGAGAGGTCATGCACAGATCAAGCACGTTGAACCGACGATGCCGAACCCTTTACCGTGCGTTGTCCCGCCATTAGCCTTCCGGCCGTCGAGAGCAGCACTGGAACCCCGACCGCGATCTTTCCGTCTTCCCTCGTCGAACAGGACCGCAATCCTCCCTCAACGTCTAGCAACCGGCCGGAACTTGAGACACACACCACTGAGACCCTGGGCCGTGGCCGCTGCCACGGCCTTCGCGTTCCTCGTCGCACTGGAGGTCGCCGCACGTCACTACGGTCTGCCGGGGCCGCTCACCAACCAGGCCCGCGAGGTGATATGCCCGCCCAAGTCCGGCTTCCTGCTGTATGCGGGGCTGGCGTTGACGATGGTGGCGCTCACCTGGCGGGAGCGCTGTGTCGCACTCGGCGCCGCGATCGGCATCGACCTCGCCTTCGCGGCGGTCCGGTGGGCGACCGGGACGGGGGTGGCCCACGGCCAGCCGTTCGGCAACGGCGCGCTGTGGGTGCTGCTCGGCGTCGCGGTCCTCGCGGTGACCCGCCGCACCGGCCCGGACCGCGTCCTGCTGCTGAAGGGCGCCGGGCTCGGCCTGCTGCTGGTGACCGGCCGCAAGACCGGCGACGCCTGGCTGCTCATCACCTCGAAGACCCGCCCGGCGGTGCTCGACCAGTACGTGGCCACCGCCGACCATGCCCTCGGCAACCCCTCGTGGCTGGCGGGCCGGATCGTGACGGCCTCCGGCCCGGTCGGCTTCAACCTCCTCGACGTCGTCTACGGCCAGCTCGCCGTGGCCGCGGTAGCCGTCGCCCTGTACCAGCTGCGCGGCGTCGCGGCCGACCGCCGTTTCCCGCGCCACCACCTGGTCCGCACCTTCCTGGTGATAGGCCTGCTCGGCCCGGCCGTCTACATGATCTTCCCGGTGGTCGGCCCGGTCTTCGCCTACGGCACCGGCGCCGACCACTGGACCTCGCTCAGCCTCTGGCCGGAACGGCCGCCGCACGGCGGGCACTGGCCGGTGCCCGACCTGTGGCCGCGCACGGTGCCGCGGCTCGCCGCCCCGCACCCGGTGCCGTACGACGGGTTCACCCCGCGCAACTGCATGCCCAGCCTGCACACGGCATGGGCCACCGCGATCTTCGTGCACTCCCGCAGGGGTCCCCGGGCGCTGCGCTGGGCGGGCGCGTTCTGGCTGGCCGCCACGGTCACCGCGACGCTGGGCTTCGGCTACCACTACGGCGCGGACCTCCTCGCCGGCGCGGTGTTCGCGCTCACGGTCGAGGCGGGGCTGCGCACGTTCGACCGCGGCTGGGACCGCTCGGGCGTCCGGCTGGTCGCCCACGGTACGGCGGTCTTCGCGGCGCTCCTTGTTTCCTATCGCTGGCTGCCGCTGGAGATGGCCGTGCACCGGTGGGTGGCCGGGCCGCTGCTCTTGCTGGCGACGGCCTCGGTGGTCCACCACTACATGCGCACCGTCAATCGCTGGGACCCACGGGCCGCGCCCACGGCGCGACCGCCGCGAGTCCAGCCCGAACTGGTCTGAGCGCTCGCCCGAACCTGCCGCGGACGCGTGGTCATTTGTCTGCGCCACCGTCGTGGCTGGTCGCGCAGTTCCCCGCGCCCCTCAGGGGCGCGGATCTGGATAGGTGATCACCAGCATCGTGACGCCGTCCGGGGTGGTCCAGGGGCCGTGGGGCATGCCGGGTGGGCGGCAGGCGTACATGCCGGTGGTGAAGGTGCGGTCCAGGGTGAGGTCGTGCACGGTGCCCTCGACGAGGTAGACCTCCTCCCAGAAGTCGTGCCGGGTCACCCCGTCCGCCGAGGTGTCCGTGCCCGGGGCCCAGCGGACCAGCGCGGTACGGGAGCCGTCCGCGGGGTCGTCGGCCAGGACGCGTTCCCCGACGCCCGGGCCGGCGCCGGCCGGGGTCCGCCACGGTCCGTCGGGGAGGTGGAACTCCAGTTCGGGCTTGCTCACGCGCCGCCTCCGGTCTCGCTCACGGGACATCGACGCCGGGCATCCTGCTTGCCCCGGGGGCGCCTGCGCAACCTCCGTGCCGCGCCGGTTCAGGGCTCCGCGCCCAGCCACTGCTCGGTCCAGATGACCTTTCCGTCGGGCGTGTAGCGCGTCCCCCAGCGGTCGGCGAACTGGGCCACCAGGAAGAGTCCGCGGCCCCCCTCGTCCATGGTGGCGGCCCGGTGCAGGTGCGGGGAGACGCTGCTGCCGTCGGAGACCTCGCAGATGAGGCAGCGGTCGTGGATCAGGCGTACCCCGACGGGGCCCGTCGCGTGCCGGATGGCGTTGGTGACCAGCTCGCTGAGGATCAGCTCCAGGGTGAACGCCTCCTCCTTCAGGCCCCAGTCCCGCAGCAGCTCGGTGGCGGCGGCCCGGACCCCGGCGACCGCCGCGGGATCGGACGGCACGGTCCAGTACGCGGTGTGCCGGTCGTCCAGCGCCCGGGTGCGGGCGACGAGCAGGGCCACGTCGTCGCGGGCCGCCCCGGGCAGCAGGGCGTCCATCGCCGCCCCGCACATCTGGTCCGGGGTGCGTCCCGGCACGGCGAGGGCGCGGCGCAGCCGCTCGATGCCCTCGTCGATGTCCTCGCGCCGGTCCTCGATCAGGCCGTCGGTGTAGAGCACGATGCCGCTGCCCTCGGGCAGCAGCACCTCGCTCGTCTCGTACGGCATCCCGCCCAGCCCCAGCGGCGGCCCCGCCGGGACGCCGGGCAGGTGGGCGTCGCCGTCGGGGAGCACGATGACCGGCTCCAGGTGACCGGCCCTGGCCATGGTGCAGACGCGGGAGACCGGGTCGTAGATCGCGTACAGGCAGGTGGCGCCCGTGAGGGTGCGGCTGCCGCAGCCGCGGTCCCGGTCCTGGTCGATGCGGGTGACCAACTCGTCCAGGTGCCAGAGGAGTTCGTCGGGCGGCAGGTCGAGCGTCGAGAAGTTGAGTACGGCGGTGCGCAGCTGGCCCATGGTGGCGGCGGCGTGCAGTCCGTGCCCCACGACGTCGCCGACCACGATGGCGACGCGCGCCCCGGGCAGCGGTATCACGTCGAACCAGTCGCCTCCGACGCCGCCGAGCCCCGCCCCCGCCGGCAGGTAGCGGTACGCCGCGTCGACCGCGTTCTGCTCCGGCAGGGCGTGCGGCAGGAGGCTGCGCTGCAGCGTGACCGCCATGGTGCGCTCCCGGGTGAACCGGCGCGCGTTGTCGATGCTGGTGGCCGCGCGGGCGACCAGTTCCTCCGCGAGCGAGAGGTCCTCCTCGGTGAAGGCGGTCGGCTCCTTGGAGCGCCAGAAGGTCGCCACGCCGAGGATCACGCCGCGGGCCCGCAACGGGGCGGAGATCATGGAGTGGATGCCGTAGGCCACCAGCCGGCGGGCCCGGTCGGGGTCCTGGGCCTGCCAGCCGGAGAAGGCCGCCATGTCGGACTCCAGGACCATCCGCCCGGAACCGAAGCCCTCGCCCTGCGGGGTGAAGGGGTCGAAGTGGATGAGCGCGCCGGGCGGATAGAGCGGCACGTCCCGCCGGATGCCGTGCAGGGCGACCCGGCGCAGCTCCGCCACGCCCGCCTCGCCCGGTTCCTCGCCGCTCAGCACGGTGTCGGCGAGGTCGACGGTGACGTAGTCGGCGAATCCCGGTACGGCGAACTCCGCGAGTTCCTCGGCGGTGCGGGTGACGTCCAGGGTGGTGCCGATGCGCAGTCCGGCGTCGTACAGCAGCGTCAGGCGTTCCTGGACCACCTCGATCCGGCCGGTCAGCGCGGTGAGTTCGGTGGTGTCCCGCAGGGTGGCGACCCAGCCGCCCGGTCCGGGCGGCCCGTCCGTGGGGCGCTGGCTGACGGCCAGCAGCCGGTCGCCGACCTCGATCACCTCGTCCGTGACCGTCCGGCCGGACCCGAGGAGCTCCGCGGCCCTGGGAGCGATCCCCAGGCCGGTGACGGGCCGGCCGTCCACGTCCGCCGTGAGTCCGAGCAGGCGCCGCGCCTCGTCGTTGACCAGGAGCAGCCGGCCCTGCCGGTCGACGATCAGGACGCCTTCGCGCACCGAGTGCAGAACGGCGTCGTGATGCTCGTACATGCGCGTGATCTGCACCGGCCCCAGCCCGCGCGTCTGGCGGCGCAGGCGCCTGCCGACGAGTGCCGTGCCACCGGTGGCGGCCGCGAGCGCCAGCCCGGTGCCGCCCAGGACGAGCGGCACCTGCCGGGCCGCCGCGAGGCTCACCCGGTCGACGGTGATGCCCGCGGAGACCAGCCCGACGACCTTGCCGTCGGGGGCGGTCACGGGGACGACGGTCCGGACCGAGGGGCCCAGTGTCCCGGTCGTCGTCTCGGTGACGATGCCGCCGTGCTGCGCCGCCGCGATGTTGCCGATGTAGCGGCGGCCGATCTCGCCGGGGGTCGGATGGGTGTAGCGGATGCCGTCGGGGCTCATCACGACGACGAAGTCCACGTCCGCGCGCCGGCGGGTCTCCTCGGCCAACTGCTGGAGCACCGCGGTCGGATGGGTGCCGGTCAGCGCCTGGCGCACGACGGGGTCCGCGGCGACGGAGGCCGCCACGGCCTCCGTGTGGTTCCGGGCCTCCCGGTCGGCGTCGGTGCGTGCCTGCAGCAGGAGGGCGGCGACCGCCGTCGCCACCAGAACCAGGACGACCCCGACCTGCAGAAGGAACATCTGACCGGCAACGCTGCGTATCCCGTACCCGGGCCGCATCCGCCGGAGCATCTGGCGCATACGGCTCATATAACACCAAACGGGTAAGGCTCCATCACCCCCGAGCCGGATCCGTTCACACCTGCGCCCACCCCGCCGACGCGCTCCGCGCCCGGGCGCCTACGGCACGTGAGCAGGCGGCTCCGCGCGCCGTCAGCCGCCCTCCCGCGCGATCCACTCGCTGCCGCCGAGCGGGTAGTCGTAGCCCGGGCGGCCCGCGTCGCCGCTGGTACGGAAGGCGGTTCCGGCGTTGTCGACGCGGACGGTGCCGTGGCGGCTGCCGCTCGACCAGTCCAAGGTGAGGTCCCAGCGGACGTCGTGGGCCTCGGTGCGGGCGACGACGTAGAAGACCTCCGGGTCGGACTCGCTGACCTTGTACGGGAAGTCGCGCTGGCCGTTCTTGACGGTGACCGTGGGGCTGCCGTCGTCGAGGTCGATGCCGAAGGACTTGGTGCCGACGCCGCCGCCGCAGCCGACGCCCATCGAGTAGTCGTTCCAGGCGAGCGGCGCGCCCCTGCTGAGCACGCGCACGTGCAGCGCCTCCAGGACGACGGTCTCCGAGCCGGTGCCCTGCACGGTGAGGGCGATCTCCTGTTCGCCCGAGGACACCGCCCCGTACGCCGCGGCCCAGCGCGGGGCGTCCTGCTCGCTCGCCGGGGGGCCGACCTGCGCGGGTTCGCTGTCGACGAGGAAGTGCTGGCTGCACGGGTCGTCGTAAACGTAGGGCCGCGTGTTGACGGTGAGCGGCACGGCGGTGCCGGTGGTGGTGCCGTCGGCGCCCTGGGCCGCGCCGCCCTGCTTGCCGTCGTCCGCCGCACCGCCCGCCGCTGTCTCCGGGGACGCGGTGGAGCTGGCGGAGGACGACGCCGAGGGCTTGCGTCCGGTCGCGCTCGGGGACGCGGAGGGGGACTTCTGCGGGGTCTCCGGGGCGCCGGTGAGGGCGGCGCTGTCCCCGGCCGCCCGCTGGTCGCCCGCGCCGTCGTGGCCGCCGCCGAGCGACGGACGCACGGCGAACACCACGGCCCCCAGCACGGCCGCCGCCGCGACGGCGGCGATCAGCACGGTACGGCGCCGGCGCGGCGCCGCCGCGGGCCCTCGCGGCAGGTCGACGACGACCGGCTCGTCGCGGTCGCGGTCGCCGACGCGGTCACCGTCGCCGACTCCCGGTGATGCGACGGCTTCGGCACCGGTGCCTCTGTCTGCGTCTGTGTCCGCGCCGGTGTCCGTGCCCGCGACGGCCGGCTCACCGGCGGCGCGGGTTCCGGACGACGTGCCGGAGCCCGCGTCCACCGGCGCGCCCGCGGTGCCGCGCCCGGGTGACGCGTCGGCCTTCCGCGGCGCACCCGGCGCCGCGGCCTGGTCCGTCCTGCTCCCCCGTGCCGCGTCCGCCAGGATCCAGCGCCGGTGCAGCTCCACCAGCTCCTCGGGCGTCGCCCGGCAGACCCGGGCGAGGCGCTCCACCGGCGCGTACTCGACGGGCACCGCCGTGCCGTTGCAGTAGCGGTGCAGCGTCGACGTGCTCATGTGCATCCGCTTGGCGAGCACCCCGTAGCTGAGCCCCGAACGGTCCTTGAGCTCCCGCAGCAGCAGCGCGAACGCCTCCGTCGCGTCGGCCCCTGTCGCCCCTGACACCCGTTCCCCCATCCCCTCGCGTCCCAGTCCCGCGTTCCAGGGCCACCGTATTCGCCCTGTTCAGAGCCCGTTTCCGCGTTCCAGCGTCCCCAACTGCCCGTCGTGGCTGGCGGTTGGGACAGATCGCCTCGCAGGCTTCGGTCATCCAATCACCACCGCCACCCGAACTCCGAAGGGGCACGTCCACATGTCCAGCCTCCGCACCTCCCGCATCCGTCTCGCCGGCGCCGCCACGACCGTCGTACTCGCCGCGCTGTCCCTGACGGCCTGCACCGACGGCACGGGCGTGCACGCCGAGAGCGTCGCGGCCAGCACCCCCACCGCGCACACCTCGTCCCCCGCTCCGGCCGCCACCGCGTCCACGGGCTCCGGCTCCGGCTCCGCCGCCACCTCCGCGCCTCAGGCCGCGGCCGGCAGCGGCACCGGCACCGGCACGTCGAAGTCGAACGCGGGTACCCCCGCCGCGAAGGCGCCCGCCTCGACCGGCCGGCCGGTCACCTGCGAGGGCTCCAACACCAAGACGGTCGCGGCCCCGCTGAACCGCCCCGTGAACCACATGCTCCTCACGGTGACCAACACCGGCAGCAGGACCTGCTACCTGTACTCCTACCCGGCCGTCCGCTTCGGCGAGGCCCAGTCGGTGCCCCCGGTCATCGAGGACTCGCAGCCGCAGGCCGTGGTCACGCTCGCGCCGGGCGAGTCCGGCTACGCCTCGGTCAGCCTCTCCGCCACCGACGGCAGCGGCACCAACGGCCACACCGTGAACTCCCTGGACGTCTACTTCCACGGCCGCTCCGGCAACGAGAGCGTCGGCAAGGGCGCCCACCCGTCGCTGCCCGCGAAGGGCGTCTACGTCGACGACTCGCTCAAGGTCACGTACTGGCAGCAGTCGATGGACGACGCCGTCAACTGGTGACGCACCGGCCCCCGTTCACAGCACCGGCCCTCGGAACTCCCCCGGCAGGAAGGTGACCCGCCATGCTCGGCACCCGCAGGATCTCCCGCTTCGTGACCGCCTATCTCCGCGCCGCCTTCCAGGTCGTCGTCCTGGGCGGCACCGGCGACCTGCCACGGGCCGCGGCGGTCCGCCGCCGCGGCTAGCGGGGACGGAACACCCGGACACGGACGGCCGGACACCCGGACGGCTACCAGCCGATCTCGGCCGCCAGGAAGGGCGCGTCCTCCGGTGCCGCCTTGCGAGCCCGCAGGATCCGCTCGGCGGGTGCGCCGGCCGGGACACGCAGCGGGGGGTCGGGGCGTTCGATCGTGTCGGCCACCGTGGCGGCCACGTCCTGCGGGGTGACGAGTTCGCCCCGGAGCGCGGGCAGCGCCGCGTGGAGCGGGGCGTAGGGATCGTCCTCCTTCAGGAACACCCTGGCGCGTTCTGCGCCGCCCGAGGAGACCGCGCCGGGCTGTACGACGCTCACTCCGACCCCGAAGTGGCGCGTCTCCAGGGCGAGCGTCTCGGCGAGCGCCTCCAACGCCCACTTGCTGGCGCCGTAGGGGCCGATCAGGGGCAGCACCAGGCGCCCCTGGACGCTGGAGACGAAGACGAGACGGCCCGCCCCCCGCTCCCGCATGGCGGGGAGCACGGCCTGGGCGACCCGCAGCGCACCCAGGGTGTTGAGCTGGAAGAGCCGCTCGACCTCCGCGAGCGGGACGCTCTCCAGAGGCGCGCGGACGGTGGCCCCTGCGTTGCTGACCAGGACGTCGATCTCGCCGGCGGCCCGGACGGCCTGGTCGACGCTCTCCTGGTCGGTGACGTCGAGGCGCAGCCGCCGGTCGACGGGGAGGTCGGCCAGGGTCTCCGGCCGGCGTGCGGTGGCGACCACCCGGTGGCCCCGGCCCGCCAGCTCCACGGCGATGGCCCGCCCGATGCCTCGGGACGCACCGGTGATGAGCACGGACGACATGATGCACCTCGTTTTTTGAACAGATGTCGTTGGACAGATGCCGTTGGACAGATGCCGATGGGCAGACGGCGATGGGCAGACGGCGATGGACGGCAGCCGTGTGGGCGGCGGCTCAGGCGGCGGCCCTGTCGCCGACGACGTTGCCCCTCATGAGCCAGGTCGGGCCCTCGGCGTACGCGCCGGCCTCGGCGAAGAACGCGGCGAAGTAGGGGCCGGCGGCGTGTGCGTGGAACGCGTCGGCGTCCGCGTAGACCTCGTTGAGGTAGAAGACGTCCGGGTTCTCCTCGTCGGCGACGACCTCGAACCGGTGGGAGCCGGGCTCGTTCGCAAGGGAGTCGCGGGCGGTCCTGCGGGCCGCCCGGACGAAGTCGTCGCGGCGGTCCGGCCGGACGGTGAAGGAAACGAGGAACTGGTACATGCGGTACTCCCCTCACGGTCGGCACACCCCGGCCGACCGGTTCAGTGACTGAACTGCTCCTGGTGAACACCGTAGCACCGCCAGTTCAGTGAGTGAACCGCCGCTGGTAGCATGGCGGGCATGACCCTCCCCAACACCTACGCGGACGGGAACTGTCCCCTCGCGCGCACGCTGGAGGTCGTGGGCGAGCGGTGGACGCTCCTGATCGTCCGCGACGCGTTCTACGGGGTGCGGAGGTTCGGCGACTTCGCCACCCAGCTCGGGATCCCGCGGGCCGTCCTGACCAGCCGGCTGAAGTCGCTGGTCCAGGAAGGCGTGCTCAGCCGCGAGAGCGACGGGGCCGCCGGTGTCGAGTACCGGCTGACGGACAAGGGCGTCGCGCTGTGGCCGGCCGTGCACGCCCTGATGAACTGGGGCGAGGCCTTCTACTCCCCGAACGGGGTCAAGCGCCTCCTCCGGCACGACCTGGACGGCGGCCTCCTCGACCCCGACGGGCGCTGCCGGGAGTGCGGTTCGGCCGTCCCGGTCCCGGAGATCCGGAGCGAGCCCGGCCCCGGCCACCGGCCCGCAGGCGGCGCCGGCGACCCCGTCTCCGACGCGATCAACACCCCTCGACGGCTCCTTGAGCCGATCGCACCGGCCCCCACCCGCGACTGAACCGGCGCCCCCGGCACCCCGGCGCCCCGGCATCACGGAGTGTCACCGGAGAGCGGCGGGGTGTGACCTGTGCCTAAGGTGGGCGGGTGACGGGCGTTTCCCCGTGGGCCCGGGCGGGCCACCGGCTCCGGGTGCAGGGGCCGACGGCGGCCCGGATCCTGGTGATCGCGGTGCTCTGCTGGCAGACGGCTCTGTGGGCCGGCGCCGACCAGCCGCCGGTGTTCGCCGCCATCGTTCCGCTGCTGTGCCTGCGGGGTGACTCCGCCGCCTCCCTGACGGCGCTGCTGCTGCGGATCCTCGGCGTGCTGGCCGGGGTGGCCCTGGGCGTCACCGTGGTCGGCCTCTTCCGGCCGAGCACGCTCGTCCTCGCCGTCGTGATCGGGCTGGCCCTGCTCTGCGGGACCGTGATCAGCTCGGGGACGACGCTGAACGTGCAGGTCGCGGTGACCTCGCTGCTGGTCTTCGCCAACCCCGCGCCGGAGTCGTACGGCGTCGCCCGGCTGTGGGAGAACGCGCTGGGCGGTGCCGTCACCGCCGTCCTCGCCCCGGTCCTCTGGCCACGGGACCCCCGCAGGGAGGTGGCGGCGCTGGCCCGGAAGTGCGCGGACGGTCTCGCGGAGGGCCTCCTGCGCGGCACGCGCGCGATCGGGTCACCGGACGCGGCCCGCGCGAACCGGGCGGCGGCGCAGACGGCGGCGGACCGGCTGCGCGGCTACGGGGCCGAGGCCCGGGAGGCGGAGAAGGCCATGCGGTTCAACCCGCTGCGGCGGCGCCACCGCGCCGAGGTGACCGAGCTGGGCAACCGGATCGACCTCGCCCTCCGGGCGGT
Source organism: Streptomyces sp. NPDC048278 (assembly GCF_040652195.1). NCBI lineage: Bacteria > Bacillati > Actinomycetota > Actinomycetes > Kitasatosporales > Streptomycetaceae > Streptomyces > Streptomyces sp. NPDC048278. Next base: position 173,075 of record NZ_JBEZLP010000020.1, read on the forward strand.
GCCCCAGCTGCTCGCCCTGGCCACGGAGGCCGAGTTCCTCAGCGTGCGGGACGGGCCCGTCCCGGCGCTCTCCCGGGCCCGGACCGCGCTCCTCCCGGTCGCCGAGGCCACCGGGCGCGCCCTGGCGGCGATCCTCGCGGGCCGGGACCCGCGCGCCGACGCCGACGCGGCCCGCGCCGGTCTCGCCCGGTACGCCGCGCAGGACAGGGAGCCGCGGGCCGTGGTGCTCCGCAGGCCGTTCGTCAGGATCCTCGAACTCTGCGACGGCCCCCGGAGCTGACCTTCACGAAGCGGGTCCCGGGCACCTGCGGGCTCCCGAGGACAGATCCGGCCGCGCGCAGGAGGATGGAACCGAGAGCAGCGAGAGCGGCGACGGAAGGGGCGGGCGTGCCGACGGCGTCGGAGGCGACCATGGGTGCAGTTCTCGGTGACGTACTGGGTTTCGCGGCGGCCGTCGCGGTCAGCCCGCTCCCGATCATCGCCGTCATCCTGATCCTCGCCACGCCCCGGGGCCGCTTCAACGGCGTCCTGTTCACGGTCGGGTGGATCCTCGGGCTCGCGGTGCTGGGCGCGGTCATGCTGGCGATCGCCTCCCCCGCGCACGCCTCCGCGCACAACCACCCGGCCACCTGGGTGGGAGCCCTGAAGCTCGCCCTGGGCCTGTTCCTCGTCGCCTTCGGCGCCCGGCTGTGGCACCGGCGTCCGCGGGATCCCGCGGAGGCGCGGCTGCCGAAGTGGATGAGCGCGATCGACCGCCTCACCCCGGCCAAGGTCTTCGCGCTGGGGGTGGCCCTGGCCGCGCTCAATGCGAAGAACGCCCCGCTGACCATCGCCGCGGGCGCCGCGATCGGCTCGGCCGGACTGCCGGTGGCGCAGCAGGTCGGGGCGCTGGCGGTCTTCGTCGTGATCGCCACCCTCGGCCTGCTGGTCCCCCTGGGCGTCTTCCTGCTCGGGGGCGAGCGCGCCAGGACCACACTGGGCAACTGGAAGGACTGGGCGGCTCAGCACAACGTCGCCGTCATGGCGGTCCTGTTCTTCGTCCTCGGGCTGAAACTGCTCGGAGACGGCATCTCCGTCCTCACCTCCTGACGGAACCCGCCGTTACCGACCTCACCAATAATGACGCCGGCCGGCGACTGCGTGGCCCATGGATCCCATGATCCAGAAGACGGCCCCGACGACGAGCAGGATGATGCCCAGCGTCCACAGGATCGATATGCCCGTGAGGAATCCGACGACTAGCAGGATGATTCCGAGAGCGATCATGACGGTGCCTCCCTGTGCGTTCCATGACCTCTGTGGCCTCTGTCGGTGTTCCGGGTTCCCCGAAGCCGTCAGGTCATTCCGGAGGCGGTCGGCGGCGCGTCTGCGGATTTCGATACGCCGGCCATAGGTGCCGGCTCGTAGCCTCGAAGGCATGCGTGTGCTGATCGTCGAGGACGAGCCCTATCTGGCGGAGGCCATCCGCGACGGCCTGCGCCTGGAGGCGATCGCCGCCGACATCGCGGGGGACGGCGGTACGGCGCTGGAGCTGCTGGGCGTCAACGGCTACGACATCGCCGTCCTGGACCGCGACATCCCCGGGCCGTCGGGGGACGAGGTCGCCCGGCGCATCGTCGCCTCCGGCAGCGGCATGCCGATCCTCATGCTCACCGCGGCCGACCGCCTCGACGACAAGGCGTCCGGCTTCGAACTCGGCGCCGACGACTACCTCACGAAACCCTTCGAGCTCCAGGAACTCGTGCTCAGGCTGCGCGCCCTGGACCGCAGACGCGGCCACAGCAGGCCGCCGGTGCGGGAGATCGCGGGGCTGCGGCTGGACCCGTTCCGCCGGGAGGTCTACCGGGACGGGCAGTACGTCGCGCTGACCAGGAAGCAGTTCGCCGTGCTCGAAGTCCTCGTCGGCGCCGAAGGCGGTGTCGTCAGCGCCGAGGAACTCCTGGAGCGCGCGTGGGACGCCAACGCCGACCCGTTCACCAACGCCGTACGCATCACCGTCTCGGCACTGCGCAAACGACTCGGCGAGCCCTGGATCATCACCACCGTCCCCGGCACCGGCTACCGCATCGACAGGGAGCCGGAGCCCGGGCCCACGGGACGCTGAGGCGCGCTCGGCGCGCTAACCGCCGTGCTGCTCGACCTGGAGATGGATCGGCCCGCGCAGGACGGGGCTGCGCCGGTACGGCGGCGGGTCGGCGACCAGGGTGGGGGTGTCGAGGCGGCGGGTCAGCTCGGTCAGGGCGATCTGGGCCTCGCGGCGGGCCAGGGGGCCGCCGAAGCAGAGGTGGATGCCGCTGCCGAAGCCGAGGTGCTGGTTGTCCCGCCGGTCGGGGTCGAAGCGGTCCGGGTCGTGGAAGCGGTCGGGGTCGCGGCTGCCCGAGGCCAGCATCAGCATGATCTGCGAGCCCCTGGGGATGACGGTGTCGCCGACGGTGATGTCGCTGTACGCCGCCCGCCACGGGATGATGTGCACCGGCGGTTCGTAGCGCAGGAGTTCCTCGACCAGCGGCACGACCAGGTCCGGTTCGGCACGCAGCCGTTGCAGCAGCTGCGGGTGGCGCAGCAGGGTCAGCATGCCGTTGGTGATGAGGTTGACGGTGGTCTCGTGGCCGGCGATCAGCAGCAGGTTGGCGGTGCTGATGATCTCCTCGTCGGTCATCCGCCCGTCCGGCCCGTCGTCGTTGGCCAGCCGGGACAGCAGGTCGTCGCTCGGGCGGCCGTGGCGTTGTTCCACCAGTCCGCCGAGGTACTCGCGCAGGTCCTGGCGGGCCCGCACGCCGTTGTCGAGTTTCTCCTGCGGGTCGGTCCTGGGGTCGTAGTCGATCGCGTTGATGATGCCGTCGACCCACACCCGGAACCGCGGTTCGTCCTCGCGGGGCACGCCGAGCAGGTGGCAGATCACCGTGACGGGGAACGGGTAGGCGAGGTCGTCGACGATGTCGATCCGCTCCTTGCCCGCGACGTCGTCGATCAGCCCGCCGACGGTGTCGGCCAGGGCGGGTTCCAGGCCGGTCACCAGCCCCGGGGTGTGCGGCGGGCCGAAGTGGCGCATCGCCATCCGCCGCAGGCGGTCGTGCTCGGGCGGGTCCATGTTGATGAACGCGGGCGTGGTCGTGCCCTCGGCCGAGGGCATCGGGTGCGCCAGGTTGCGGACGTCGGAGCTGAGGTGCGGGTTGTGCAGGATCTCCTCCAGCTCGCGGTACGTGCTGATGACGTAGCTGCCGTCGTCCTGCCGGGCCACCGGCGTCCGGCGCAGCTCGGCGTAGAGCGGGTACGGGTCGGCCCGGGAGGAGTAGTCGAGGATCCGGCGCAGTGTGTCGGGCGCCTCGGTCGTGGTCATCTCGCTGTCCTTTCCGCCTGACGGTGGACTCCTGCCGGTGGGCCTAACGGTGGTGCTGGTGCGCGGCCGTCACGCGGCGCTCGCTCGGGTCGTGCCCGGTGACGACCACGGTGGCGCCCTGGGCGAGCAGGGTGGGGCCGGGGAAGTCGACGGGCACCGGTTTCGTGTCGACGGGCTGGCCCGGCGTGGGGCAGGGCGGCGGGAAGGGCGCGGCCGTCTCGATGAGACGCCGGTAGTGGTCCAGCCACTTCGCGTTGTTGAAGGTGACCGCCGCGGTGACCCGGCCCTGGTAGCCGTACGCGGCGACGAAGCGGTGGTCGGACACCGACCCCTGGGTGACGACCACCTCGTCGGCGAAGGTCGGCACGCCGACGGACTTGATGTTGACGCCGAACTGGATCGACCAGAACCGCGGGATGGACAGGTGGGGCCAGCGTTCCGCCTGGCCGTGGACCATGTTGTGGGCGGCGACCTCGGCCTGCTCCACGGCGTTGGCCCAGTGCTCCAGCGAGATGAGCCGGTACTCGTAGACCGGGTTCGGGCAGCGGGCCACGTCCCCGGCGACGAAGACGTCGTCGGTGATCAGCCCGTTGAGGTCCATGGCCCGGCAGCCCGTGTCGCAGGCGACGCCCCAGACCCCCGCCGCAAGGCCGGAGCCCTGCAGCCACTCGGTGTTGCGGATGCCGCCGAGCGCGACCACGGCCACGTCGGCGTCGATCGTGCTGCCGTCGTCGAAGTGGGCCCGGCGCAGCCGCCCCTGGGCGTCGCCCTCCAGCTGCGTGACCTTGACCCCGCACCGCAGGTCGACGCCGTGGGCGCGCTGCATCTCCGCCGCCACCTCGCCGACCATCGCACCGAGCGCCCCGACCAGCGGGTACGGCGCGAGTTCGGCGACGGTCACCGGGATGTCCCGTTCCCGGCAGATGGAGGCGATCTCGGAGCCGGTGAATCCCGCGCCGATGACCAGCACCCGGGAGGGCCCGGCGGCCAGGGCCCGCTGCAGTCCTTCGGCGTGCTCGCGGGTGCGGACGACGAACACCCCGTCCAGCTCCGCCTCGGACTCGACGAACCAGGGCCGGGCCCGCACCCCGGTGGAGATCAGCACCCGGTCGAAGGGGATCTCGCGTCCGTCGGCGAGCCGCACGTGGTCGGTGGCCAGGTCGAGACCGGTGGCGGGCACGCCCAGCAGCCACTCCGCGTCGATCTCGCGGCGGCGCGGCAGCGTGGTGCCGTCGGCCGGCACCCACCCGGTCAGGACCTGCTTGGACAAGGGGGGACGGTCGTAGGGCTCGCCCAGCTCGTCGCCGATCATCGTCAGCGACCCGGTGAACCCCTCGTCGCGCAGGGACTCCGCGGCCCGCAGCCCCGCCAGCGACGCGCCGACGATCACGATGCGGCCGTCGCGCTTGAACGCACGCAGGTTGTCGGCGCTGGTCATGACCTCGACGCCTCCAACGGTGCGTCCCGCCGCTCCGGCCGCCCCTCCAGCCGGTCGACCAGGATCGCCTGCACGGGGCAGGCGATCCTGGTCGCCTGCACGGGGCAGGCCGCCGCGGCCCGCAGCACCCGGTCGCGCTGGGCGTCGTCGGGGGTCGGGTCGTACATCAGCGCTTCCTCGCCGTGCATCCGGAACGCGTCCGGGGCCAGAAACGCGCACTGCGCATACCCTTCGCATCGGGAAAGATCAACGACGACTCGCATCCCGGCCTCCACAGGGGCTGCAGGCTGCGGAGGCGGCACACCGGACCCGCCGGGCCTCCGCAGGAGGTATCTGGTGATCGCGAGAGAGAACGCGAGAGAAAAGCGGGAGTGAGCGGTCGTCACACAACGGCGAACGGTGTCGCCCAGACCGCCCCGGTATCCCGCCATTTCACCCGATCAGCGTATGCCGCGCACACATCGCCCGCACCCCGGGAAGCGCGGTGCGCGCGGCCCCGGAGCGCCTAGGCGTGCCGGACGGGTCCGGAGCGGCGGGCGTCGAGAGCCCGGTCGAGGGTGAGGGCCGAGTCGATGAGGGCGAGATGGGTGAACGCCTGCGGGAAGTTGCCGAGTTGGCGGCCCGTGGGGTCGATCTCCTCGGAGTACAGGCCCAGGTGGTTGGCGTACCCCATCATCTTCTCGAAGACCAGCCGGGCCCGGTCGGTCCGGCCCGCGCGCGCCAGGGCGTCGACGTACATGAACGTGCAGAGCGAGAAGGTGCCCTCCGAGCCGCGCAGGCCGTCGGGCGAGGCCTCCGGGTCGTACCGGTAGACCAGGCTGTCGCTGACCAGTTCCTCCTCCATGGCGTCCAGGGTGGCCGACCACATCGGGTCCTCGGGGGTCAGGAACCCGACCGTCGCCATCCGCAGCAGCGAGGAGTCCAGGACCTCGCTGCCGTAGCGCTGGACGAAGGCCTGCCGGTCCTCGCTCCAGCCCCTGGCCATGACCTGCTCGTAGACGGCGTCCCGCGCGGCCTGCCAGCGGCCGGCCGCCGCCGGCCACCCCTTGGACTCGGCGAGGCGCAGCGCCCGGTCGAACGCCACCCACGACATCACCCGGCCGTACGTGAAGTCCTGGCGGCCTCCGCGGGTCTCCCAGATGCCCTCCTCGGCCTGGTCCCAGTGGTCGGCCAGCCAGTCCAGGTCCGTCCGCAGCGAGGTCCAGCCCCGGTGCCCGACCGTGAAGCCGTGCCGGTGCGCGAAGTAGATGCTGTCCAGGGCCTCGCCGTAGATGTCCAGCTGGAGCTGGGTGGCGGCACCGTTGCCGATCCGGACCGGGGCGGAGCCCGCGTAGCCCTCCCAGTGACCGAGGATCTGCTCGCTCAGCTCGGAGGATCCGTCGACCTTGTACATGATGTCGAGCGGGCCCGTGCTCCGGTCGCCGCCCGCCCCCTCCCTGACCCGGTCGCCCAGCCAGCTGATGAACGCCCTGGCCTCCTCCGTGAAACCCAGTCCCAGCAGGGCGTACACGGAGAAGGAGGCGTCCCGGATCCAGGTGAAGCGGTAGTCCCAGTTGCGCTCGCCGCCCAGCTGCTCCGGGAGCGCCGCCGTGGGGGCGGCCACCACCGCGCCGCTCGGGGCGAAGGTCATGAGCTTCAGCGTGATCGCGGACCGCTCCACCACCTCCCGCCAGCGCCCGGTGTAGGTGGACTGCGCCATCCAGGACTGCCAGAACCCCGCCGTCTCGTCGAAGAGCTGTTCGCGTTCGGCTCGCCGGATCTCCCTGGGCGGTCCCTCGGCACCCGTCTCCAGGATCAGCCCGCGCTGCTCACCGGCTTCCAGGGTGAGCGTGACCTGGAGGTCGGCGTCCCGGTACGTCAGCACGTCCGCGAGCCGCCGGTCCTCCGGCTCCCGGACGGGGTGCACGGTGAGTTCCGTACCGTCCTCCGCGGCGAAGACCGCTCCGTGCTGGGTGATGTGCAACTGGTGCTTCATGCGCCCGTAGTCGAACCGCGGGGCGATCTCCACGACGAAGGTCATGGTGCCGCGCACACAGCGGACCAGGCGGACCAGCCGGTGCCGGTCCGTGACCGTCGTGCCGGTCACGGGCATGAGGTCGACCACCTCGCCGGCGCCCGCCTCGGTCATGAACCGGGTCACCAGGATCGCCGTGTCCGGCAGGTACAACTGCTTGGTCGAATAGGTCGGGTGCGCCGGCCGGACCGTGCAGTGGCCGCCCTTGTCCTTGTCCAGCAGTGCCCCGAACACACTCGGCGAGTCGAACCGCGGGGAGCAGAACCAGTCGACCGCCCCGTCCGTGGTGACCAGCGCCGCGGTCTGCAGGTCGCCGATCAGCCCGTGGTTCTCGATCAGCGGGTAGTCGTCCATCGGGGCGCCCCTTCCGGTGTGCGATTCACCCGAATGCCCCCGGATCAGCGTATGCCCGCGCGCTCAGCGCTGCGACGCCGGCCAGTACTGGGCGAGGGCCCCTTCCCGGTACGGGGCCGGGCTGACGCTCAGGTCGCCGGAGAAGGGGCGGTCCAGGACGAAGACCAGCAGCAGGCTGAAGCCGACGAGCCCGGCGACCGACGCGACGAACAGGATCTGGACCCGCAGTTTGCGCATCCCGAACAGGAACGTGAGCGGGACCAGGACGAGGGCGCCGCCGACGGCCAGGACCTGGAGCAGCGGGGGAAGTTCCTGCCGGGCCATGGTGATGCGGGCGCGCCGCTGGGAGGCGACGTCGTCGAGGTGGCCGACGGTCTGCTCGTAGAAGACCTGCTCCTGCTCGGTCTTCGGGTCGTACGTCTGCAACACGTGGAAGGCGGCCTGGAGATGGGTCTCCGTGGCCCCGTAGCTGGGGTGTCCCGCGCGCATCCGCGGCCACTGGTCCTCGACGACCGCGTGCACGTAGCCGCTCATGGCCGAGTCGACGCCGGCCCGCACCGCCGCCGGGAAGGCGGCGGCGTCCCGGGTGATCAGCGCCGCGTCGGTGGCCTCGGCGGCGACGATGGTCTGGGTCTCCTCCAGCTGCGTCCACAGCGTGACGATCACGAAGGCGAGGATGATCCCGTAGATGGCGCCGAACATCCCCAGCGTCACCCCCACCATGTCGTTGTGCTCCCCGCCGGCCAGCGACGGGTACCTGCGCCGCAGCAGCACGCTGCCGGCGACGGCCACGAGAACGGTGCCGCCGACGGTGACGACGGCCAGCGTGAAGGTGCTGAAGTGGTTGAGCAGCCAGAGCGACATGGGCCCGGAGTCTAGGCCGGACGCAACGCCCCGAAACCGCTGCTCAGTTGGCGGCCGTGGGCGCACGGGGAGAAGTTCACACCACCGGGTGAGCGGGCCGGGTCGCCCGCCGGTGTCTAGGGGGCGGCGGGCCCGCGCAGGCGGAGGTGCGCGACGACCTGCTTGCCGGTCTCCCGCGCGGCCTCGACGGTGTGCAGCCGGCCGCACAGCCGGGTGACCAGGTGCAGGCCGTGTCCGCCGACGCGGCGGGGGTCGTGCGCGGGCAGTACGGGCGGCCGGGGCGAACTGTCGCTCACCGCGATGCGCAGCAGGCCGGCGTCGGCCGACACCTCCAGGGCCAGACCGACCGGCCCGGGTGCGTGGCGTACCGCGTTGGTGACCAGCTCGCTGACGACGAGCTGGGCGTCCTGACTCGGCCGGTGGTCGGGGGGATGCCCGGCCCGGGCCAGCAGCGCGCGTACGGCGGCCCGGGCGGCTGCGATCGGGGTGTCCGCGGTGTCCCAGGTGGCGCGGTAGCGCAGCGGCGTCCCGGGTTCCTCTCCGTCCGAAGCCCGGTTCCTCAGCGGGGTGACCATAGAGAACTCTTTCCTTGGGCGTCCTCGTCGTCCGACACAGGCTCTCGCCGTCGTACGCATGCGCCTACCCGCCGTCTCCTCGTTCATGAGGCGGTCAGCCGGGGCCGTCCGGGCTTCGGGAGAAGGCCGTGTCGCCGGCCGTCGCGACGATCGCGTCCCTGACGAGCAGTACCTGGGGCGGGTAGCTCTGCGTCTTGTCGCCGGGATCGTCGAGTGCGGAGGTGCGCCAGACCTCCGCCCCGGTGCGGCTGTCCAGGGCCAGCAGGCGCCCGAACCGGTTGGCGAAGTAGACCCGCCCGTACGTCGCGGACACCGCGGGCGCGGAGAGGCTCTCCACGTCCGTCACCTTCCGCCAGAGTTCCCTGCCGCTGTCCGCCGACACCGCGGTGACCGACCCGTCGGACCGGACGAAGTAGACGACACCGTCCACCAGGGTGGCCGCGCCGGTCAGCGGACGGGCCAGCGGCATCCGGGTGATCTTCCCGGTGTCCGGGGCCACCCGCAGCAGCGCGTTGTACGGCCGTTCGTACCCGGCTTCGTACACGTCCTTCGCGGTCTGCGGGGCGAGGAACAGGGGTTGCCCGCCGACGGCGCCGAGCGTCTCCGACTTCTTGGGCAGGGTGGCGGTCCCGCTCAGGCTGCCGGGTCCGAGCCGCATCAGCTCGACCGGGGCCTGGCCCGCCTCGGTGCCCTGCGTGCACAGGGCGTAGGGGGCGCCGCCCAGCACCGACGGGGTGCAGTACTCGTCGAGCGAGGGCGCCCGCCACAGCTCCTTGCCGGACGTCCCGTAGGCCACGAACGACGCGGCGTCGGGAGACAGGGTCAGCAGCCCGCCGTCGTACAGGACCGCGTCCTCGGACTTGCTGATGTCGCGCTGCCAGCGCCGGTGCCCGGTGCCCGCGTCGAGGGCGACCACGCGCCTGACGGTGTCGTCCGGGTCCTCGTACATGTAGACCAGCCCGTCGCGGACGCCGATCGGCCGCACCCCCTGGGGGCGGGTCCCGGCCCGCCACAGGGTGCGGCCGGAGGACGCGTCGATCCTGGCGGCCGTGAAGCCCGTACCGCCGCAGAACAGGGCGCTGCCCGCCGCCACGCAGCCGGGGGTGCCGTAGTCGAGGGGGATGCCCCGCACGTCGTACCGCAGTGCCTGCTGCCAGGGCCGCCAGCCCTCGGGCAGTGCGGCGGTACGGGCGGTGGCGGTGGCCGTGGCGGGCCCGGAGGCGGCGGAGGAGGCCGGGCCCGACACGAAGTCGGCCACTCCGGCACCCAGCAGGGCGACCGCCAGCACCGCGCCGAGGCCGGTGAGCAGCATCCGGGCCCGGCGCCGCCTGCCGGTGGCGGTGGGAGCAGCGGTGGCGGTGGAAGTGACACCCGTACCGGTGCCGGTGCCGGTGCCTGTGCCTGTCCTGGCGCCCGCTGACGTGGGGGCCGTGCTCCGGGGCTTCGCGGGCCGCCCGGCCGCCGGGGACGCGACGGCGCCGGACTCCGGCAGCGCCCGGAGCAGGCGGTGTATCTCCGTCAGTTCCGGCCGTGCGCCGGGGTCCTTGTCCAGGCAGCGCTCGACGATGTCGAGGAACGCCTCGGGCACCCCGTCGAGGGCCGGGGTCCCGTGCACCACCTGATAGCCGGTGATGTAGGGGCTGTCGGCGTCGAACGGTCCCGTGCCGACGGCCGCGAAGACCAGCAGCGACCCCAGCGAGAAGACGTCCGAGGCCGGGGTGACGTCCCGGGGAGCGGCCAGTTGCTCCGGCGACATGAAGGGCGGGGTGCCGATCATCCGCCCGGTCGTGGTGAGGCTCTGGTTGTCGGCCGCGCGCGATATGCCGAAGTCGATGACGCGCGGCCCGTCGTCGGTCATCAGGACGTTGCGCGGTTTGAGGTCGCGGTGGACCAGGCCCGCCCGGTGGATGTCGCGCAGCGCCTCGGCGAGCCCCAGTCCCAGCGCGCGCAGGTCCCGCGGACTCAACGGGCCGTCCCTCTCGACGACTTCGGCGAGGTTGAGGCCCGGTACGTAGAGCGTCGCCATCCACGGCCGGTCGGCGTCCGGGTCGGCGTCCACGACCGGCGCGGTGAAGGCGCCGCTGACTCTGCGGGCCGCCGCGATCTCCTGCCGGAAGCGCGTCCGGAACTCCTCCTCCTGCGCGTACGCCCCGCGCACGAGTTTGACCGCGACCTGCCGTCCCGAGGCGGAGACCCCCAGATAGACGACCCCCATGCCGCCCGCGCCGAGCCGGCCGAGCAGGGTGTAGCCGCCTATGGACTCCGGGTCCCCGGTGTTCAGGGGCGTCATCGCCGATCATCCCTCCCAGCGCCTGCCTGCCTCACGGGGATCACAGTAGGGCCTGCCGCCGGGTCGGTCCTCGGCGCCCGAGGTCCACGGCGCGCCGACGGTCGCGTACTCCGCCGGTGAAGTCCGCCGACCGAGCCCGTAGTTGCTCGCGTGCGGCACGTGCTCCCGTCCGGCCGGGTGCTCCACGGGGCCGGCCCGGGTGGCGCCGCGCGGCGCCGGATCCCCGACCCGGTCCCGGCCGCGACCACGCCCTCGCCGCGCCCGCGCTGCCGAGGTGTCAGCCGCGGACGGCGGCGGCCTCGTCGAAGGCCTGTTGCACGGGCGGGGGCTTCAGTCCTCGACGACGCGGATGATCGTCTTGCCCGGGGTCCGCGGGCCCGGGCCGAACGCCGCGGGGGCTTCGGCGAGCGGCCGTACGGCGCCGACGACCGGCTTGAGCCTGCCGTCCCGCACCCGGGCGGCCAGGTCGGCGAGGCGGGCCCGGTCGGGTTCGACGACGAAGAAGACCGCGCGCCCGTCCCCGGGCCGGACCTTGGGCGGCACGGCGATGGTGACGAGCGTGCCGCCGGCCCGGACCAGGGCCGCCGAGCGGTCGAGGACGTCGCCGCCGATCACGTCGAGAACGACGTCGACCTCGCCGGCGTCCGCCAGGTTCTCGCTCTGGAGGTCCAGGAAGACGTCGACGCCCAGGGCGAGCGCCCGCTCCCGGTCGGCGGTCCGGCCGGTGCCGATCACCCGGGCGCCGGCCTCGCGGGCGAGTTGCACGGCGATCGAGCCGACCCCGCCCGTGGCCCCGTGGACCAGGACGGTCTGCCCGGTGGCCAGCCGGCCGTGGTCGAACAGGCCCTGCCAGGCGGTCAGGCCGGAGATCGGCAGCGCGGCGGCCGTGACGTGGTCGATGTCCGCCGGCAGTGGCGCGAGGTTGCGGGCCTCCACCGCGGTGTACTCGGCGAGCGATCCGTCGCGGGTCCAGTCGGCCAGCCCGAACACCCGCTGACCGACGCTCAGGCCGGTGGTGCCGTACCCCAACTCCGCCACGACACCGGACAGTTCGTGACCGGGCACGCTCGGCGTCCGGTCCCGTCCCGCGCGGTCGGTCCAGGTGCCCGGCCAGTCCAGCTCGCCGGGGGTGAAGCCCGCGGCGTGCACCCGCACGACGACGTCGTTCTCGGCCGCGTGGGGGTAGGGGTGCTCCGTCAGCGACAGCCCTGCCAGGCCTGCGTCGCGGTCTCGTACGGTGATGGCTTTCATGAGCATCCGTTCCTTACCGGGCAGTTTGTCCGGGTTGACAACCCTACGGTACGCGGCGACCAGGCCGCCCGTGGTCCGCACCGTGCCGACGGAGCACACCCGAACACGAGCGCCCGGAGGCAGCAAGCCCCCGGGCGCCTTCGGCGGAACCGACTCACCGCCTACGAGAGGGACTTGTAGCCGCCCCAGCCGCTCGCGATCTGCGCCCGCGCGCCGAACGAGCCCTTGCCGTCCCCGTTGTTGCGCCACACCTTGCCGCCGGTGTCGCGGGAGACCAGGTCCGGCCTGCCGTCGCCCGTGATGTCGCCGACCCCGACGACGGCGTTGTACGAGCCGCCCCAGTCCGAGAAGACCTTGACGCGGGCCGCGAACGTGCCGTCGCCCCTGCCGTTGTAGCGGTAGAGGTTGTTCGACCTGTCCTGGGCCAGGAGGTCGGCCTTGCCGTCACCCGTGATGTCGCCGACGCCGAGGATCTTCTTGTACGTCTTCCAGTTGTCGTAGAGCTTCACGCGGGCCGCGAGCTTGCCGGTGCTCGTCCCCTTGTAGAGGTAGACCGCTCCGGTGGACGCGTTCCGCGCGATCAGGTCCGGGCGGCCGTCCCCGCTGACGTCACCGGGCGAGGTGAGCACGTTGTACTGGGTCCAGCCGCTGGTGCCGAGGGTGGTGTACTTCGTCGACGGCTTGACCGCCGCCCCGCAGCCCGGCTTGTACAGCCGCAGCGCGCCGCTGCTGTAGCGGACGAGGACGTCGTTGCAGCGGTCGCCGCCGAGGTCGCCGAAGGGGACCGCCAGGACGGTCGTGGGCCAGCCGCTGCCGGTGTACCTGTCGCCGAACTTCCCCGTCCCCGTGCCGCTGTGGAAGGTCAGCCCGCCCGAGGAGCTCAGGGTGAGCAGGTCACCGCGGCCGTCCGGGCCGTCGGGGCTGACGAAGTCGCGGCGCACCGCGGCTCCGCGTTGCAGGAAGCCCTCACCGCTGGTCACGGTGTTCGCGGCGGCGGTGCCGAGGCCGGTCGCCTTCAGGGTCCAGGTGAAGTGGCCGTTGGGGAAGTAACTCCCGCCCGCCGTCTTCCCGTTCCAGGTCGCCGCCACCCGGGCCGGGGTCGCGCCGCCGGTGAGGGTGCGGGTGGCCCTGCCGTTGGCGCCGCTCTGGAGCGAGGTGAGGGTGAGCGACCAGGAGGTGACCGGGCGGGACAGCACCCAGTCGCCCTCGAAGGGCGTCCCGGGGTCCACGTGGCTGCCGGCCGAGGTCTCGAAGGCCGTCACGGCGGACGGGGCGATGCCCGTGGTGGTGACGTGGGTGCGCTCGTAGACGTCGAACCAGGCGACCAGACCGGTGTACTCGTCGACCGTCCAGCGGTAACGGCGGTCCACGGACAGGCCCTTGTCGGCCAGGTCGGAGGCGATGGTGCGGGTGGTGCCGGTGGCCGCCTCGGTGCGGACCAGGGTGTGCGTGCCGTGGTCGTGGCGGACGGTGAACCCGTCGCCGAGCAGCACGTCGCCGGGGGTGACCGCCCTGGCCGTACCGGACTTGGTGTCGTACACGCCCGCCGAGTCCGTCCCGCAGGCCCAGTACACCCAGCGCCCCGCCGCCTGGAGTTCGCTCGGCACGCAGGCCAGGCCCGGGACGGTCACGGTGCTGAGCGTCCTCTCCTCCGGGATGCCGTACGAGGTGAGCTTCCCGGCGGTGGTGGTGGCGCTCCACAGGGTGGAGCCGTTCAGGGCGGCGGCGCGCACGGACCGCTTCAGCTTCTGGCCCTGGCCGAATTCGCCGACATACTGCGCCGGGCCGGTGCCGCCGGAGTCGAAGACGGCGTAGTCGTCGGAGACGTCGACGATGTGGCCGCCCCGGCCGCCGAAGTCCAGGTCGTGGCCGCCGATCTCCACCAGCCGGTCGTCGCCGAGGCTCTCGCCCTCGTCGGTGCCGCCGTTCGCGTCGAGGTAGACGTCCCGGGCGGCGAGGTTGCCCCACAGCGCCGAGCAGGTGGCGCCCTCGTACGGGCAGAGGGCCCTGTAGACCGAACCGCTCGCCGTGGCCTCGGACGCCGTGAGCACGGCGGAGCCGTCGGTGGTGAGGGTGCGCACGGAGGTGGCGTCCGCGACGGCGTCCGGGTCGTCCTCGGCGACCCGCAGGCTGCCGCGGCTGAGCGCGATGCCCGTCTTGGCGTTCTCCAGCGCCGGGGTCTGCTGGACCTTCGCCACCTTCGGCGTGCCGTCCGCATCCTGGGTCACCCGCCGCACCCACCAGTCGGTGGCGTCGGTGCCGCCGGTGACCAGCGCACCGCCGTCCCCCGCCGCCACCGTGTACGCGCCCGCGCTCGCCAGCAGCGTCTGCTGCGCCGAGGGGTCGTCCACGTCGACCGCGAGCAGCCGGGAGCCGAGCGCGCTGGAGGACAGCGGCAGCACCAGCCAGTCGCCGACCAGGACCGGGTCGCCGTCGAGCGCGCCCGGGTGGGCGGGCAGCGCGACGACCTGCTCGGCTGCGGTGAGGTCGGTGCGGGACTTCAGGTGCAGCTCGGCGGTGCCGGAGTCGTACCAGCCGACACGGTCCTCGCTCATCACGTAGTGATCGCCGTAGGCGGTTTCGTCGAACAGGGTGGTGCTCACGGCCGAGGCGATGTCGATGTAACGGAGCGAGCCGAAGGTGCGCTCCGCCACGAACACTCCGGCGGAGTCCGCGGCGAGCACGTCCTCACTCGTGAGGTTCGTCGCGTCCCCGGTGACCGTGCGGGTGCGCCACTCGCCGTCGGCCCTGTCGATCAGGGAGTGGGTGGTGACGATCGTGTCGCCCGCGAGGGCCCGGTAGTAGCCCTCGGCGGAGGCGCTCCAGCTCACCTTCTCGGAGGTGGCCGTCGCCGGGTCCCACAGCGTGGCGTAGGTGTCGTTGGCCGTGGTCGGCAGTGCGACCAGGTCGCCGTCCGCGCCGTACCAGGCGGTGCGGCACGCGGAGCCGATGGAGGTGCAGCCGGTGCCCGGGGTGTAGACGCCGGCGGCGTTCTCCACGGTCACGGTCCTGCCGGTCGCGTAGTCGGTCCACAGCAGTCCGGTCCTGCCGGTCTGCCGGTGCAGGAAGCCGGTGTCGCCCGCGACGTACGGGCGGTCGGTGCGCGGTGTGGTGGAGCCCGGGTCGACCAGAGTGATCGCGGCGGTCCCGGCCTCGGCCGCCGCCGCGGAGCCGCCGCTCTCCGACAGGACGGCGACGGACGCTGCCACGACGGCGAGCGCGAGCGAGGAGATGGCAGCGGTGAGCCCGCCCCGTCTCAGGGCGTGTCTGCCCACGTGAAGTTCCCTCCCCTACGAGGGCCCCCGCCCTCGCACAAGTGGCCGGATCTTACCCGACTCTTACCAGCGGACAGCGATCGCTCGGCGGCAACTCATGGCCGGTAAAGCAGGAAATAAACGGAAGCTCACGTTCTATGACCTCGGTCACAGGGTTCGACCGATCCACCGGTGTGCTTAGTAGACACGGCACGGCAGACATTTGGGCATTTGTCCGTCTTGGACCTGATGTGGAGCCCGGTGCGGTTCCCGGAACTCCGCCCGGCCGACCACCCGGCCCACCACCCCCGTACCGCACGGCTTCTGACGCCGCGCCAGTTCCCCCGCCCGCCGCCGTACCCGGGCCGCAGGTCCGCGCACCGCCTTTTCGAGCTCCGGCGACCTACGAGGCCGCGTAGTGGCGGGACCCCTTTGCGCTCCCTGTGAAGCCGTTCTAAGAATGTCGACCCACAGGACGTCGCCGCAGTTCGGAACCGGTGTGTACGCCGAGTCGACCGCGCACCGGGCGCTCGGCGTCACCGAGTGAGTAGGAGCCCCCCACATGAACGCGTCCCGAACGTCCGCGAGACCCCTCGCTCTCGCCCTCACGGTCGGCCTGGGCCTGGCCGCAAGCGCGCTGGGCGCGGCGGCGCCGGCGAGCGCCCGGACGGCCGCCGCCCCGTCCGCCTCCGCCGGCAACCGCGTGGCGCGGTACGACGGGACGGGTGAGGAGGCCGCCGGCAACAAGGCGTTCTTCCAGGCCGTGCTCAAGTCGGTCGCCGAGAAGCGCGCCGCCCAGCCCGCCGGGCAGGCCGTGACCATCTACTACGACGACTCGCGGGCACCGAGCTTCCGCTCGCAGATAGCGAGCGCGGCCTCGATCTGGAACAGCTCCGAGTCCAACGTCAAGCTCCAGGAGGCGTCGAGCGGTGCCGACTTCTCCTACTACGAGGGCAACGACCAGCGCGGGTCCTACGCCTCCACCAACGGCCACGGAGGCGGCTACATCTTCATCGACTACACCCAGAGCCGGCAGTACGACTCGGTGCGCGTCGTCGCCCACGAGACCGGGCACGTGCTGGGCCTTCAGGACGACTACAGCGGGCCGTGCAGCGAGCTGATGTCGGGCGGCGGTGCCGGCCCGTCCTGCACCAACCGCCAGCCGGACGCCGCGGAGCGCTCGCGCGTCGACCAGCTGTGGGCCACCGGGAGCGCGCAGAGCACGGGCAGCACGGCGAACCAGCCGGCCGATCGGTCGAGCAGCACGGTGAACCAGCCCGCCGGCCAGCCGAGCACCACGGCGCAGGTACCGACCCTGATACCGGGGCAGGGTACGGGCCAGGTTCCGGGGCGTCTGATCCTCGTCACGCCCTGGGGCTGACGGCCCGGACCGCTGGAACCCCGCCGGTGGGCCGACGGGGTTCCAGCGGTGTGCAGTACCGCTCGGTCAGTACTGCTCGGTCAGTACTGCTCGGTCTCCATGAAGCCCGTGCCCCCGTTGTCGTCCGCGCCGAACGCGTCGACGGCGGCGGTCGGGTCGAATCCGGGCGGGCTGTCCTTGAGGGCCAGGCCCATCCCGGCCAGCTTCGCCTTGACCTCGTCGATGGACTTCGCACCGAAGTTGCGGATGTCCAGGAGGTCCGCCTCGGAGCGCGCCACGAGCTCGCCCACCGAGTGGACGCCCTCACGCTTGAGGCAGTTGTAGGAACGGACCGTGAGCTCCAGCTCCTCGATCGGCAGCGCCAGATCGGCGGCGAGAGCGGAGTCCGTCGGGGACGGGCCCATGTCGATGCCCTCGGCGTCGATGTTCAGCTCACGCGCCAGACCGAACAGCTCGACCAGCGTCTTGCCCGCGGAGGCCATGCCGTCGCGGGGACGCATCGCCTGCTTGGTCTCGACGTCGACGATCAGCTTGTCGAAGTCCGTGCGCTGCTCGACACGGGTCGCCTCGACCTTGTACGTGACCTTGAGCACCGGCGAGTAGATCGAGTCGACCGGGATACGCCCGATCTCCTGACC
>NZ_JBEZLP010000021.1:0-185125 GCF_040652195.1 Streptomyces sp. NPDC048278
GCTCCTCCTCCAGCCGGGTCACGCCGAGTTCCCCGACCCACGGGAACTCGGCGGCGGCACTCGTACGTTGGATCGGCTGCGGGGACGGGCTCAGCGGCCGGCGCCGCCGTCGGCGTTGGGGCCGTCGTAGTCCTCGCCGTAGGCGCCCTTGGCGGGGCGGCGGCGGCGCATGGGCGGCTCGACCCCGTCGGCGAGGCGGCGGGCGGTGAGCAGGAAGCCGGTGTGGCCGATCATCCGGTGGTCGGGGCGGACGGCGAGGCCTTCCACGTGCCAGTTGCGGATCATCGTCTCCCAGGAGGTCGGCTCGTTGAAGCAGCCGATCTCGCGGATGGACTCGACGGTCCGCGCGAGCTGGGTGGTGGTGGCGACGTAGCAGCACAGGATGCCGCCGGGGACGAGTGCCTTGGAGACGGCCTCCAGGCATTCCCAGGGGGCGAGCATGTCGAGGATGACCCGGTCGACGTCGGTGTCCGAGAGGTTGTCCTGGAGGTCGCCGACGGTGAGCTGCCAGGCGGGGTGCGGGCCGCCGAAGTAGCGCTCGACGTTCTGCTGGGCGATCTCGGCGAAGTCCGCGCGGCGCTCGTAGCTGTGCAGCATGCCCTGGTCGCCGATGGCGCGCAGCAGGAAGCTGCTGAGCGATCCGGAGCCGACGCCGGCTTCGACGACGCGGGCGCCGGGGAAGATGTCGGCGAAGGAGAGGATCTGCCCCGCGTCCTTGGGGTAGACGACGGCGGCCCCGCGGGGCATGGACAGGACGTAGTCGGGGAGCAGGGGGCGCAGCGCGAGGTAGGCGACGTTGCCGGTGGTGCGGACAACGCTGCCCTCGGGAGCGCCGATCAGTTCGTCGTGCGGGAAGGAGCCCTTGTGGGTGTGGAAGTTCTTCCCGGCTTCGAGCGTGAACGTGTAGTGGCGACCCTTGGGGTCGGTCAGCTGTACCTGGTCCCCGACCTTGAAGGGCCCGCGCCTGCGGGCGGCACCGGTCGGTTCGGACATGTGAACAGCCTACCGGGCCCTGCGGGCGGCTCGGACCAACGAAGGGCGCCTTCGGTCGTGGGAACGGTGCGGGTGCGTCGTGGTTGCTCGCGCAGTTCCCCGCGCCCCTTACAGGCGCTTCCGAGGCGGGACCTTGCGAGCCGGGGCGCTTCAGGCGGGCCGTGCCATTGCTCTGACGAAGGCGCGC
Source organism: Streptomyces sp. NPDC048278 (assembly GCF_040652195.1). NCBI lineage: Bacteria > Bacillati > Actinomycetota > Actinomycetes > Kitasatosporales > Streptomycetaceae > Streptomyces > Streptomyces sp. NPDC048278. Next base: position 1,181 of record NZ_JBEZLP010000021.1, read on the forward strand.
TCGACGTCTGCGGCTGACAGGACGCCGTAGATCTCGCCGGTCTCCTCGACGACCAGGTATTCGGTGGCGGGGGTGGCGCGCAGGACGTCGAGGAGGTCTTCGCCGGCGAGTTCCGCGGAGACGCGCATGCCGTCGGTGAGGTCCTGGGCGAGGCCGCTGACGGCGACCCAGGGGCGGCGGTGTTCGGGTACGCCGACGATCGCGGCCTCGCGGACGAGGGAGAGCGGGTTGCCGTCGGCGTCGACGATGACCAGGGCGCGGGCGCCGGCGGCGTTGGCGCGGCGCAGGGCCTCGGAGAGCGGGGTGTCGGTCTCGACGGGGACGGCGCGGCGGGTGAGGGTGCGGGCGCGCAGTTCCGGGAGGTGTTCGCGGAGGCGGGCCATGCGGAGGCTGTTGCCGGCGCCGGTCCAGATGATGGCGGCGAGGATGGCGGCGAGCAGGGCGTCGGTGACGGCGTTCATGCCGCTGCTGTCGTCGGTGCCGCCGCCGAAGGAGCCCCAGTGGTTGAGCAGCGGGAGGCCGATGAGGACGGAGACGGCGAGGGCGCGGCCGACCCAGGCGGCGGCGACGGTGCCGCTCATGGGCTTGCCGGTGATCTTCCAGACGACGGCGCGGAGCATCCGGCCGCCGTCGAGGGGCAGGCCGGGCAGCAGGTTGAAGGCGGCGACGATGAGGTTGGAGACCATCAGGCCGGCCAGCAGGACGCCGGGGACGGTGCCGGGCTCGACGGGCTGCATGGCGAGGTAGAAGAGGCCGGAGAGGACGAGGGAGAGCAGCGGGCCGACGAAGGCCAGCACGAACTCGCGGCCGGGGGTCTCGGCCTCTTTCTCGATCTCCGAGACGCCGCCGAAGAACTGGAGCTGGATGCGGCGGACGGGGAGGTTGAAGCGGATCGCGGCGACCGTGTGGGCGAGTTCGTGGATCAGGACGGAGGCGTAGAAGGCGATGGCGAAGAAGAGGGAGACGAGGTAGCGGGCGGCGCCGAGTTCGGGGAGCACGCGGTCGAGCTGGCCGCCGAAGACCCAGGTGATCAGCGCCGCGACGACGAACCAGCTGGGGGCGACGTAGACGGGGACGCCGAAGGGCCGCCCCATGAGCAGTCCGCCGCCGGGTTCCTTGGGCCGCTGCGGTGGCCGTCCCTTGGTCATGCGGGGCGGGGACGGCGCGGGTGCCGGTCCGTCGCCTGCGCCGGGAGCGGCAGGGGGAGCGTCGGTGGGGGCGTCGTCGCGGGCCTCGCGGTCTTCGCGGTCTTCGGGGGTCGCGTCGGTGTGCGGTGCGGGTGCGGGGTCCGGTGCGTCGGCCGTCTCGGGCTGTCCGGGCTGTCCGGGCTCCTCGGGCGCCGCCGTGGTCGCCGGTTTCCCGGGGGTCTGCGGGACTGGGGGTGCGGGCTCCGCGCCGGTCGTCTGCCGTGTCGGTTCGGCGTTGTCCGACCGGGGCTGCCCGCTGCCGCCGCTCACGTCCACGGTGTCCCCTCGTTAGATGCGTCTTCTCTGGTCGATGGTATGCGGCTGTCGTGGCGTGTTTCGCCCCGGCACCCCCTGTGTTGGCCGGGGCGTCGTGCGGGTTGGGTGACTGTCAGTGGCGGGCCGTATGGTCTGTGGTCATGGACAGCAGCATCGAGGACGCCGCGCGGGATCGGGGCGCGGTCGTCGCGCAGGGAGACGAGCCGGTCACGGCGGTTTCGGGGCGGCCCGCCGCGCCGCCCGGCTCGCTGTCGCCGTCGCGGGCCAGTGACTTCATGCAGTGTCCGTTGCTGTACCGGTTCCGGGTGATCGACCGGCTGCCGGAGAAGCCGAGCGAGGCGGCGACGCGGGGGACGCTGGTGCACGCGGTCCTCGAGCGGCTCTTCGACGCGCCCGCGGCCGAGCGGACGGCGCCGCGCGCCAAGTCGCTGGTTCCCGGGCAGTGGGACCGGCTGCGGGAGAGCAGGCCCGAGGTCGGTGAGCTGTTCGCCGACGATCCCGAGGGCGAGCGGCTGACCCGCTGGCTGGGCGAGGCGGAGCAACTGGTCGAGCGCTGGTTCACGCTGGAGGATCCGGCCCGGCTGGAGCCCGTGGAGCGGGAGCTGTTCGTGGAGACGGAGCTGGAGTCGGGGCTGCGGCTGCGCGGGATCATCGACCGGGTCGACGTGGCGCCGACGGGTGAGGTGCGGATCGTCGACTACAAGACGGGCAAGGCGCCGCGGCCGGAGTACGCCGAGGGCGCGCTGTTCCAGATGAAGTTCTACGCGCTGGTGGTGTGGCGGCTGAAGAACGTGGTGCCGAGGCGGCTTCAGCTGGTCTATCTCGGCAGTGGTGACGTGCTGACGTACGACCCGGTCCTCGCCGATCTGCAGCGGGTGGAGCGCAAGCTGCTCGCGCTGTGGGAGGCGATCCGGGAGGCGACGGAGTCGGGTGAGTGGCGACCGCGGCCGACGAAGCTGTGCGGCTGGTGCGACCATCAGGCGCACTGCCCGGAGTTCGGCGGCACTCCCCCGCCGTATCCGCTGCCGGTGAGGTCGGCCGCGTCCGGGGACGTGCCGCAGGGCAGAATGGGCGCGGACTAGCAGAAGGAGACTCACCGTGGCCATCCGCGTCCTACTGGTCGACGACCAGCCGCTGCTGCGTACCGGGTTCCGGATGATTCTGGAGGCCGAGCAGGACATCGCGGTCGTGGGCGAGGCCGGAGACGGCCTGCAGGCACTCGACCAGGTGCGCGCCCTCCAGCCCGATGTGGTGCTGATGGACATCCGGATGCCGCGGATGGACGGCGTGGAGGCGACCCGGCAGATCACCGGTCCTGGCCGGGACGGTCCGGCGAAGGTGCTGGTACTGACCACGTTCGATCTGGACGAGTACGTGGTGGAGGCGCTGCGGGCGGGGGCCAGCGGCTTCCTGCTGAAGGACGCCCCGGCCAACGAGCTGGTGCAGGCGATCCGGGTGGTGGCGAACGGCGAGGCGATGCTGGCACCGAGCATCACGCGCCGGCTGCTGGACAAGTACGCGACGCATCTGCCGTCCGGTGAGGAGCCGGTGCCGGACACCCTGCACACGCTCACCGACCGTGAGGTGGAGGTGCTGAAGCTGGTGGCGCGGGGGCTGTCGAACGCGGAGATCGCCGCGGACCTGTTCGTCAGCGAGACCACGGTGAAGACCCATGTCGGGCATGTGCTGACCAAGCTGGGGCTGCGGGACCGGGTGCAGGCGGCGGTGTACGCGTACGAGAGCGGTCTGGTGCGCCCCGGCGCGCAGTAGCCGGCGGTACCGGCTGCGCCTGCGCCACGACTGTCCACGTGAAGGGGCCCCTCTCCCGGTCGGGAGAGGGGCCCCTTCACGCTCGAAGCGTGGTGTGACCGGGTGTCAGCTGCTGGAGCCGCGGCCGAGCTCCCACAGCTGGAGGCTGGCGGAGGAGTTGAGCGCGTAGGCGACGCCCGTGATGTCGTCGCGGGCGGCGACGTACTGCTTGCCCTGCCACAGGGGCAGCATGGGGACGTCGTTGGCGACGTCGTCCTGGATCTCGTTCAGGCTGCCGGTGGCGCTGGCCCGGTCGGCCTCGCGGCGGGATTCCGGGATCAGCGTGTTGATGATCCGGTTGTTGACGTAGGGCGACTTGAGGAAGTTGTCCTTGTCGAGGAACGGCGCGAGGAAGTTGTCGGCGTCCGGGAAGTCGGGGAACCAGCCCATGCCGTAGACGTCGTAGGCGCCCTTGCGCTCGGCCGTCTGGTAGGTCGACCAGGGGGTGCCCTCGATGCTGACGTCGAACAGCCCGCTGTCGTTGAGCTGCTGCTTGAGGACCTCGAACTCCTGCTTGGTGGCAGGGCCGTAGTGGTCGGTCGTGTAGTGCAGCGTGAGCTTGACCGGGGTGGTGATGTTCGCCGCGGTCATCAGGCTCTTGGCCTTGGCGACGCTGGGGTCGCCGTACTTGTTGAAGAAGGCGTTGGAGTGGCCGGTGATGGAGGCCGGGACCAGCGAGTACAGCGGCTCGGCCTGCTGGCCGTACACCTTGGAGACGAGTTCGTCGCGGTTGACGATCTGGGCCATGGCCTGCCGGACGGCCTTGGCCTTGACGGAGGGCGCGTCGGTGTTGAAGCCGAGGTAGCGGATCTCCAGGCCGGACATCTCGACGAGGCCGACGTTCTTGTCGGTGCCGGCGTCGAGCTTGTTGATCTGGGCCGGCGACATGGAGCGGGTCATGACGTCGATGTCGCCCTTGTCGATCGCCTCGCCCATGGCGGCGGCGTCCTTGTACGAGCGCAGGACGACCTGCTCGTTGTTCACCTTCACGCTGCCCTTGTAGTTCGGGTTCTTGGTGAAGGTGGCGGAGACGAGCTCGTCGTTCTTGACGTCGGCCTTGAAGGTGTAGGGGCCGGAACCGTCGATGTCGAAGCCGTCGCGGAGCTTGTCCTTCTCGTAGTCCTTCGGGTTCAGGATGCCCGCGACCGGAGTGGACAGCTTGTACGGGAAGGTGGCGTCGGCGGTCTTGAGGTGGAAGACGACCTCGCGGTCGCCCTGCGTCTCGATGGTGTCGATGTTCGTGAGGAGGCCGTAGACCCCGCTGTCCGACTTGATGCGCAGGGCGCGCTCGATGGACCACTTGACGTCCTCGGCGGTGACGGCGTTGCCGTCGGAGAACTTCAGGCCCTCGCGCAGCTTGCAGGCGTAGCGCTCGCTGCCGCTGTCGGTGAAGGAGCAGCTCTCGGCGGCGTCGGGGACCGGGTCGCCCTCGCCCTTGGGCTGGGACATGAGGGTCTGCACGGTCTGGCGCAGGATGTTCCAGCCGCCGACGTCGTAGGAGTACGCCGGGTCGATGGGCGCCGGGGCGTCCTTCGTGGCAGTGAACCCGTCGGTGGTGCCGACGACGATCGCGTCGCTGCTGCTGCTCCCGCTGTCGGATCCACCGCAGGCGGCGAGCACCGGAGCGAGCAGGCCGACCACGGCCGGCAGCACCAAAGTCTTACGGTTCATGCTCGAAGTTCTCCAGAGCTGTTCGTGTCCGTGTATCCCGCATACATGGGGTGTCGAAGCGGATCACGGGGGTTACGGCGATGTTCTCGCGACGAGATTAGTCCGCGCCCGCAGGACGGTTGGCAGCGGCGTGAGTTGAGGTCCCATCACGCAGGGGAACCGGTTGCGGACGGACCGAAAACCCGACAGCGGCAGGATTAGTGCAGCGTCTCCCCAATCGGGACACAAGGTCGCCCCGTTTCCCCTCGAACGGGGGCGGGCTGCACAAGCGGGCAACGTTGTCGAGCATCCCACACGTGGGGAACGTCACATGCGCATTTCTGTGACGGAGTATCGGAATTCAGCCGGTTGAACAGTTGCGAATTCCGTTGAATGACCGGTGTCGGGATTTCGGCCAATGAGCTTTGCACGCTGGGTGAACGGCTAGCCCATTTCCGTCATCAGCCCGCGCAGAAAAGCCAGGTCGACCTCTTCCAGGGAGGTCACCACGGTACGCCGTGCGGCGGGGGCGATCGGCGCGACGGACGGGACGGCGACCACCTGGCAGCCGGCGGCCTCGGCGGCGGCGACGCCCGTAGCGGTGTCCTCGACCACCGCGCACCTGGCCGGATCCACGCCCAGCCCGGCGGCGGCGAGCAGATACGGGTCCGGGTGGGGCTTGGTGCGCGAGACCTCGTCGCCGGCGACGGACAGCGCGAAGTGCTGGGGGCCCAGTGAGGTCAGGACCCGGTCGATGATGCGCCGGTGCGAGGCGGAGACCAGGGCGGTGGGGATCTGCTGCTCGTACAGCTCGGCGAGCAGCCGCTGGGCGCCGGGCATCAGCGGCAGGGCGGTGCCGATGCGCGCCTCGAAGCCCTCGTTGAGCAGCACGCTGAGCTCGGCGAGCGTGATGGCGGCACCGGTGGCCTCGATGAGGAACCCGGCGCTGCGGGTCATGGGGCCGCCGACCACGACATGGCGCCAGGAGTCGTCGAGGGCGTGGCCGAGGCGGGCGAAGATCTCGACCTCGACGTCCCACCAGAAGCCCTCGGTGTCCACCAGGGTGCCGTCCATGTCGAGGAGCACCGCCTGGAGGGCCGAGCCTTCCGCCGTACGGGTTCCGAGCGTGGGGACCGTGCTGGTCAAATCCACACACCTCCTTGAGGGACGACCAGGCCGGTTCCCATGCGGGGAACCGGCCTGCTGTGGACCGACCAGTGTACGACTTATCCGATCAGTGTGCTCTGTGGGACACGTCTCGGTGCGAGCGTACCGCTCAGCGGGCGTTGAAGTACTTCGCCTCCGGGTGGTGGATCACGATCGCGTCCGTGGACTGCTCGGGGTGCAGCTGGAACTCCTCGGACAGGTGGACGCCGATCCGCTCGGGCCGGAGCAGGTCGGCGATCTTGGCGCGGTCCTCCAGGTTGGGGCAGGCGCCGTAGCCGAGGGAGAAGCGGGCGCCCCGGTACTTCAGGGCGAACATGTCCTCGATGTCGCCGGGGTCCTCGGCGGCGAAGCCGAGTTCGGAGCGCACCCGTGCGTGCCAGTACTCGGCGAGGGCCTCGGCCAGCTGGACGGAGAGGCCGTGCAGTTCGAGGTAGTCGCGGTAGGAGTTGGCCTCGAAGAGCTTGGCGGTCTGCTCGCCGATGCGGGAGCCGACGGTGACGACCTGGAGGCCGACCACGTCCGTCTCGCCGGACTCCTCCGGGCGGAAGAAGTCGGCGAGGCAGAGCCGACGGCCGCGGCGCTGGCGCGGGAAGGTGAACCGGGTGCGCTCGTTGCCCTGTTCGTCCAGGATGATCAGGTCGTCGTCCTTGGAGACGCAGGGGAAGTAGCCGTAGACCACGGCCGCTTCCAGCAGGTTCTCCGTCTGGAGCTGGTCGAGGAGGCCGCGCAGCCGGGGCCGGCCCTCGGTCTCGACGAGTTCCTCGTAGGTCGGTCCCTCGCCGGTGCGGGCCTGCTTGAGGCCCCACTGGCCCTTGAAGAGGGCGCCCTCGTCCAGCCAGCTCGCGTACTCCTTGAGCTGGATGCCCTTGATGACGCGGGTGTCCCAGAACGGCGGGGCGGGCACCGGGTTGTCGACGGCTACGTCGGAGCGGACGTGGCCCTCCTCGGGCCGCTCCTCCACCTCGACGGTGGCCGTGGGCCGCACCCGGCGCTGCTTCAGCTCGGGCAGCACGGCGCCGGGCAGGCCGCGCTTGACGCCGATGAGGGCGTCCATGAGGCGCAGGCCCTCGAAGGCGTCGCGGGCGTAGCGGACCTCGCCCTCGTAGAGCTCGTGCAGGTCCTGCTCGACGTAGGCGCGGGTGAGGGCGGCGCCGCCCAGGATGACCGGGTAAGTGGCCGCGAGGCCGCGCTGGTTGAGCTCCTCCAGGTTCTCCTTCATGATCACCGTGGACTTGACCAGCAGGCCGGACATGCCGATGACGTCGGCCCGGTGCTCGTCGGCGGCCTCCAGGATCGCGGAGACGGGCTGCTTGATGCCGAGGTTGACGACGTTGTAGCCGTTGTTGGACAGGATGATGTCGACGAGGTTCTTGCCGATGTCGTGCACGTCGCCGCGGACGGTGGCCAGCACGATGGTGCCCTTGCCCTCGGAGTCCGACTTCTCCATGTGCGGTTCGAGGTGGGCGACGGCGGCCTTCATGACCTCGGCGGACTGGAGGACGAACGGGAGCTGCATCTGGCCGGAGCCGAACAGCTCGCCGACGACCTTCATGCCGTCCAGGAGGGTCTCGTTGACGATGTCGAGGGCGGGGCGGTCCTGGAGGGCCGCGTCGAGGTCGGCCTCCAGGCCGTTCTTCTCGCCGTCGATGATGCGGCGCTTGAGGCGCTCCTCCAGCGGGAGGGCGGCCAGTTCCTCGGCCTTGCCGGCCTTCAGGGACTTGGCGGTGGCGCCCTCGAAGAGGGCCATCAGCTTCTGGAGCGGGTCGTAGCCCTCGGTGCGGCGGTCGTGGACGAGGTCGAGGGCGGTCTGCACCTCCTCCTCGCTGAAGCGGGCGATCGGCAGGATCTTGCTGGCGTGCACGATCGCGGAGTCCAGGCCCGCCTTGACGCATTCGTCGAGGAAGACGGAGTTCAGCAGGATGCGGGCGGCCGGGTTGAGGCCGAAGGAGATGTTGGACAGGCCGAGGGTGGTCTGGACGTCCGGGTGGCGGCGCTTGAGCTCGCGGATCGCCTCGATGGTGGCGATGCCGTCCCCCCGGGACTCCTCCTGGCCGGTGCAGATGGTGAAGGTCAGGGTGTCGATGAGGATGTCCGACTCGTGGATGCCCCAGTTCCCGGTGAGGTCGTCGATGAGCCGTTCGGCGATCTCGACCTTCTTCTCCGGGGTGCGGGCCTGGCCCTCCTCGTCGATGGTCAGCGCGATCAGCGCGGCGCCGTGCTCACGCGCCAGCTTGGTGACCTTGGCGAACCGGGACTCGGGGCCGTCGCCGTCCTCGTAGTTGACGGAGTTGATGACCGCGCGGCCACCGAGCTTCTCCAGGCCCGCCTGGATGACGTCGACCTCGGTGGAGTCGAGGACGATCGGCAGGGTGGAGGCGGTGGCGAAGCGGCCGGCCAGTTCCTCCATGTCGGCGACGCCGTCGCGGCCGACGTAGTCCACGCAGAGGTCCAGCATGTGGGCGCCCTCGCGGATCTGCTCGCGGGCCATCTCCACGCAGTCGTCCCAGCGGGCCGCGAGCATGGCCTCGCGGAACTTCTTGGAGCCGTTGGCGTTGGTGCGCTCGCCGATGGCCAGGTAGGAGGTGTCCTGGCGGAACGGGACCGTCTGGTAGAGGGAGGCGGCGCCGGGCTCGGGGTGCGGGCTGCGCTCGGGCGGGGTGACGCCGCGGACCCGCTCGACCACCTGGCGCAGGTGCTCGGGGGTGGTGCCGCAGCAGCCGCCGATGAGGGAGAGGCCGTAGTCGCGGACGAAGGTCTCGTGGGCGTCGGCCAGCTCCGACGGGGTGAGCGGGTAGCTGGCGCCGTTCTTGCCGAGGACGGGCAGGCCGGCGTTCGGCATGCAGGCAAGCGCGATGCGGGAGTGCCGGGAGAGGTAGCGCAGGTGCTCGCTCATCTCGGCGGGGCCGGTGGCGCAGTTCATGCCGATCATGTCGATGCCGAGCGGCTCCAGCGCGGTGAGCGCGGCGCCGATCTCGGAGCCCAGCAGCATGGTGCCGGTGGTCTCGACGGTGACGGAGACGATGATCGGGACGTCCAGGCCGGCGATCTCACGGGCGCGGTGGGCGCCGATCACGGCCGCCTTGGTCTGGAGCAGGTCCTGGGTCGTCTCCACGATCAGCGCGTCGGCGCCGCCCGCGATCAGGCCCTCGGCGTTCTGCTGGAAGGCGTCGCGGATCGTGGTGTACCCGACGTGCCCGAGCGTGGGCAGCTTGGTGCCGGGGCCGATGGAGCCGAGGACCCAGCGCTGCCGGCCGTCGCGGGCGAGGTAGCCGTCGGCACTCTCGCGGGCGATGCGGGCGCCGGCCTCGGACAGCTCGAAGACGCGCTCGGGGATGTCGTACTCGGCGAGCGCCGCGTAGTTGGCGCCGAACGTGTTCGTCTCGACGCAGTCCACGCCCGTGTCGAAGTACGCCTCGTGGACGGAGCGCACGATGTCGGGGCGGGTCAGGTTCAGGATCTCGTTGCAGCCTTCCAGCTGCTGGAAGTCGTCGAGCGTGGGGTCCTGCGCCTGGAGCATGGTGCCCATGGCTCCGTCGGCGACCACCACACGGGTGGCGAGCGCCTCGCGGAGCGCGGACACGCGGGTCCGGCTGTCGGCGGAAGGGGACGGTGGCGACGAGGCCATGGAGGGGCTCCCTTGGATGCGACGGCTGTCGGCTATGCGGTCTCCCAGGGCGGACCCGGGTACGGACGCACGGCGCCAGCGTAACCGGGAGTGGGCTTGGATGGGCAGGGCGTCCATGTGGCGGACGAGTGACCGGCGGGGCGGGCAGTATGACGCCGGCCATGGCGTTTCGGCCGCTCACGGGTCATGGTGCGGGGCGGACGTGCGTGGCCGGACGCCCAAGGGCGGGCCACGCGTGAAGTAACGGATGTCGACCGCCCATTAGCGGTGAGTCGACATGGACCGGTAGTGTTCGGCATTGCCGAACGATGGTTACGGCGCCGTGACGGTGAGGGTCACAGGGGACGGAGGCAGAACGGCGATGGCACGGAACATCCAGTCGCTCGAACGGGCGGCCGCGATGCTGCGGCTGCTCGCGGGCGGCGAGCGACGGCTCGGCCTGTCGGACATCGCCTCGTCGCTGGGCCTCGCCAAGGGAACCGCCCACGGCATACTCCGCACCCTCCAGCAGGAGGGGTTCGTCGAGCAGGACGACGTCTCGGGCCGCTACCAGCTGGGCGCCGAGCTGCTCCGGCTCGGCACCACCTACCTGGACATCCACGAGCTGCGGGCCCGGGCCCTGGTGTGGACGGACGACCTGGCCCGCTCCAGCGGGGAGAGCGTCTACCTGGGCGTGCTGCACCAGCAGGGCGTGCTGATCGTGCACCACGTCTTCCGGCCCGACGACAGCCGGCAGGTGCTGGAGATCGGCGCCATGCAGCCGCTGCACTCCACGGCCCTCGGCAAGGTGCTGTCGGCCTACGACCCGGTGGCGCACAGCGAGGCGCTGGAGGCCGACCGCAAGCCCTTCACCGACCGCACCACCTGCGACCTGGACGCCTTCGAGCACATCCTCGACATCACGCGGGCCCGCGGGTACGCGGCCGACGTGGAGGAGACCTGGGAGGGCGTGGCCTCGGTCGCGGCCCCGATCCACGACCGCCGCCGGATGCCGGTGGGCGCGGTGGGCATCACGGGCGCGGTGGAGCGGCTCTGCAAGGACGGGGAGCTGCGCCCCGACCTGATCGCGGCGGTGCGGGACTGTGCCCGCGCGGTCTCGCGGGACCTGGGCGCGGGCCGGTTCTGACGGCGCGCCCCTGATCGACGACCGAGGCCGGTTCGCGTGTGGCGGACCGGCCTCAGCCGTACCCTGAGATGGACATAACAGGCATAAATCCATCAAATCGGCAGATCAGTGGAGTTAACGCAGGACACCCGGCGGACGACCCGACTCATCGATAACCCACAGCAATCAATAACGATCGCACTTTCGATAACAGAACTCTTGACGCACGCGTAACGCCGGAGCAAGACTCCCGTCCATCGGTCGGCATTGTCGAACACCTACCGGCAATACGCGCTAGAGTGTGACAACGCCATAGGCCGACATCGCTCTCACCCCCGAGGGCGCCAACACCCCGAAGGGACTCGGGGTTCGGCTTCCCTGGACGAAGGACAAAGGAGTCGCGGGTGTCCAGCTCCGACATCTTCATCGGCGAGACCATCGGTACCGCCATACTCATCCTGCTCGGCGGCGGCGTCTGCGCCGCCGTGACCCTCAAGGCCTCCAAGGCCCGCAACGCCGGCTGGCTCGCCATCGCCTTCGGTTGGGGCTTCGCCGTCATGACGGCGGTCTACATCTCCGGACCGCTGTCCGGTGCCCACCTCAACCCGGCCGTCACCGTCGCTCTCGCCATCAAGAACAGCGACTGGAGCAACGTCCCGGTCTACTTCGCCGGACAGCTGCTCGGCGCGATGATCGGCGCCTCCCTGGTGTGGGTCGCCTACTACGGCCAGTTCCACGCGCACCTCACCGACAAGGAGATCGTCGGCGGTCCGGGCGCGCAGGCCACCGCGGCCAAGGCCGTCGAGGCCGAGGAGACCGGCGCCGGTCCGGTGCTCGGCATCTTCTCCACGGGTCCGGAGATCCGGAACGCGGTGCAGAACCTCGCCACGGAGATCATCGGCACCGTCGTGCTGATCCTCGCGGTCCTCACCCAGGGCCTCAACGACAAGGGCAACGGCCTCGGCGTGCTGGGCGGCCTGATCACCGCTCTGGTCGTCGTCTCCATCGGCCTCTCGCTCGGCGGCCCGACCGGCTACGCGATCAACCCGGCCCGTGACCTCGGCCCGCGCATCGTGCACGCACTCCTCCCCCTGCCCAACAAGGGTGGTTCCGACTGGAGCTACGCCTGGATCCCGGTGGTCGGCCCGCTGATCGGCGGAGCCATAGCCGCGGGTATCTACAACGTCGCCTTCGCTTAGACCAGCAGGCCTCGCCTAAGAAACAGACGTACCGCCCCACACCACGGACCTCTGAGGAGCACACAGTGACCGACGCCCACACCGCAGGCCCCTTCATCGCCGCGATCGACCAGGGCACCACCTCCAGCCGCTGCATCGTCTTCGACAAGGACGGCCGTATCGTCTCGGTCGACCAGAAGGAGCACGAGCAGATCTTCCCGAAGCCGGGCTGGGTCGAGCACAACGCCAACGAGATCTGGACCAACGTCCAGGAAGTCGTCGCCGGGGCCATCCAGAAGGCCGGCATCACCCGCGACGACATCAAGGCCATCGGCATCACCAACCAGCGCGAGACCACCGTGCTGTGGGACAAGAACACCGGTGAGCCCGTCCACAACGCCATCGTCTGGCAGGACACCCGCACCGACGCCCTGTGCAAGGAGCTCGGCCGCAACGTCGGCCAGGACCGCTTCCGCCGCGAGACCGGCCTCCCGCTGGCGTCCTACTTCGCCGGCCCCAAGGCCCGCTGGCTGCTCGACAACGTCGACGGCCTCCAGGAGCGCGCCGAGGCGGGCGACATCCTCTTCGGCACCATGGACACCTGGGTCATCTGGAACCTGACCGGCGGTGTCAACGGCGGCAAGCACGTCACCGACGTGACCAACGCCTCCCGCACCCTTCTCATGAACCTGCACACCACGCAGTGGGACGAGAAGATCGCCGAGTCCATCGGCGTGCCGCTCCAGATCCTCCCCGAGATCCGCTCCTCCGCCGAGGTCTACGGCGAGGTCACCGGCGGGTCGCTCGGCGACCTGCTCGGCGGCATCCCCGTCGCCTCCGCGCTCGGCGACCAGCAGGCGGCCCTGTTCGGCCAGTGCTGCTTCTCCGAGGGCGAGGTCAAGTCCACCTACGGCACCGGCACCTTCATGGTGATGAACACCGGTGACAAGATCATCAACTCCTACGCGGGCCTGCTGACCACGGTCGGCTACAAGATCGGCGACCAGCCGACCGTGTTCGCGCTGGAGGGCTCGATCGCCGTCACCGGTTCGCTGGTGCAGTGGATGCGCGACCAGATGGGCCTGATCTCCACGGCGGCCGAGATCGAGACGCTCGCGCTCTCGGTCGAGGACAACGGCGGCGCCTACTTCGTGCCGGCCTTCTCCGGCCTGTTCGCCCCGCACTGGCGTTCCGACGCCCGCGGTGTCATCGCCGGCCTGACCCGGTACGTCACCAAGGCGCACCTGGCCCGCGCCGTCCTGGAGGCCACCGCCTGGCAGACCCGCGAGATCGCGGACGCCATGGTGAAGGACTCCGGCGACGAGCTGGTGGCCCTCAAGGTCGACGGTGGCATGACCGCCAACAACCTGCTGATGCAGCAGCTCGCCGACGTCCTCGACGCACCCGTGGTGCGCCCGATGGTCGCCGAGACCACCTGCCTCGGCGCCGCCTACGCCGCCGGCCTCGCCGTCGGCTTCTGGTCCGGCACCGACGAACTGCGCGCCAACTGGCGCCGGGCCGCCGAATGGACCCCCCGCATGGACGCGGAGACCCGCGACCGTGAGTACAAGAACTGGCTCAAGGCCGTCGACCGGACCATGGGCTGGATCGACGACGACGAGAGCTGACGAGAGCGCACACGCTCTCACGATCGAGCTCTGACGAGGAGTAAGAACCCGACATGACCAGTCAGTCCACCCTGCAGTCCGTACCTGCCCTGGGGACGCACCCGGCCTCCGGCTCGCTTCCGAGCCGTGCCGAGACCAGGGAGCAGCTCTCCAAGGCGTCGTACGACCTTCTCGTGATCGGCGGCGGCATCCTGGGCATCTCCACCGCCTGGCACGCCGCGCAGTCCGGGCTCAGGGTGGCACTGGTCGACGCCGGCGACTTCGCCGGCGCCACCTCCTCCGCCTCCTCCAAGCTGCTCCACGGCGGTCTGCGCTACCTGCAGACCGGCGCGGTGAAGCTGGTGGCGGAGAACCACTTCGAGCGCCGTGCGGTCTCCCGCCAGGTGGCCCCCCACCTGGCGAACCCGCTCACCTTCTACCTCCCCGTGTACAAGGGCGGTCCGCACGGCGCGGCGAAGCTCGGGGCGGGCGTCTTCGCCTACTCCGCGCTCTCCGCGTTCGGTGACGGCGTCGGCCACCTGCTCTCGCCCGCCCGGGCCCAGCGGGACGTGCCGGAGCTGCGCACCGAGAACCTCAAGGCCGTGGCCGTGTACGGCGACGACCAGATGAACGACGCGCGCATGGCGCTGATGACGGTCCGCGCGGCCGTCGAGGCGGGCGCGGTCGTCCTCAACCACGCCCAGGTCACCGGCCTGCGCTTCACCCGGGGCCGGGTGACCGGCGCCGACCTGAAGGACGCGGTCTCCGGCGAGGAGTTCGGCGTCAACGCCCGCCTGGTGCTCAACGCGACCGGCCCCTGGGTCGACCACCTGCGCCGGATGGAGGACCCGAACGCGGCCCCGTCCATCCGCCTGTCCAAGGGCGCCCACCTGGTCCTGAAGCGCACCTCCCCGTGGAAGGCCGCGCTCGCCACCCCCATCGACAAGTACCGGATCACCTTCGCCCTCCCCTGGGAGGACATGCTGCTGCTCGGCACCACCGACGAGGAGTACGAGGGCGACCCGGCGGACGTGTCCGTCACCGAGAAGGACATATCCCAGATCCTGGACGAGGCCGCGTTCTCCGTCCGGGACCAGCAGCTCCGGCGCGACCTGATCACCTACTCCTTCGCCGGCCTGCGGGTGCTGCCGGGCGGCCCCGGCAGCACCGCGAAGGCCAAGCGGGAGACCGTGGTCACCGAGGGCCGGGGCGGCATGCTGTCCGTCGCGGGCGGCAAGTGGACCACCTTCCGGCACATCGGCCGCACCGTGATGGAGAAGCTGGAGGCGCTGCCGGGCAACCCGCTGGGCGACGACTTCGAGCCCATCGCCTCGCTGCCGAAGAAGCTGCCGCTGCCGGGTGTCGCCAACCCCCGCGCCGTCGCCCACCGCCTGCTGGTGGACAACCCGGCGCCGGGCCCGCGGATGGCCGCCGACACGGCGAAGCACCTGGCCACGCACTACGGTTCGCTGGCCTTCGACATCGCCCGCATCGCCAACGAGGACCCGCTGCTCGCCGAGCGCGTGCACCCGGACGCCCCGGAGATCTGGGCGCAGGTCGTCTGGGCCCGCGACCACGAGTGGGCCGAGACCGCGGACGACGTGCTGCGCCGCCGGACCACCCTGACGATCCGCGGTCTGGCCACGGACGACGTCCGGGCCAAGGTCCAGGACCTGCTCGACAAGAAGTGACGGACGGCCGGCCCCTCCCCTGACCGGGGCCGGACACGCGAGGGGCGGCTCCCCCTCCCCTTGGGAGCCGCCCCTTTCGCATGCCCGCCGTGCCCCGCGGGCCCCGCCGTGCCCCGCGGGGTCCGCCGTGCCCCGCGGGGTCCGCCGTGCCCGTGGGTCGCTTGCCGCTGCCATGTGCCCGTCGTATCTGCCCGGGCAGGGCGCCCGTGCCACCAGCCGCCCCCCGAACACCCCCGCGCGCTCCCTCACACGTGTTTCGAACAGCGGGTTCGCCAGAGGTCCTGCGGCTAGAACGGGTCGTTACGGCACGCAGGCACGGGCACGCAGGCTCGACGGTATGCGGTGCCGGCACGGCACGACCGGGAGCGGCATATGCGCGGCGGATGGCAGAGTGCCCGGGTGCGGCGGCGCCTGGGGTTGTCGGCGTGCGCGGCGGCCCTCGCCGCCCTCACCGGCGTGCTGCGGTTCTCGTGGGACGACGCCGCCACCGAGGGCGTCCTGGTCTCGGCGATCGGCACCATGGTGTCGGTCGCCGCGCTCGTGGCCGACGTACTGCGCGGGGATGCCGACCCGGCCCCGCGGTCGGCCGACGAGGACCGGCTACGGGCCGCCGACGCGCTGGCCGAGGCCGTACGGGAGCAGTGGGCGGCGGAGGCCCGGCTGCGGCGGCTCCGGGACCCGGAGCCGATCGAGGTGGGCTGGGCGCCCGCGGACCGGCGGCTCGCCGACCATCCGGAGAACGTCGGAGGCGGCGGCCTGCTCCCCGCGCCACGGGCGTGGCGGATCGAGGACCTGGCCGCCTGGTTCGCCGGCTTTCCCGGCCGCCGGCTGGTGGTCCTGGGCGGCCCCGGCGCGGGCAAGTCCGTGCTGGCGATGCGGTTCGTCCTCGCCCGGCTCGCCGCCCGGCGCCCGGGCGGACCGGTGCCGGTGCTCTTCCCGCTGGCCGGCTGGGACCCCCGGCACACCGGGCTGCGCGACTGGCTCGCGGACCGGCTGGCCGCCGACTACCGGCCGCTGGGCGCCGTGCTCGACGGGTCCCGCACCCTCGCCCGCTCCCTGCTGGACACCGGTCTGGTGCTGCCCGTCCTCGACGGCTTCGACGAGCTGGCCCGGCCCGCCTACGGGGATGCCGTACGGCGCATCAACGCCGAACTCGACGACGACCTGCCCCTGCTGCTCACCAGCCGCCGCGCGGCCTGGTCGGCCGCGGTCGCCGACTGCGACGTGCTCACCGCCGCCGAGGTGGTCGAGCTCCTGCCCCTGGACCTCGCCCAGGCCTCGGCCCACCTGGAGCGGACGGCACGGCCGCTGCGCACCGCGGACGGGGCACCCGGCACCGTGTGGACGCCGGTGCTGCGGGAACTCGCCCGGCGCCCCGGCTCCGCCCCCGCCCGGGCGCTCACCACCCCCCTGATGGTGACGCTGGCCCGCGCGGTCTACGGCGACACCTCCCGGGACCCCTCGGAACTGCTCGACCAGGAGCGCTTCGCCTCGGTCGGCGCGGTCGAGGAGCACCTGCTCGGGGCCTTCGTACCGGCCGCCTTCGCGGACGCCGATCCGCGTACGGCGACCGACGCGGTACGGCGGCTCACCCTGCTGGCGCGGGCGCTGCACCGGCGGGACACGGGGCGGCTGGCGTGGTGGGAGCTGGAGTCGCTGCTGCCGCGTGCGCTGCGGGTGTTCGGGCCGGGGCTGCTGTCCATGGCCGTGCTGGCGGCGCTGCTGGTGCCCGTCACGGTCACCCGTGCCGTGCACCGGCTGACGGGTGTCGAGGACGTCCTGTCGCTCGTCGCCGCGCTGGTGGGACAGACCCTGGGCTTCGCCTTCGGGGTGGCGCGGCTGCTGCCTGACGGCCCGGACCGGCCGGGCGGCGGACCGGCGGGCGGCGGCCCGGACCCGCGGTTCCTCGTCCGGCAGGGGCTGACCGCCGTCGGGGTGACCGGGGTGCTGTGGGCGGCCTTCGCGTACGCCGACGACCTGCGGTTCGGCTTCCGCTTCGGGTCGGTGACCGACGGCTGGCTCCCCGATCTGCTCGGCGGGGGCCTGTTCTCCCTCCTGTTCACCCTGTTCTTCGGCACCGCGGGACTGTCCCGGCGGCCGGTGCCGCTCGGTCTGCCGTGGAGCGGTGCCGGGGAACGCGCGACGGCCCGGCTGTGCGGGGCGGTCCTGCTGCTCGGCGGGGCCGGCACGGCGGGGACGGTGCTGCTGGGCCGGACCGGCGATCCCTGGACGGTGCTGGTGGGCGTCACGGCCGCGGGAGCGGGCACCGCCCTGCTGGTGAGCGCCACCCGCCGGGCCGGACGGGAGGGCGCCCTGCCGGCCCGGCCCGGGCGGGTCGTGCGGCGGTTCGCGGCGGGCCTGGTCCGGGGCACCGCCGTCACGCTGCTGACCGGCGTCACCGCCTGCACGGTCGCCGGGCTCGCCGCGACGGGCGTGACCCTCCTCAAGTCCGGTGCCGCGCCCGACCTCGCCGGGCGGCACCTCGACGGCTGGCGGTTCACGGAGCGCGACGGGGTCAGGACGGCGGCCACGGCACGGCCGTTGCGGGGAACGCTGCTGCTCCCCGGTGCCGGGGCCCTGCCGATCGCCTACCCGTGGGGGGCGGAGCCGCCCGACTGCACGGTCCCGCTCGTGCCGGAGCGCAGGTGTGTGGCCTTCCGGTCGCGGGAGACGGAGTTCGAGTCCCGGGCCGGAGCGGTGACCGTGCGCCTCGCCGGGGCGTCGGCCGGCGGGCGGGCGACGGTCGCGTACGCGGCCGACCTGCGGTCGGTGCTGCCGCCGGACGCCCGTGCCTGGCTGACCCAGGGCCCGGCCAGCGCGTTCGCGGCCCGGTGTCTGCCGCCGTTCGTGGCCGCCGGAGTGCTGGTCGGGCTGGTGGGCGGCTGCGTGTGCGGGGTCTACCGGGCGCTGAGCGTGCCGTCCGACGCCCTGCGCGCGACCGGCCCCGCCTCCTCCCTGCGCACGGACCGGACGGCGTCCTTCACCCGGGGCGGTGTCGTCGCCCTGCTCGTCGCGTGCGTCTGCGTGCCGGTGGTGCTGCTGCCCGGCGACTGGGGCGGACTGGTGCACGTCGGCACCCAGTTGTGGCTCCCGATGGGCACCACGGCGGTGGCCCTGAGCGCCTGGGGCCGGTTCGCCGTCGCGCGGGTCTGGCTCGGGGTGACCGGCAGGCTGCCCTGGCGGCTGATGGCGTTCCTGGAGGACGCCCACCGGCGGGGCGTCCTGCGCCGGTCCGGGGCGTACTTCGAGTTCCGGCATCTGCGGCTGCAGTCGCACCTGGCACACGACGGCACCCCCGGCTCCGGCCCCGGCACCACCCCGGCCGACACCCCGTCCCTGCCCCGCGAGGCACCCGAAGGACCGGTCCGGGAGAGCGACGACCGGCCCGCCTGACCAGGCCGCATAATGTGACCGAGACATCGGATGTCTGAGCGACAGGGAGGCCGGTATGGCAGTCACCGATGAGGCGATCGAGAAGATCAAGGACATGATCGTCTCCGGTGCGCTGCGCCCCGGAGAACGGTTGCCCAAGGAGAGCGAGCTCGCCGCCGAACTCGGCCTGTCCCGCAACTCGTTGCGGGAGGCGGTACGGGCCCTGTCGCTGATCCGGATCCTGGACGTCCGGCAGGGCGACGGCACGTATGTCACGAGTCTCGATCCGCAGTTGCTCCTTGAGGCGATGAGCTTCGTCGTCGACTTCCACCGCGACGACACGGTCCTGGAGTTCCTCGCGGTGCGCCGGATCCTGGAGCCGGCCGCGACCTCGATGGCCGCCTCCCGGATCAGCGAGCAGCAACTGGACGCGTTGGACGCCCAGTTGGACGCGCTCGGCGCCGAGCCGTCGGTGGAGGAACTGGTCGCCTGCGACCTGGAGTTCCATCGGGGCATCGTGCAGAGCTCGGGAAACTCGGTGCTGTGCTCGCTTCTTGACGGGCTGTCGGGACCGACGACCAGGGCCCGGATCTGGCGCGGCCTGACCCAGGAGGACGCGGTCGCCCGGACCCTGCGGGAGCACCGGGCGATCCTGGCCGCGCTGCGCGACCGGGACGCGGAGGCGGCCCGGTCCTGGGCGACCGTGCACATCGCGAGCGTGGAGCAGTGGCTGCGCAGCAGCCTGTGAAGCGCTTGCCGGCTCCCCGCAAGCCGGTGTGTTCGAGGGCGGCGAACGGGGCAGTGATCCGTTCACTCCCCCGTGCAAGGGGGCTGCGGGCGCCCCCGCCTCACGCCGTAAGGTTGGGGCGTACGCGAGGGCACGTCGGAAGGAGGCACTGGGTGATCGAGCTGGAGGGGGTTCCAGAGCTGATCGACCCAGTCATGGTGGCCGCGTTCGAAGGCTGGAACGATGCCGGCGACGCCGCCTCCACCGCGGTCGCGCACCTGGAGCGGGAGTGGAAGGGCGAGGTGTTCGCGGCGCTCGACGCCGAGGACTACTACGACTTCCAGGTGAACCGCCCCACGGTGTGGATGGACGCGGGCGTGCGCAAGATCACCTGGCCGACGACACGGCTGTCGGTGGTCCGGGTCGGCGGCGAGAAGCCGCGGGACCTGGTGCTGGTCAGGGGCATCGAGCCGTCCATGCGCTGGCGCTCGTTCTGCAACGAGCTGCTGGGCTTCGCCCACGAGCTGGGCGTCGAGCTGGTGGTCGTCCTGGGGGCGCTGCTCGGGGACACCCCGCACACGCGTCCGGTGCCGGTCAGCGGGGTCACCTCGGACGCGGACCTGGCACAGCGGATGGACCTGGAGGAGACCAAGTACGAGGGTCCGACGGGCATCGTCGGCGTCCTCCAGGAGGCGTGCACGCATGCCGGGGTGCCGGCGGTCTCGCTCTGGGCTGCCGTCCCGCACTACGTCTCGCAGCCGCCCAACCCGAAGGCCACGCTGGCGCTGCTGAACCGGCTGGAGGACCTGCTCGACCTGCGGGTCCCGCTGGGCGAGCTGCCCGAGGACGCGCGCGCCTGGCAGGTCGGGGTGGACCAGCTGGCGGCGGAGGACAGCGAGGTCGCGGAGTACGTGCAGACGCTGGAGGAGGCCCGGGACACCGCGGAGCTGCCGGAGGCGTCGGGCGAGGCCATCGCGCGTGAGTTCGAGCGGTATCTGCGGCGCCGGGACGTGAACCCGCCCGGCGGTCACGCCACGGCGGACGGCAGCGACAGTGCGTCGTACCTGCGGGACAACCCCGGGAGCCCCGGCGGCAAGGCCCGGCCGCCTCGACCGCCGAAGCCCGACACGCCCGGGGGCGCCGGCAATGCCGGGAATCCCGGGGAGGACGGGGACACCGGCGGGGATTCCGGGCCGGACGGCGAGGACACCTCGGAGGACTGAGACAGGGGCGGTACGCGAGATGCGTGCCGCCCCTTCTCGTCGGCCCTGCCGGCCGTTGAGGGGTGCGCGTCGTGTGTGCGGTGCAGGTGAGTCGTGGCTGGTCGCGCAGTTCCCCGCGCCCCTGAAAGCCTGACGGCGGGGCGCGGGGGTCGGCGTTTCTTAGAGGGCCACGCCCAGCAGGGCGTCCACCGCTCGGGACACGACACCTGGGGCGCCCGTGTCCGTGCCGCCCTGCTCCTGCTGGAGGGCCGCCCAGCGGTCGACGGCCGCCAGCGCGGCGGGCGCGTCCAGGTCGTTGCTGAGGGCCTCGCGGATCTGCTCCACCAGGGACTCGGCGGGCGGGCCGTCCGGGCGGGAGACCGCCGCGCGCCAGCGGTCCAGGCGGGCCACGGCGTCGGCCAGGACCTGGTCGGTCCACTCCCAGTCGGCCCGGTAGTGGTGGGAGAGGAGGGCGAGGCGGATGGCCGCCGGGTCGACGCCGTCGCGGCGGAGCTGGGAGACGAAGACCAGGTTGCCCTTGGACTTGGACATCTTCTCGCCGTCGAGGGCGACCATGCCGGCGTGGACGTACGCCTTGGCCATCGGGAACTCGCCGGTGAGGACCTGGGCGTGCGAGGCGCCCATCTCGTGGTGCGGGAAAGCGAGGTCGGAGCCGCCGCCCTGGACGTCGAAGGTCATGCCGAGGTGGTCGAGGGCGATGGCCACGCACTCGATGTGCCAGCCGGGGCGGCCACGGCCGAGCGAGCCGCCGTCCCAGCTCGGTTCGCCCTCGCGGGCCGCCATCCACAGCATCGGGTCGAGCGGGTTCTTCTTGCCGGGGCGGTCGGGGTCGCCGCCGCGCTCGGCGGACAGCAGCCGCATGGCCGCCGCGTCGAGGCCGGAGACCTGGCCGAAGTGCGGGTCGGAGCCGACGGAGAAGTAGACGTCGCCGTCGAGTTCGTAGGCGGCACCGAGGTCGCGCAGGCGTTCGACGAGCGGCACGATGCCGGGTATGGCCTCGACCGCGCCTATGTAGTGGCGCGGCGGCAGCATCCTGAGGGCGGTCATGTCCTCGCGGAAGAGGGTGGTCTCCTGCTCGGCGAGGGCGACCCAGTCGACGCCGTCGCGCTCCGCGCGCTCCAGGAGCGGGTCGTCGACGTCCGTCACGTTCTGGACGTAGTGCACCTGCCGCTTGGTGTCGAGCCACACGCGCTGAACGAGGTCGAACGCGTTGTAGGTCGCCGCGTGCCCCATGTGGGTCGCGTCGTACGGCGTGATGCCGCAGACGTAGATACGGGCGACGGGACCGGGGTCAAGGGTGACGAGACCGCCGGTCGCGGTGTCGTGGATCCTCAGGTCGCGGCCCTGACCAGGCAGGGCGGGGACCTCGGAAGCGGGCCAGGCATGCATGTACATGAGCGTAACCGGACCCGAGTTCGGTATACGAACCGGAGGGCCGGGAACGCCGTCTTGATCTCGGGGCCGGGATGTGCTGGTGGGGCTATACGGGCGGCCAGGGGATGGCCGGCCACTCGCCGCTGGGCTCCGGGTGCCTGCCCTCGGTGAGCAAGGTCTCGACACGCGCGCGCGTGGCGTCCAGTTCGGCCGCGGTGATCAGTTGGGCCAGCCGGGTGCCCAGCGGTCCGCCGAGGGCCTCGCGCAGGCCCTTGAGGACCTCGACGGCCTCGTCGGTCAGCTCCTCGCCCGCCCAGCCCCACAGCAGGGTGCGCAGCTTGTTGTCGACGTTGAAGGTGACGCCGTGGTCGATGCCGTAGAGCCGGCCGTCGGCGGTGGGCAGCAGGTGGCCGCCCTTGCGGTCGGCGTTGTTGATGACGGCGTCGAGGACGGCGAGCCGGCGCAGCCGTTCGTCGTCGGCGTGCACGAGCAGCGCCGTCTTGCCGTCGCCGACCTCGGCGAGCCCGATCGCCTTCCAGCCGGGCTCGGGCTCCTCCCCGTCCACCAGGGCGAGCAGTTCGGTGCCTCCGGGGTCGACGTCGATCCACAGCTGGACCATGCCCTCGCCGTACGGGCCGTCGCGCAGCACGGTCGGCGGGACCAGGTCCCAGCCGGTGGCCGCGGCGACCTCGTAGGCGGCCACCTCGCGCTGGGCGAGGGTGCCGTCGGGGAAGTCCCACAGCGGGCGTTCCCCGGCGACCGGCTTGTAGACGCAGGACGCTTCCTGGCCGTCGTGCGCGACCGTGCAGAACAGCGCCGCGTTGGAGGCGTCGCGGATGCGACCGCGTACCTTCAGCTCACCGTGGGCGAGCAGTTCGGCGGCGGTCACGCTCCGCGGCGGTATCCGTTCTGGCGCGGACATACGTGTCCTTCCGGGTCGAGCGGGAGGCTGCACAGCGGGCACGGTGGCCGCCCGGCGTTGACGACGTCGAGGGCGCGCTTGGCGAAGGCCCTGGCCTGCGCGCCGGTCAGCCGGACCCGCAGCATCGGGGGCCCGTTCTCCTCGTCCTGGAGGAGCCGCTCCTCGGCCTCGGCGAGGTCCTCCTCGGAGTCGGCCTCCAGCTCCACGAGGGCCTGCGCCTCGACGATCATGCGCTCTTCCTCGCCGTCCCAGGCGAGCGCCATGGTGCCGACGCGGAACTCCTCCTCGACGGGGGTGTCGAGGGGGGCGCTGTCGCCGATCTCGGCGGGCGCGACGGCGGGCACGGCCGCGTTGCCGCCGCTGCGGCGCACGACCTCGTCGAGGAGTTCGTCCATGCGCTCGGCGAGTGCGGCGACCTGGGTCTTCTCCAGGGCCACGCTGGTCGTCCGGGGGCCGGCCGTGGCCTGGAGGAAGAACGTACGGCGTCCGGGCATTCCGACCGTGCCCGCCACGAAGCGGTCCGGCGGATCGTAGAGGAACACCTGACGGGACACGTCCTGTCTCCATGAGTCGAGAGTGCGTGGGTTTCGGGAGGGCGACGACACGGCCGGTGGGCCGCTTACGTGGATCGCTTCACCCTACTGCGGCCGACGATCACGGCGCGCCGGCGCCGCCACCGACCGTGGCGTCTTCCCCCGGGGGTTCCTCGCGGGGGGCAAGGGAGGCGAAATCCCCGGTGTCCCCGAGACGAACGAGAAACGGCCTGAGCCGGGTGTAGCGGATCGCGGTGATGGAACACGGTTCGACGGAGATCCGCTGGAAGAGGTCGAGATGCAGACCGAGCGCGTCCGCGACGAGGGATTTGATGATGTCACCGTGCGAACACATGACATAGACGGCGTCCGCGCCGTGATCGCGCTCCACGCGCGCGTTCCACTCGCGGACCGCCTCGGCGGCACGGGTCTGCATGGCCCGCATGGACTCGCCGCCCGGGAACGCGGCGGCCGACGGGTGGGCCTGGACGACCTCCATCAGCGGCTCGTCCTTGAGCTCGGCGAGCTTGCGGCCGGACCAGTCGCCGTAGTGGGCCTCCCCGATCCGCTCGTCGGTGTGGGCGGTGAGCCCGGGGCGGGCGTCGAGCAGCGGGCGGACCGTCTCCTGGCAGCGTTGCAGCGGGCTGGTGACGAGTTCGGAGATCGGCAGCCCGGCGAGGCGGCCGGGCAGTGCGGCGGCCTGGGCGGCCCCCCGCTCGTCGAGGGCGACGCCCGGCGTCCAGCCGGCGAGCACGCCCGAGGTGTTGGCGGTGGACCGTCCGTGCCTTACGAGGATCAGCGTGGGCATGCCGCCCAGGGTAGGCGCACCCCGAAGTGCGCAGGCGGGCGGCCGACGGGAGAATACGCTCCGTGATCGTCGACTGCGCCATCTACCGGGACGGGGAGCGGACGGAGACCCCGCAGGACTTCTCCGACGCCCTCGCGGAGGCACGCGCGCGTGGCGACAGTTTTCTGTGGATCGGCCTGTACGAGCCGACGGAGCGCGAGTTCGACCTGGTCACCGACGAGTTCGGGCTGCATCCGCTGGCCGTCGAGGATGCCCTGACCGCCCACCAGCGACCCAAGCTGGAGGTGTACGACGACTCGCTGTTCGTCGTCCTGAAGCCGGTGACGTACGAGGCGAAGAGCGACACGGTGACCTCCGGCGAGCTGATGCTCTTCATCGGGGACTCCTTCGTGGTCACCGTGCGCCACGGGACGCCCTCGCCGCTCGGCGACATCCGGCGGCACCTGGAGGAGCAGCACGAGATGCTCAAGCACGGGCCGACGGGGGTGCTGTACTCGATCTCCGACGCGGTCGTGGACCACTACCTGGAGGTCGCGACCGAGCTGCAGAACGACCTGGAGGAGCTGGAGGCCGAGGTGTTCTCGCCGAGCGGCGGCGGCTCCCGGCACACCGCGTCGCGGATCTACACGTTCAAGCGGCAGATCCTGGAGTTCCGCCGGGCGACCGTGCCGCTGGCGCTGCCGATGACCAAGCTGGCGGGAGTGGGCCCGTACGGGAGCGGCGTGACCGTGCCGTTCGTGCACGCGTCGGCCCGGCCGTTCTTCCGGGACGTCAACGACCACCTGCTGCGGGTGAACGAGAGTGTGGAAGGACTGGACCGGCTGGTGTCGGACGTGCTCGGTGCCCATCTCGCCCAGATGAGCGTGCGGCAGAACGACGACATGCGGAAGATCTCCGCGTGGGCGGCGATGGCCGCGGTCCCCACGCTGATCGCGGGGATCTACGGCATGAACTTCGACCACATGCCCGAGCTGCACTGGCTCTGGGCGTACCCGGCGGTGATCGTGTTCATGGTCCTGCTGGAGCTGTCGCTGTACCGGACGTTCAAGCGCCGCGGCTGGATGTGAGGGACGCCCGCGGCCCCCGGACTCGGTCGGGCCCGGGCGGGCTCAGGCGAACTCGGGGGCGGGGGCCGCGGGGCCGCCCAGGGCGTTCCTGTGCTCCGGCATCCGCAGGGAGACCATGCGGCGCCAGCCGGCCACGCGTTCGTAGGCGTAGACGGCGTGGATACCGAAGGCCAGGAGCGCGGACTTGGGCCTCGGCCAGCCGAGGATGCGGCCCATGCGGGCCATGACGGCGAGGCTGACGTCCCGGTAGATGCGGATCTCGGCGAGGGCGCACGCGCGGAGCGTGCGCTGGATGGTGCGGCCGTGCCCGGCGGCGGCGAACCGCAGCAGTTCCTCGTGGCAGTAGGCGAGGTGGTTGTCCTCGTCGCCGGAGATCATGCGCACCGCGCGGCCCACGTCGGGGTGGTCGGCGAAGTACCGGCGCAGCAGCGCCATCTGCTCGGCGGCGCGCTGTTCGGTGACCCGGCTGTGGGCGAGGTAGGTGACGAGGTCCGGCACGGTGAGCGGCCGGTCGGCCCGGAGCCGGTCGTGGGCGAGGCCGATGCCGTGCCGTTCCAGGATCATCGTGTAGTCGGTGTCGGCCGGCACCGCAACGGCGGCGAGGCCGCGCTTCTTCAGCAGAGCGTGGAAGATGCGCCCGTGCTTGTCCTCGTCGGCGCCGTGGCGGGTGATCTTGGGGGCGAGGCCGCGTTCGCTCCGCGGTACCAGCGCGGCGATCCGCGCGTTCTCCCAGCCGCCCTGGGCCTCCCCGCCGGCCGCGATGGAGCAGAAGAGCCGGAAGGACTCGTCGTTGTCGAGGATCTCCTGGAACAGACTCCTGGCCGAAAGCATCGTGGGCACCTCTCCGGAGGACTCACCAGACCCGCAGAGAACGAGTCAAATGCCGCGTCGGAGCCGCTGCAACAGGTGTGCGGGCGGACTCGGCCGAAAGGAGGAGCCGCGGGGTCACGCCGGGGGCGTAACCGAGCGGGCACGGGCGCGTTGTTCTGCGTGACGGCCGTGGCGGGGAAGACCCCCCGAGCCCCCACCACGGCCGCGGACTTCTCTCACCTCTCAGGTGTTCACGCGAGCCCGGCGCGCTCCAGGGCCTCGGCGCCGGCCCGCAGCGAGGCGAGCCGCTCGTCCAGCGCGAATCCGGCGGGCGCGAGGGAGAGCGTGGTGACCCCGGCGGCGGCGTAGGCCTTCATCCGGTCGGCGATCCGGTCCACGGAGCCGAGCAGCGTGGTCTGGTCGATGAGTTCCTGCGGTACGGCGGCAGCCGCCCCGTTCTTGTCCCCGGACAGGTACTTGTCCTGGATCTCGGCGGCCTCCCGCTCGTAGCCCATGCGCTGGGCGAGCTGGTTGTAGAAGTTCTGCTTGCGGCTGCCCATGCCGCCGACGTACAGCGCGGTGTAGGGCCGGAAGGTGTCGGCGAGCGAGGCCACGTCCTTGTCGTCGCCGACGGCGAGCGGCAGCGTCGGGCAGATGTCGAACCCGTCGAGGGTCCGGCCGGCCTTCTCGCGGCCCGCGCGCAGGTACTTGACGGCCGTCTCCTCCAGGTGCTCGGCGGAGGGGAAGATCAGCAGCGCGCCGTCGGCGATCTCGCCGGTCTGCTCCAGGTTCTTCGGGCCGATGGCGGCGATGTAGACCGGGATGTGCTCGCGCTCCGGGTGCACGGTCAGCTTGATCGGCTTGCCGGGGCCGCCCGGCAGCGGCAGGGTCCAGTGCTCGCCCTCGTAGGAGAGCCGTTCCCGGGTCATCGCCTTGCGCACGATCTCCACGTACTCGCGGGTGCGGGAGAGCGGCTTGTCGAACTTGACGCCGTACCAGCCCTCGGAGACCTGGGGTCCTGAGACGCCGAGGCCGAGGCGGAAACGGCCGCCGGAGAGGGAGTCGAGGGTCGCGGCGGTCATCGCGGTCATGGCCGGCTGGCGGGCCGGGATCTGGAAGATGGCCGAGCCGACGTCGATGCGCTCGGTCTGGGCGGCGACCCAGCTGAGCACGGTGGCGGCGTCGGAGCCGTAGGCCTCGGCGGCCCAGCACACGGCGTACCCGAGCCGCTCGGCCTCCTGCGCCACGGCCAGATTGTCCCCGTCCATCCCGGCACCCCAGTAGCCGAGGTTGATCCCGAGCTGCATGGCCGCTCCCCTTACCGATCAGTAACGTCGCTGTCGCGAGAGACCTTAGCGCGGAGGTTTTCTGCACGGGGGATCGGTGCGCGTTCGGCTGCGGGTAGGTGGGCGCTGGTCGCGCAGTTCCCCGCGCCCCTTGGTTGGTCCAGTCCCGCCCCTTGCATCGTCCCGCTCTCCTGGGGAAATCGGTTATCCACAGGCAACCCAACGCACCAGCTCTGGCCAGTAATCTCGCGGGCATGGAGCAGAGGCATCTCGGCCGTACCGGCCTGCGTGTGTCCAGAATCGGACTCGGCACCCTCACCTGGGGCCGGGACGTCGACGAGCACGACGCCGCGGACATGCTGAAGGCGTTCTGGGAGGCCGGCGGGACCCTCGTCGACACCGCGGACGTGTACGGCGACGGCGAGGCCGAGTATCTGCTCGGGCAGCTCATAGAAGGGCTGGTGCCACGGCGGGACCTGGTCGTCTCGACGAAGGCGGGCAGCGTCCCCGACCCCGACCGGCGTTTCAACGGCTCCCGCGGCCACCTGCTCGCCGCGCTGGACGCCTCCCTGGCCCGCCTCGGCACCGACTACGTCGACGTCTGGCACGTGCACGCCTACGACCCGGACACCCCGCTGGAGGAGACCCTGCAGGCCCTCGACCTCGCGGTGAGCAGCGGACGCGCCCGGTATGCCGGGGTCTCCAACTTCTGCGGCTGGCAGCTGGCGAAGGCGGCGACCTGGCAGCTCGCGGCGCCCGGCACCCGCACCCGGCTGGCCAGCACCCAGCTGGAGTACTCGCTGCTCCAGCGGGGCATCGAGCGCGAGGTGCTGCCCGCCGCCCTCGACCTGGGCATCGGCCTGCTGCCGTCCTCCCCGCTGGGCCGGGGCGTGCTGACCGCGAAGTACCGGCACGCCACTCCCCCGGACTCGCGCGGCGCCTCCGAGCATCTGGCACCGTTCGTCGAGCCGTACCTCGACGACACCGCCACCCGGATCGTGGACGCGGTGCAGACGGCGGCGGACGGGCTCGCGGTCACCCCGCTCCAGGTGGCGCTCGCCTGGGTGCGGGACCGGCCGGGCGTGGCCGCGCCGATCGTCGGCGCGCGCAACGCGCAGCAGCTCGCGGGGGCGTTGTCAGTGGAGGCGCTTACGCTTCCTGACGAGATCTGCCGGGCGCTCGACGACGTGTCGGTGCCCGTGCACCGCTATCCCGATCACGACTGGAGCACGCTGTGAGCACGGAGCCGGGGCTGGGCGCCAAGCCCGAGGCCGACGAGGGCACGACCGCCGGGAGCACGACGGAGACCGGCGACCTCACCGCCGGCCCGGCCGCGGCGAGCGGCACGGCCACCGCCGGGTCCGGGGCGACCGACACCACCGGGGCGGACGACGGCAGCGGCGGGGCCGCGCGCGGCGGTTCCTCGTCGGAGGCGAACGAGGCGGCAGGGGACAGCGCGGCGGAGGACGGCGGTGCGACGGGGACCGCCGCAGCCCGTGCGGCCGAAGGCAACAGGACGGAGGCCGCCGAGGCCCGTGCGGCCGGCTCCGACGACGGGGGTGCGGCGAGCGGTGCGGCCGGGGACGGGGGTGGTGCCGACGGTGCGGCCCAGCAGTCCGAGGCCGCGGCCGAGTTGGCCGCTCAGCGGGTCGAGCGGGAGCGGATCGCGCGGCGGAAGGCCGAGAAGGCGGGGCCGATCGAGAGCGGGGCCAAGCTCAGCGGGCCGGCGGCGAATCTGCTCGCCGCGATCCGGGCCGTGGAGAGCGGCGACAAGCCGGCGGCCACCGTGTTCGCGGCACCGGAACCGGCCCCGCAGCGGGCGGCCACCGCCCCGGAGCCCGTCCGCCGGCCCGCGCCGGCCGCCGCCGGGCCCGCCGCGGAGACGATCGCGGAGGTCCGCCGGGTCCTGGCCGACGGCGGTGCGCCCGAGTCGCTCGCGCCCGAGGCCGCCGCCGCTCTCGGCGAGGGCGCGGACACGGTGCTGCGGGAGGACCCCTGGCAGCTGCTCCGGGTCACCGGGGTACGGCCGGACCAGGCCGACGGGTTCGCGCGGGCGCTGCTCGGCGCGGAGTGCGGTCCGGACGACGAGCGACGCGGCCGGGCGGTGACCGGCTGGCTCCTGGAGCAGGCGGCCGTGGCCGGGCACACCGCGCTGGAGATGCCGGCGCTCACCGCCGCGCTGGCCCAGCGGTCGGTACCCGACCCGGAGGCGGCCGTGCAGGGCGCGCTCGAGGAGGGCGAGGCGCTGGCCTTCCGGGACCCCCTGGATCCCGGCGCCCCGGAGCCCGAGGACGACGAGGAGGAGCGTCCGGTCCGGGTCCTGGTCGCCCTGGAGCGGTACGCGCTGGCCGAGGAGAGCCTCGCCGACGGGCTGGCCCGGCTGGTCAACTCCCTGGCCAAGGACGACTCGGAGCCCTGGGAGACGGTCGCGGCGGCGGCCTCCGGCGGCGCGGCGGAGCTGGCGCGGGCGGTCGCCGGGCACGGCCTGGTGCTGCACACGGGCGGCGAGGCGGCCCGCGCCGAACCCGCCGCCCTGCTCGCCGCCGCCCGGGCGGCCGGTCTGCGGGCCTTCGCGGCCACCCACACCCCCGACGGCAGCCGGCGTCTGGCGGGCGGCACGGACACCGAGGGCACTGCGGACACCGAGGGCACTGCGGACACCGAGGGCACCGTTGCCGACCTGCTCGCCGGGGCCGCGGGGCCCGGCCGGGACGCGGACGGCGCCCTCGCCCTCGACCTGCTGATCGTGCTGGACGCCCCGCAGCTGGACGTGGAGGGCGCGGCGATGCTCGTGGAGGCGCTGCCCGACGGTGCCCGGCTGGTGCTGAGCGGGGATCCGGCGGCGCTGTGGTCCGCGGGCCCCGGGCGGGTCTTCGCGGACCTCCTGGCGGCCCGCGTGTGCCCGCAGATCGCCTCCCGCACGCCCGACCCGGGCCCGCTCGGCGAGCTGGTCTCCGGGATCGGCGTCGGCGAGCTCACCCAGGTCGAGGCGCCCGGCAAGGAGGTCGTGATCGTCCCGGTGCGGGACGCGGGCGAGGCGGTGCACCGGACGGTGCAGCTGGTCGCCGACTCCGTCCCGCGCGCGCTCGGCGTCCCCGCCGGGCAGACCGTGGTGATCACTCCAGGCCACGGCGGAGCGGCCGGCACCCGCGCCCTCAACACGGCGCTGAAGGAACGGCTCAATCCGGGTCCCGGCCGGTTCGGCGGCTTCGACCCCGGTGACCGGATCGCCTACTCCCCCGCGCCGGGCCGTACGGTCTGCGGCCAGGTGGTGAAGGCGGACGCCGACGGGCTGCACCTGTCGTGCGCGGGCGCGCCCGTGGTCGTACCGAAGGAGCGGGTGGAGCAGGCCGTCCGGCACGGCTGGGCCCTGACCGCCCACCAGGCGGCGGGCAGCCGCTGGCCGGCGGCGGTCGTGGTGCTGCCCGGGGACGCGGTACAGGCCCTCAGCCGCCCCTGGGTGTACACGGCGTTCAGCCGGGCGGAGCGCCACCTGTCGGTGGTGCACGGTGTGGAACAGGCCCTGCCGAAGGCGGTCGCCGAGACCCTGCCGAAGCCGCGGACCACCCGCCTGCCGCTGCTGCTGAAGACGCAGGTGCCGGCCGCGAACTGACCGGACCCGGCCCGGCCGCCGCGGTGCCCACCCCGCAACGGCAGCGACCGGCGGTGCCCGTCCGGACTCGACCCCCGGAAGGCACCGCCGGTCGGCGGATCAGCGCTCGGCGTCCAACGGCTCCAGATCCTCGTCCTCGTCCAGGTCGAGGTCGTCCAGCTCGTCGGTCTCCCCGGCGTCCTCGGCGCCTTCCGTGTCCTCGTCGTCGAATACCGCGCTGACGTCGAAGCGGCACACCACCCGCTGCGGGTCGACGCCCTCGAAGGGCACCTCCAGCCACTCGCCGGGCTCGGCCGGCTCGTCCGCCGCGGTCACCCAGAGCGTGGAGTCGCCCTCCTCCAGGCCGAACTCCTTGTGCCGGGAGGCGATCTCGTCCGGCTCGAACTCGCCGAACAGGACGCCCAGCGCCCCGTGGATCGTGCCGGCCGCGTCCTCGTCCGCGCCGGGGCCGTCGTCGTACTCCGCCGCCTCGACCCGCTGGGCCTGCGCCAGCAGCCGCTGCGGTTCCGCCACGGCGTAGTCGCGGCGGATCAGCACGCTGATCGCGTTCGGCTCCTCGGGACCCGCGTACGGCGGCAGCGAGTCGTCCGTACCGGGGATCTCGAAGGGTGTGACCTCGTCGTAGCGGTCGTACAGGAGCTCGTCGTAGACCTCGGCGGCCGCGGCCAGCTGGTTGAACGCCTCGTAGACAGCCGGGTCGTCCTCCCCCGACCTGCGTTCGACCGCGGCCAGATGGCGGTCGAGCGCGGTCTTGACCGCCTCGGCGGCGGCGCGTACCTCGGCAGCGGTGGGCTGCGCAGCATCAGACATAGTGCAGACGCTATCCGTACCGGGCACCAGCCCGCACAATAGATGCGATGCCGGAATACGAATTTGTCGACGTGTACGTACCTCGCGGGGTGTCCCGCAAGGAGGCCACACGTCTGCTGACGGACCATGCCGAGTACGGACACTGGGAGTTGGACCGACTGAGCCTCATGCGCGACGGCAGCCGCAGGGTGCGGTTGCGCCGGCGGATCATCCGCCAGGTGCGTGCCACATGGTGAGACTGGCCGACTGACGGAAGGGGCCCCGCGTCGACGGGGCCCGTCCCGTTCCACGCACCGCTTCCGGTGCGTCACCGTCCGTGCGCTACGCCGCGGCGCGCGCCCTGCGGTAGAGCACCGCGCCCGCGAGCAGTGCGCCCGCGCCCGCCGGGAGCGTGAGCCCGAGCGAGAGGTCACTGCCGGTGTGCGCGAGTTGCGGGGCGGCGACGGGCTGACTCACCGAGGCGCCGCCACCCAGCGGGGCGACGTGGCCGGAGCCGTGGGTGCCGGGCGGCACGGTGTTGTTGCCGGAGTGAGCGGGGGGCGTTCCCGGGTGCTGGCCCGGAGTGCCGGGGTGCCCCGGCTGACCAGGAGTGCCCGGGGTGCCCGGGTGCCCAGGTTGTCCCGGCTGACCTGGGGTTCCCGGGTGTCCGGGCTGACCCGGAGTTCCAGGGTTCCCCGGATTCCCCGGATTCCCGGGTGGGTTGCTCCCGTCTCCCCCGTGCCCGGGGGGCGTCCCGTGGCCGCCGTGACCACCATGCCCACCGTGACCGCCGTGACCGCCGTGTCCTCCATGGCCGCCGTGGCCGCCATGCCCACCGTGTCCGGGCGGCTGCGTGGGGTGGCCGCCACCCGGGTGGCCGGGGTGCCCCGGGTGGCTGGAACTCCCGTCGTTGGCGCACTCGTTGCCCGCCGCGGTGTTGCCGATGCCGATGACGTTGACGCTGTTGCCGCAGACGTTGACCGGGACGTCGATGGGCGCCTGCACGGTGTTGCCCGAGCCGACGCCGGGCGAGCCCGCGGTGTGGCCCCCGGCGTGCGAGCCGCCGTGACCGCCATGGCTGCCGTGGCCGCCGTGATCGCCGTAGCCGCCGCTGTCGCCGTAGCCCGTCGAAGCGCCGCGCCCGACACCGGGGTTGGCGCACTTGTTGCCCATCGACGGGTTGAGGGCGCCGACGACGTTGACCGTGTTGCCGCAGACGTTCACCGGGACGTGCACCGGCGCCTGCACCGTGTTGCCGGACAGCACGCCGGGTGAGTCGGTGGCGGAGCCGGCGGCGCCCGAGTCGGCGTGGGCGTAGCCGCTCGCCGCGGCGATCACGCCGGTCGCCGCGGCCACTGTCACAAGGCCCTTGCGGGTACCCTGTCGCATTTTATGAATTCCCCCCTGCCTTGGTTCCTGACCCTGCATTCACCGCGGAAATATCCCGCGGAAAAACCCGTCGGCCCCGGAGCGCATGGCGCGCGCTCCGGGGCCGACGGAAAGACGACGCCCCTCAGGGAGTCGGCGTCACTTGTTGATGCAGGTGTTGCCGAAGGCGGGGTTCAGCAGCCCGATCACGGAGATCGTGTTGCCGCAGACGTTCACCGGGACGTGCACGGGAACCTGGATCACGTTGCCGGAGATGACACCCGGGGAACCCACGGCAGCGCCCTGGGCACCCGAGTCGGCGGCGGCCAGGCCCGCGCCCGCGAGAACCAGACCACCAGTGGCAACCGCAGCAGCGACGACCTTCTTGAGCATTATTCCTCCTTGTTGGCAATGCGATTCCAAGTAGCGGATCGCATGAGATGTAACGAGGAGGGAGTAATGGAGCTACGAGCTTATCGTCGCATTCACTCTTTTCAGTCGACCTCGCACAGCCGCCCGATTACCTGAAGCCAGGGCTTCACGACGCGTACGGTTTCACGACGCGTCGATGAACCGGTCGAGGACGCGGACGCCGAACTGGAGCCCGTCCACCGGCACCCGCTCGTCCACGCCGTGGAACATGCCCGCGAAGTCCAGCTCGGGCGGCAGCTTGAGGGGCGCGAAGCCGAAACCGCGGATGCCGAGGTCGTCGAAGGACTTGGCGTCGGTGCCGCCGGAGAGCATGTAGGGGACGGCCTTGGCGGTCGGGTCCTCGGCGAGCAGCGAGGACTGCATGGCTTCCACCAGGGCCCCGTCGAAGCTGGTCTCCAGGGCTTTGTCCGAGTGGACGTCCGAGCGGACCACGTTCGGGCCGAGGATCCGGTCCAGGTCGGCGAGGAACTCCTCCTCGTACCCGGGCAGGAAGCGGCCGTCCACGTGTGCGGTGGCCTCGCCGGGGATGACGTTGACCTTGTAGCCGGCGTTCAGCTGGGTCGGGTTGGCGGTGTTGCCGAGCGTCGCGCCGATCAGCTTGGCGATGCCGCCGAGCCGGGCCAGCGTCGACTCCATGTCCTCCGGGTCCAGCTCGGTGCCGAGCGCGTCGCCCAGCTCGTCGAGGAAGGCCCGGGTGGTCTTGGTGACCCGGACCGGGAACTTGTGCCGGCCGAGGCGGGCGACGGCCTCGGACAGCTCGGTGATCGCGTTGTCGCGGTGGATCATCGAGCCGTGCCCCGCGGTGCCGGCCACCTTCAGCTTCATCCAGTGCATGCCCTTCTCGGCCGTCTGGATGAGATAGAGCCGGCGCTGCTCGTTCACCGTGAAGGAGAACCCGCCGACCTCGCTGATCGCCTCGGTGACGCCCTCGAAGAGGCCCGGGTGGTTGTCGACCAGGTGCCGGGCGCCCCAGGTGCCGCCGGCCTCCTCGTCGGCGAGGAACGCCAGCACGATGTCCCGGGGCGGTTTGCGGCCGCTGCGCAGCCGGTCCCGTACGACCGCCAGGGTCATCGCGTCCATGTCCTTCATGTCGACGGCGCCCCGCC
Organism: Streptomyces sp. NPDC048278; assembly: GCF_040652195.1. Taxonomy (NCBI): domain Bacteria; kingdom Bacillati; phylum Actinomycetota; class Actinomycetes; order Kitasatosporales; family Streptomycetaceae; genus Streptomyces; species Streptomyces sp. NPDC048278. Next base: position 35,906 of record NZ_JBEZLP010000021.1, read on the forward strand.
CCCACACGCACCCGTCCGCGACCTCGCCGGAGAAGGGGTGGTGGGTCCAGTCGTCGGCGTTGGCCGGTACGACGTCGAGGTGGCCGTGGATGAGGAGGGCGGGCCTGGACGGGTCCGTGCCCTCGATGCGGGCCACCGTCGACGCGCGGCCCGGGTGGGACTCGAAGATCTCCGGGTCCAGGCCGACCTCGGCGAGCTTCTCGGCGACCCACTCGGCGGCCTTGCGCTCGCCGGGACCGGAGTGGTCCCCGTAGTTGCTGGTGTCGAACCGGATCAGCTCGCGGCAGAGGTCCACGACCTCGTCCTCGCCGGTGACGCCCTTGGCCGTGTCCGTCTCGCTCACGTTGCTTCCTCCTGCTGTCACTGCCGGCCGGTCCCCGCCATCCTCTCTCCCTTCCCGGTCCGGGCCCAAGGCCGGTCCCGGCCCGTCACACGCCGTTCACGCCCCACGAGCCGGAAACAGGGTGTGATCGACCGCCCCCGAAAGCCTGGTAGTGTTTCCTCCGTCGCCGCGAGGGAAACCCGCACGGAACACTTCGCACGACAGACACCTTGTCCGGGTGGCGGAATGGCAGACGCGCTAGCTTGAGGTGCTAGTGCCCTTTATCGGGCGTGGGGGTTCAAGTCCCCCCTCGGACACCAAGAGACGAACACAAAGAAACCCCTGCTGAGCAGGGGTTTCTTTGTTTTGGAGCGGTATCGGGGCAGAGCGTGGGCGGCCACCTCACCGGTGGACGCCGCTCTCTCAGCCGAGGCCGTCCAAGCCGCCTATTCGACCCTCACGGAGGGCCACGGCGGAGGTGAACGCACGGAGCGTGGCGCGGTCCAGCAGGAGCGCGGGCCCGTCGGGCCGCTTGCTGTCGCGGACGGCGACCGTCGCCTCGTCGACGATCCCGCATTCCACGCAGTCGGACTGTGATGCGGACGCCGAGGACTTCCACCAGGACACCGGCAGAGTCGACGCGTCGTCAACGTGCTTCATTCGCTATTCGTTCTTCCTTATCTGGGTGATCAGTTCCACCGACGCCTCGACGGACTCGGCGGCAGACGTGAGGCGTTGCCACGCGGCCCGGTGCGTGGAGACCCGATCACGTTCCTCGATGTACAGGGCGGAGGTCAGCCCTTCCTGGTGGACGACGTCCAGGTCCGTGTGCGGACCGAAGCCCAGGATGCTGAAGGTGCCGGTGAGCCCGGCGTGCAGGGGAGCGTCCGACCTCAACACCTGGATGTTGATGTTCGGACGCCGCCCCATCGTAAGCAGGCGCCCCAACTGCTCGTACATCAGGGCGGGATCCTCGGTGGTGGAGCGCAGGGCCTGTTCGGAGACGATCGCCCAGAGCGCCAGCGGGTCGCTGTCCCGGGTGAGGACGGCCTGGCGTGCCAGCCGTACCTCGACGAGCGCGTCGACCCGTGCCTCGACCGCCTCGGACATGGCGGTCGCCCGGATGATCTCGCGGGCGTACTCGGCGGTCTGGAGCAGTCCGGGGACCATGCCCAGCTGCCAGGTGGAGACCGTCTCGGCCTCCGCCTCCAGGCTGATCAGGTCCTCGTACACCGGGGTGAGGACACCCCGGTACGAGTGCCACCAGTCGCGCCGGCCGCCCTCCTTGGTGAGGGTGATCAGGGCCGCGCGCAGCTCGTCGCTGACGTCGCGGCCGAGTTCGCCGTACAGGTGGAGCAGCGCCTGGATGTCCGCTGCCTTGGGGGCCGTCTTGCCGGTCTCCATCCGGGACAGCTTGGAGGAGACGAACGCGCCCTCGGAGTGCTCGGCGACCTCGTCGAGGGTGAGTTCGCCGCGCAGTTCGCGCAACTTCGCACCGAGCCGTCGCCGGCGCACCGTGGGCGTGCTCACGGATTCCCCCTTCTCTCCGGTGAACTGCCGGACAGTCTGCCCGTGCCGCCCCGACCCCCGCCACCGGCTGACGACTTGTGCCGCAAGTCTCTCGACTCGATGCGCAATATTTCACATCCGGTGGGACGTATTGCGATCGACTGTGCCGTGAAGGCACCATGAATCCGGGAAATACGACAGCGACCGCACTCGCATGGCGAACTACCGTGCCTGCGTTGGGACATGCCCGTGAGGGGATGCACATGATCGAACGCCAGCGGAGCACCACGACCGAACCCCGCCCCCTGCAAGTCGCCCCGCCGCCGGTCCTGTTACTGGCCAGCGAGCCTCAGTCGGCCAAAGCCGCCCGGCTGTTCGTGAGCGACTTCATCGCGCACCACACCCCCGACGCCTCCCGCGACCACATCGACGCGGTCGCCCTGGTCACCTGCGAGCTGGTCACCAACTCCCTGCGCTACGAGACCGACCCGGACGACCCGGTCCGGCTCCTCATCGACACGGACGGCTCCCGGACCCGGGTCGAGGTGCACGACCCGCTGGGCCGCCATCCCCGGCTGCGGCCCATCTCGGTCGAACGGGACCGCGGGCGCGGCCTGCTGATCCTCGACGCGCTCTGCTCGGGCCGCTGGGGTGTGGGCAACCTGCCCTGGGGCAAGTCCATCTGGGCCGAGGTCAGCGCCGTGTGACGCGCGGCGCCCCGTGACGTCTCCTCCGCCCCCACGGCGACGGCCGGTTCCGCGGCGATCTCTCCCCCCTCTTCGCCGCCGGGCCGGCCGTCGTCGTACGGGCCGCCGGACACATGGAGTTGACCTGCCTCACGCTGTGTGGCCCATCTCTCGCCGTTCACGGAGAATCCCAGGTCAGGAGTGCCTTAAGATTCAAGGGACTGCTCCGAACGGCTGCCTTCGGGTGGCCGCGAGATGAACGGGAGCCTAGCGTCGTACTAATATTTCCGGCTTGTTACCTAGCCGGAGCCGGACAACCCCAGGCAGACCTGCGGGCCCGCCGGCACCCCGGAGGTTCCGGGAACGAGACGCGAGGACCGGATGGCAGCGATTGACGAGAGCAGTGCTCTCGGCCTGCTCGACGATGAGATCCGCGAGGAGTTCGGGGACACGGCACGCTTCTCCGCCGGGGCGGCGGCCTCGCCGCGCACCCTGGTCGACGTGTTCGAAGCGACGGTGCGGGCGCACCCCGACGAGCCCGCGCTGGACGACGGCACCACCCAGCTCAGCTACCGCGCGCTCGCCATAGAGGTGGCGCGGCTGCGGCGGCGGCTGGCCGAGGCCGGCATCGGGCTCGGCGACCGGGTGGGCGTCCGGGTGCCGTCCGGGACCAACGACCTCTACATCGCCGTGCTCGGCGTGCTCGCGGCCGGTGCCGCCTACGTGCCCGTCGACGCCGAGGACCCGGACGAGCGGGCCGCACTGGTGTTCGGCGAGGCGGAGGTGGCGGTCGTCCTCGGCGAGGGGCTGCACATCGACGTGCGCCACCGGTCCGAGAAGGCCGCCGGCCGGCCCGGCGCCGAGGACGACGCCTGGATCATCTTCACCTCCGGCTCCACCGGCAAGCCCAAGGGCGTCGCCGTCACCCACCGCAGTGCCGCCGCCTTCGTGGACGCCGAGGCCGCGCTCTTCCTGACCGAGGAGCCCATCGGACCCGGCGACCGGGTCATGGCCGGCCTCTCCGTGGCCTTCGACGCCTCCTGCGAGGAGATGTGGCTCGCCTGGCGCTACGGCGCCTGCCTGGTGCCCGTGCCGCGCTCCCAGGTGCGCTCCGGCGCCGATCTCGGCCCCTGGCTGGTCGAGCAGGAGATCACCGTCGTCTCGACCGTGCCCACCCTGGCCGCGCTCTGGGAGCCCGAGACCCTCAACGACGTCCGCCTCCTCATCTTCGGCGGCGAGGCCTGCCCGCCCGAGCTGGCGCAGCGCCTGGTCACCGAGGGCCGCGAGGTCTGGAACACCTACGGGCCCACCGAGGCCACGGTCGTCGCCTGTGCCGCCCTGATGACCGGCGAGGAGCCGATCCGCATCGGACTGCCGCTGAACGGCTGGGAGCTCGCCGTCGTGGACGACGCGGGCGTGCCCGTGTCCCTGGGCGAGAGCGGCCAGCTGGTGATCGGCGGGGTCGGCCTCGCCCGGTACCTGGACGCCGAGAAGGACGCGGAGAAGTACGCGCCGCTGGAGTCACTGGGCTGGGAGCGGGCGTACCGCAGTGGCGACCTGGTCCGCGCCGACCGCGAGGGGCTGGTCTTCCTCGGGCGTGCCGACGAGCAGATCAAGCTCGGCGGGCGCCGGATCGAGCTGGGCGAGGTCGACGCGGCCCTGCAGGCGCTCCCCGGCGTCGCGGGCGCCGCGGCGGCCGTACGGACCGCGCGCAGCGGCAACCAGCTCCTGGTCGGCTATGTCGTCACCCAGGACGGCTGGGACCACGCGGCGGCCGTCGAGAAGCTCCGCGCCGAGCTGCCCGCCGCCCTCGTCCCGCTCCTCGCGCCGGTCGCCGAGCTGCCCACCCGCACCTCCGGCAAGGTCGACCGCAACGCCCTGCCCTGGCCCCTGGAGGGCCTGGAGACCGACGGCCCCACCGAGCAGCTGTACGGCACCGAGGCCTGGGTCGCCGAGCAGTGGACCGAGGTCCTCGGCATCCCGGTGTCCAGCGCCTCCGACGACTTCTTCGCGATCGGCGGCGGCAGCCTGTCCGCCGCCCAGCTGACCACCCGGCTGCGCACCCGCTACCCGAGCGCGGCCGTCCTCGACATCTACCAGCAGCCGGTGCTGCGCAAGCTGGCCCGCCGGCTGGAGGAGTCGGTGCAGGACGACGGCGCCGAGCGCACCATCGCGCCGGTGCCGCGCGGCGCCCAGCTGGTGCAGCTGCTGCTCCTGCTCCCCCTGTTCACCCTCCTCGGACTGCGCTGGACGGTGCTCCTCGCCGCGCTCGGCAACGTCCTCGGCGGCTACGGCTGGCTGCCCACCGCACCCTGGTGGCTGGTCGGCCTCGAGGCCCTGGCCCTCTTCACCCCGCCCGGCCGGATCGCGATCGCGGCCGGTGGTGCGCGGCTCCTCCTGCGGGGCGTGAAGCCCGGCACGTATCCGCGCGGCGGCTCCGTCCACCTGCGGCTGTGGGCGGCGGAGCGGCTGGCCGAGTTCGCCGGGGCGACCACGCTGACCGGGTCCTGGCTGGAGCGGTACGCGCGGGCGCTGGGCGCCAAGATCGGTCCCGAGGTGGACCTGCACTCGCTGCCGCCGGTCACCGGCCTGCTCAGGGTCGGGCGCGGCGCGGCCGTGGAGTCCGAGGTGGACCTGTCCGGCTCCTGGCTGGACGGCGACCGGCTGGTGATCGGCCCGGTCCGGATCGGCGCCCACGCGGTCGTCGGCACCCGCAGCATGCTCTTCCCGGGTGCCCGCGTCGGCAAGCGCGCCGAGGTGGCCCCCGGTTCGGCGGTCACCGGGCAGATCCCGACCGGCCAGCGCTGGGCCGGCGCCCCCGCGGTGAAGCTGGGCAAGGCCAAGCGGAGCTGGCCCAAGCACCGGCCGCAGCGCGGCACGTACTGGCGGGTGATGTACGGCCTGACCGGCCTCGGGCTGAGCGCGCTTCCGGTGCTCTCCGGTGCCGCCGCGCTGCTGGTCGCCGGGCGTTTCGTGGCCCCCGGCGACGGCCTGGCCGAGGCCCTGCGGGGCGCGGCGGTCGCGCTGGTCCCGGCCACGCTGGCCTTCGGGCTGGCGTACGCGCTGCTGATCCTGGTCTCGGTGCGGCTGCTGAGCCTCGGGCTGCGCACCGGCACCTACCCGACGCACAGCAGGACCGGCTGGCAGGCGTGGACGGTGTCCCAGCTGATGGACCGCTCCCGCGAGACCCTGTTCCCGCTGTACGCGGGGCTGGTCACGCCGGTGTGGCTGCGGCTGCTCGGGATGCGGATCGGGCGCGGCGCCGAGGTGTCGACCGTGCTCGCGCTGCCGAGCCTGACGACGGTCGGTGAGGGCGCGTTCCTGGCCGACGACACGCTGACCGCGCCGTACGAGCTCGGTGGCGGGTACGTGCGGATCGGGCGTGCGGAGATCGGGCGGCGGGCGTTCCTCGGGAACTCCGGGATGACCGCGCCGGGCCGCAGTGTGCCGGACGGCGGTCTGGTGGGCGTGCTGTCGGCGACGCCGAAGAAGGCCAAGAAGGGCACGTCGTACCTGGGGCTGCCGCCGGTGAAGCTGCCGCGCAGCGCGGCCGACGGCGACCAGAGCCGGACGTACGAGCCGCCGGCCCGGCTGCTGTGGGCGCGGGCCCTGGTGGAGACGTGCCGGATCGTGCCGGTGCTGTGCTCGGTGGCGCTGGCCGGTCTGACGGTGGCCGCGCTGTGCGCGCTGGGTGCCTGGGCGCCGCTCCTGTCGGGGCTGGTGCTGCTCGGTGCCGGAGCGGTCGCGGGCCTGGTCTCGGTGCTGGCCAAGTGGGCGCTGGTCGGGCGGCACCGCAGCGGGGAGCACCCGCTGTGGAGTTCGTTCGTGTGGCGCAACGAGCTGGCGGACACCTTCGTCGAGGTGCTGGCGGTGCCGTGGCTGGCCGGTTCGGTGCCGGGTACGCCGGTGATGACGGCCTGGCTGCGGGGCCTCGGCGCCCGTATCGGCAAGGGCGTCTGGGTGGAGAGCTACTGGCTGCCGGAGACGGATCTGGTCACACTGGAGGACGCGGCCACCGTGAACCGCGGCTGTGTGCTGCAGACTCACCTCTTCCACGACCGGATCTTGCGGACGGATACTGTTGTTCTCCGTGAGGGCGCCACACTGGGTCCTGGCGGGATCGTGCTGCCCGGCAGCACGATCGGGGCCCGTACGACCCTGGGGCCCGCGTCGCTCGTCATGGCGGCGGAGTCGGTTCCCGACGACACCCGCTGGCTCGGCAACCCGATCGAGGCATGGCGTCCCTGAGCGCGGACCGTCCGGTGGTGGCCGCGGGCATCGGTGCACCGAGGGACGGTTCGAGCACAGCGCAGGGAGCGAACGCGGAAGTGGCAGTGCAGCAGTCAGCGGGTCCGGACCCGTACTTCCCGGACAACGGCGATTCCCGGTACCGGGTGCATCGCTATGAGCTCACGCTGGACTACCGGCCAGGACCCAACCGACTGTCCGGCGCGGTCCGGATCAACGCCATCGCGGGCCGGGCGGCCCTGCCCGAGTTCCAGCTGAACCTGGCCGACTTCAAGATCGGCCGGATCCGGGTGGACGGCCGCCAGCCGCACTGGACGCACCGCGGCGGCCGGCTGCGGGTCAAGCCGGCCAAGCCGCTGCGCGCCGGGGCCGCCTTCACCGTGGAGATCCACTGGTCGGGCAACCCCAAGCCGGTGAACAGCCCGTGGGGCGGGATCGGCTGGGAGGAGCTGACGGACGGCGCGCTGGTGGCCAGCCAGCCGATCGGCGCACCCTCCTGGTTCCCCTGCAACGACCGGCCGGCCGACAAGGCGTCGTACCTGCTCTCGATCACCTGCCCGTCGGCGTACTCGGTGGTGGCCGGCGGCCGGCTGCTCACGCGGACCACGAAGGCGTCCACGACGACCTGGGTGTACGAGCAGGCGGCGCCGACGTCGAGCTACCTGGTGAGCCTCGCGATCGGCAAGTTCCAGACGGTGCTCCTCGGCGACCCGGGCTTCGGCGGGATCCCGATGCACGGGCACATACCGGCACAGCTGCTCCCGGAGTTCTCCCGGGACTTCGCGCGGCAGCCCGCGATGATGGACCTGTTCCAGCGGCTGTTCGGGCCGTACCCGTTCGACGAGTACGCGGTGGTCGTCGCCGACGAGGAGTTCGATGTCCCCGTCGAGGCACAGGGGTTGTCGCTGTTCGGCGCCAACCACGTGGACGGGGCTCGGGGTTCGGAGCGGCTGGTCGCGCACGAGCTGGCGCACCAGTGGTTCGGCAACAGCGTGTCCATCGCCGACTGGCGGCACATCTGGCTGAACGAGGGGCTCGCCAAGTACGCGGAGTGGCTCTGGTCGGAGCGGTCCGGGGGCCGTAGCGCGCAGCAACTGGCCGCCATCGCGCACCGGATGCTCTCCGGGCTGCCGCAGGACATCCGGATCGCCGCCCCGGGCAAGAAGTCGATGTTCGACGACCGGCTCTACGAGCGGGGCGGGGTGACGATCCACGCGGTCCGCTGCGCGCTCGGCGACGAGCGGTTCTTCCACATGCTGCGGGCGTGGGCGGGGCTGCACCGGGGCGGGTCCGTGACGACCGCGATGTTCACGGCCCACGTCAACCGGTTCGCGGACGAGCCGCTGGACGGGCTCCTGGACGCCTGGGTGCACCGCACGGCGCTGCCCGCGCTCCCCACCCTGGCCGTTCCGGCGCGTCCGGCCCAGCCGCCCACCAACGCCGAGTCGGCGTAGGGGGGCGCGCCCGTGTCACCGAAGCGCTCCCGGCAGCAGCCCTCCCCGGCCTCAGCGGTCTGCCCGTGCGGTCTCCCGGAGACGTACGAGAACTGCTGCGGCCGGTTCCACCGCGGCGAGGCGGCGGCGCCCACCGCCGAGACCCTGATGCGCTCGCGCTACAGCGCCTTCGTCCGGCTCGACGAGCCGTACCTGCTGCGCACCTGGCATCCCCGGACCCGGCCGGCCCGGCTCGGCCTGGACCCCGGGATGCGGTGGACCGGCCTGGAGATCCTGGCGACGGCCGACGGCTCGGCCTTCCACGCCACCGGCACGGTGACCTTCCGCGCCTCGTTCCGGGACGGGTCGCTGCTGGAGCGCAGCCGGTTCGAGCGGGTCGACGGGGCCTGGGTGTACCTGGACGGGGAGTTCCCGGAACAGTAGGGCCGAACCAGGTCGGGCCGAGCAGCAGGGCCAGGGCGGCGCTACGGCAGCGCTACGGCGCCAGGATGTCCAGTTCCTGGAGGGCGCCCGCGGTGATCTCGCGGGTCAGTTGTTCCGCGCGGGCCGCGTCGCCCTCGCGGACCGCCTCCGCGAGCTGGACGTGGAGGGTGACGGCGGCCGGGTCGGGGTCCTCGAACATGACCTCGTGCTCGGTACGGCCCGCGAGGACCTCGGCCACGACGTCACCGAGCCGGGCGAACATCTCGTTGCCCGACGCCGCCAGGATCACCCGGTGGAAGGCGACGTCGTGGAACAGGTACTGCTCCAGCTCGTGGCCGCGTGAGTGGGCCACCATGCCGAGGGCGCACTCGGTGAGTTCGGCGCACTGCGCGGCCGTGGCGTGCCGGGCCGCCAGGCCGGCCGCGACCGGCTCGATCGCCGAGCGCAGCACGGTGAGCGAGCGCAGCTGGTGCGGGCGGTCGGCGCCGGCCAGGCGCCAGCGGATGACCTGCGGGTCGTAGACGTTCCACTCGGCCTTGGGGCGGACGGTGACGCCCACCCGGCGGCGGGACTCGACCAGGTGCATGGATTCGAGGACCCGGACCGCCTCGCGCATCACGGAGCGTGAGACCTCGAAGTGCTGGGCGAGTTCGTCGGTGCGCAGAACGCTGCCCGGCGGGTACTCGCCCGCGGTGATGGCGGGGCCGAGGGTGTCCAGTACTCGGCCGTGCAGGCCCCGGCCCGGTGTGCTCATGCACTCAGCGTACCGAGTGGATCACTCGGCCAAAAAGTCAGACTTATTTGTCACAGACTCTTGAATTCGTCGTACCTAATGGGTTTCAGTGAGGCCGACACCGGATGTCGTACGCCGGTGTCGCTCATCGTGGAAGGACAGCGAGGCAGTGATGCGGACCCCTCACGTCGTCGTGGTGATGGGCGTCGCCGGCACGGGCAAGACCACGATCGGTCCCCTGCTCGCCGCCCGGCTCGGCGTCCCGTACGCCGAGGGCGACGACTTCCACCCGCCGGCCAACATCGCCAAGATGTCGGCCGGTCACCCGCTCGACGACGCCGACCGGTGGCCGTGGCTGGACGCCATCGGTGCCTGGGCGCACGGGCGGGCGGGGCTCGGCGGGGTGGTCAGCAGCTCCGCGCTGAAGCGGTCGTACCGTGACCGGCTCCGGGCCGCTGCCCCCGGCATCGTGTTCCTGCACCTGGCCGGCGACCGGCGGCTCATCGAGGACCGGATGTCGCACCGGCAGGGCCACTTCATGCCGACCGCGCTGCTGGACTCGCAGTTCGCCACGCTCCAGCCGCTGGAGCCGGACGAGCAGGGTGTCGCCGTGGACGTCTCGGGCACCCCCGAGGAGATCACCGCACGGGCCGAGCAGGCGCTGGACGCGCTCCCCGACCTCACCCCGCAGTAACTCCCGCTTCCCCTCCCCCTCCCCCACCCCTCCCTCCCCCCGTCACCGCAAGGAACCCCCGTGACCAGACTCAGCGTCGAGATGCTGGCAGCGGACACCGTCGCGCCCATCACCTCGGCCGGACACGCCCGGCTCGGTATCGCCGTCCTGCTGGGCTTCGCCGTCATCGTCCTGCTCATCACCAAGTTCAAGCTGCACGCCTTCCTGGCGCTCACCATCGGCTCGCTCGCGCTCGGCGCGTTCGCCGGGGCGCCGCTCGACAAGGTCATCACCAGCTTCACCACCGGGCTCGGCACCACCGTCGCCGGCGTGGGTGTCCTGATCGCGCTCGGGGCGATCCTGGGCAAGCTGCTGGCCGACTCCGGCGGCGCCGACCAGATCGTCGACACGATCCTCGACAGGGCCGGCGGCCGGGCGATGCCCTGGGCGATGGTGCTGATCGCCTCCGTGGTCGGGCTGCCGCTGTTCTTCGAGGTCGGCATCGTGCTGCTGATCCCGGTGGTGCTGATGGTCGCCAAGCGCGGCAACTACTCCCTGATGCGCATCGGCATCCCGGCACTGGCCGGCCTGTCCGTGATGCACGGCCTGGTGCCGCCGCACCCCGGCCCGCTGGTCGCGATCGACGCGGTCCACGCCAACCTGGGCGTGACCCTGGCGCTCGGCGTGCTGGTCGCGATCCCGACCGTGGTCATCGCCGGTCCGCTGTTCTCGAAGGTCGCCGCCCGCTGGGTGGACGTGCAGGCTCCCGACCGGATGCTCCCGCAGCGCCCGTCCGAGGAACTGGAGAAGCGCCCCGGCTTCGGCGCCACCCTCGCCACCATCCTGCTGCCGGTCGTCCTGATGCTGTCCAAGGCGCTGGTGGACATCGTCGTCGACGACCCGGCGGACACCGTCCAGCGCGTCTTCGACGTCGTCGGCTCCCCGCTGATCGCGCTGCTCGCGGCCGTCGTCGTCGGCATGTTCACGCTGGGCCGGCCGGCCGGGTTCTCCCGGGACCGGATCTCGCAGACCGTCGAGAAGGGGCTCACGCCCATCGCCGGCATCCTCCTCATCGTCGGCGCGGGCGGCGGCTTCAAGCAGACGCTGATCGACTGCGGTGTCGGCCAGATGATCCTGGAGATCTCCAAGGACTGGTCGATCCCGGCCCTGCTCCTTGCCTGGCTGATCGCGGTCGCGATCCGGCTGGCGACGGGTTCGGCGACGGTGGCCACGGTGTCGGCGGCCGGCCTGGTGGCCCCGCTGGCAGCCGACATGTCCACCGCCCACACCGCCCTCCTCGTCCTGGCCATCGGCGCGGGCTCCCTGTTCTTCAGCCACGTCAACGACGCGGGATTCTGGCTCGTGAAGGAGTACTTCGGCCTCTCCGTCGGCCAGACCCTCAAGACCTGGTCCGTGATGGAGACGATCATCTCGGTGGTCGCGGGCGGACTGGTGCTGCTGCTGTCGTTGGTGATCTAGGCACGGGCGGAGTCCGGCGGTGCGGCCGATGCGGCACCGCCGAACTCCGCCGTCCGGGCTGATCGCCGTTGCGGCGGGACGAGGAGGGCCGGAAGCCGCGAGTTCCTCGAGAAGTCCACGCCGGCCCAGGGACTCCAGAGGCACACACTGCACGCAGGCCGAGGCTGCAGCGTTCTCCGCGCCGCAACGGCGCAAGTCCCGCTCTTCTCCCCGCCGCGACGGCGGTCAGCCACGACGGTGATGTCCCGCGGTGCCCGAGACACCGTCCGAACGCGTTCGACGGTGTTGCGCGGCTACGGCCGCCACAGCGGATGTTCGCGCTTGGCCCAGTCGCGGCTCACCGTGCCGGTGCGCAGGCCTCGGCGGGCCTCCGGGTCGCCGAGGGCCATGCCGATGTGGCCGGCGAGGACGATGCCGATGGTGAGGGACAGCCAGTCGTGGACGAAGGTGGCCGAGGTGCGCCACATCAGGGGGGTGAGGTGGGTGAACCACATCAGGAGGCCCGTGGCGAGCATGACGAGGGTGGCGCCGGCGATCCAGTTCGCGTAGATCTTCTGGCCGGCGTTGAACTTGCCCGCCGGGCGCGAGGAGGGGCGCTTGTCGCGGCTGAGGGCGGCGGCCAGCCACAGCTTGTCGTGGGGGCCGAAGCGGTTCAGGAAGCCGAGGTCCCTGCGGAAGGCGCGGGAGGCGAGGCCGAGGACGACCGGGACGGGCAGGGCGAGGCCCGCGCACTCGTGGATGCGGACGACCAGTTCCCGGCGGCCGACGAGGATCGCCAGCTGCGGGATGTAGAGGCAGGCGGCCGTCGCGACGCACAGGCCCATGAGCAGCGCCGTCGTGCGGTGGATCCAGCGCTCGGCCGGGGTGAAGCGGTGCAGCCGGTCCGTGGCGGCCGGGGCCTCAGCTCGTAGGCTCATCGTCACGTCCGTTCGAGCGGCCGACCCAGGCGTCGACGTCGTAGCCGAGGTTCTCCCAGTAGCCCGGTTCGACCTTGTCGGTGACCGTGATGCCGGAGAGCCACTTGGCCGATTTGTAGAAGTACATGGGGGCGACGTAGAGGCGGACCGGGCCGCCGTGGTCGTGGGTGATGGCCTTGTTCTGCATGCGCAGCGCGACCAGGACGTCCGGCCGGCGTGCCTGGTCGAGGGTGAGGCTCTCGGTGTAGGCGCCGTCGAAGCAGGTGAAGTGGATCGCCTTGGCGGTGTCCCGGACGCCCGCCAGGTCCAGCAAGTGGGAGAGGCGGACGCCCGAGAAGGGCGTGTCGGGGACCCGCCAGCCGGTCACGCACTGGACGTCCTTGACCAGCCTGGTCTGCGGCAGGGCCCGCAGGTCGGCCAGGGTGTACGTGTTCGGCCTGTCGACGAGCCCGTCGATCTTCAGCTGGTAGTTCGCGGCGGTCTTGTCCGGCACGGACCCGGTCACCGAGTAGTACCGGAAGCCGCCGCCGTTCGGGAGGAGGCCGGTCAGCCCCGTGGGGTCCTTGCCGGAGAAGGCACCCAGCACCGTCTCGGTCATGCGTTGCAGCACCGGGGCGGTCACCAGGCCGAGCGCGCCGAGACCGATGGTGCCGAGGAACACCCGGCGGCCGACCGGGCTGCCCTCCTCGGCGCGCCGCCGTTCCTCGGACTGTTCAGAGTTCACGTACTCATTCGAACACCGTCGGGGCGTGTTCGGCCACGGAATCCGGCGGCCGTAAGGAATCCACAACCTCTTCTCATGAAGGTCCCGTCAGCCTCCCAGCGTCCGGTCCCGGGCCGTCCGGAACGCCTCGCACGGGTCGCGGTCCGGGTAGGACCAGGGCGCCGTGGTGGCATGGCGGCCGATCCGCTGGAACAGGGCCGCCGCCTCGGCGTACCGGCCGGCGCCGAAGGTGGCGTGGGCGAGGTGGTTGAGGTCGAGGTAGCGGCGTGGATGCTCCTCGATCCCCCACTCCAGCCACCAGTCGAAGGCGGCGCCCAGGGCGCGCAGCGCCGACGGCTCGGTCCAGTGCCCGGCGGCGGCCGGGTCGGCGGGGGCCCGTCCGGTGGCGGCCAGCACCCGGTGGCGTTCGGTGTACGCGACGACCGGCAGGACGGCGAGCGGGGAGTCGGCCGGGGCCTCGGCCGCCGCGCGCTCCGCGAAGGCGCGCAGCTCGTACGTCTCGTACCTGCCGCGGGTCTCGGTCTCCGCGATCCGGGCCGCCATCAGGTGATGGGCGTGGTGGTGCTCGGGGTGCCGGCGGCGCACCTCGGCGAAGGCGCGGCGCGTCTCCTCGTCGGTGCCCAGGTGGCGGGCGAGCAGCAGGAGGCCGAGCCAGGGGGTGGGGTCGGCGGGGGCGAGCGCGGCGGCACCGGCGCAGGCCTCGCGGGCCCGCTCCGGTTCCTCCTTGCCGCGCAGGGCGCGCCGGACGAGGGTCAGGGCGTACAGGGCGGTGGCACCGGCGGAGCCGGGCTCGGCGAGCAGCCACTCGCGGGCCCAGGCGATGGCGTAGGGCTCGCGGGCGAGAACGGTGACCCGGTGGCCGCGGCGGTCCCAGTCGTCACCCGTGTGGAGCAACAGGGAGCGGGCCGACTGCCAGCGGCCCTGGGCCAACGCGGCTCGCGCGGAGATGAGTTCGGCGTCGCCGAGGGCGTCGTCGGGACAGTGCTCGCACCCGGGGTGCGCTGCCGCGCGGGGAGCTTCGGCGACGGCCGGGCCGGGGGCCGTGGGGGCCGGGCCTGGGCCTAAGAGGGGCGGGGTTGGGGGCACCGCGGAACTTCCTGGTTGTCGGGCTGCCATCGGCCGATCACGCACAGCAAACCCCCCGCCAAGACTTTGCGTCAAGCTGAACGGGGCTCGTACTCTGTTCAACTACCCTGTGAGAAGCGGAACTTGACGCGCGCCGGGGCCGGGTTGGCGTACGGTGGCCGTGGGGCTCAGGGTTCCGGTTGTGGCGTACGCCATGGCGCAGGCCGCCCGGGCGTCGGACCATGGCCGTAGGGTCCCGCCGCCGCCCCGATCCGCCCACCGTGACCGACCCCGGGCGGCGTGACCGAGTCAACCGCCCGGTTCCGGGTACTCCGGAGCAATCCCCACCGGGGAGCGCTACAGTCGGCCACTACGCACTCCGTAGCCCGGCCGCAGATCGAGGTACGCAGCGTGTCCGTTCTGGTTCTGATTCTCGCCGTGAGCGCGGCCTGTTGCCTGGGCTTCGGGTTCGTACTCCAGCAGAACGTCGCCCAGAAGGCACCGCTCAACGACTTCCTCTCGCCCCGGCTGCTGCTCGACCTGATGCGGGTGCCGCGCTGGCTCGGCGGTATCGGCCTGATGGTGGCCGGCATGATCCTCGGCGCGGTCGCCCTCGGCAAGGGCGAGATCTCCCTCGTCGAGCCGCTGCTCGCGACGAACCTGCTGTTCGCCCTCGCGCTCTCCCGGCACCAGACCAAGCATCCCCTCAGCCACCAGGGCTGGGCGGGTCTCATCCTGCTCGCGGGCGGGGTGACCACGTTCATCCTGGCGGGCCAGCCGCGCGGCGGCGACGCCGTGACCAACCCGGCGCGCCACTGGCTGATCATCGGCGTGACGGTCGGCATAGCCCTGCTCCTGACGACCTACGCCAAGCGCTCCCGCCTCAGCGCCGGCCCCACCCTGCTCGCCCTCGCCGCCGGCCTGCTCTACGGCGTCCAGGACGCACTGACCCGGGTCACCGGCACCCGGTTCTCCGAGGGCGGCATCATGGAGGTGCTGACCGGCTGGCAGCCGTACGGCGTGCTGGTCCTCGGGGTCACCGGGCTGATCCTCGTGCAGAGCGCGTTCGAGACGGCGGAGCTGCGCAACTCGCTGCCCGCGCTCACCGCGGCCCAGCCGCTCGCCGGGATCCTCTGCGGGGTCGGCTTCCTCGGGGACAGGCTGCGCACCGACACCGGGGCGCTGGCCTGGGAGGCGGCGGGCCTCGCGGCGATCGTGGCGGGCATCGTGCTGCTCGGACTGCATCCGGCGATGCCGCGCGGTACGGCGCCCAAGGAGCCGTCGCTGGACCTCCAGCCGCGCTGACGCCGACGGCCGTCCGCCTGCTTGGATGGCGGCATGAGCGCTGCTGACGAAATCCTCGACATCGTCGACGAGAACGACCAGGTCATCGGGCAGTCCCCGCGCGGCGAGGCGTACGCGCGCGGCCTGCGTCACCGCTGCGCCTTCATCCTGGCCCGCGACGCCGCCGGCCGTGTCTTCGTGCACCGCCGCACCGCGACCAAGCTGGTCTTCCCCTCCCTGTACGACATGTTCGTCGGCGGTGTGGTCGGCGCGGGCGAGTCCTACGACGACGCGGCGCTGCGCGAGGCCGAGGAGGAACTGGGCGTGAGCGGGCTCCCCCGGCCGACGTTCCTCTTCAAGTTCCTCTACCACAACGACGTCGGGCACAGCTGGTGGTCGGCGGTGTACGAGGTGCGCTGCGAGCTGCCGGTGCGGCCCCAGGTGGAGGAGGTGGCCTGGCACGACTTCCTCACCGAGGACGAGCTGCTGTCACGGCTCGGGGAGTGGGAGTGGGTGCCGGACGGCTTGGCGGCGTGGGAGAAGCTGCGGGAGCGGCGGGGCTGAGGGCCCCGCAAGGGGCGCGGGGAACTGCGCGGCCGGCCCCCACCGGCCCGCAGCCGAACGACCGCGGCGGCCCCCCGGTAGGCTTCCTACACGTGATCGAATTCGCGCGGAACGTCCGTTTGTGGTTCGCCCCCGAAGAGGTGCGCCAGGAAGGCACGACCCCCGACTACCGTTTCTCCCTCGCCAACGAGCGGACCTTCCTCGCCTGGCTGCGGACCGCCCTCGCCCTCATCGGCGGCGGCTTCGCCGTGGACCAGTTCCTGCCCGACCTCGGCCGCGGCTGGCGCATCGGCCTCGCCCTCGCGCTCCTCGCCGCAGGCGTCCTGTGCTCGCTGCGCGCCGTGAACCACTGGATGCGCTGCGAGCGGGCGATGCGGCGCGGCGAGGACCTGCCGGTGTCCCGGTTCCCTGCGCTGCTGAGCGTGGTCATCGCCGTGGTCGCCGTCGCGATGGTCGTCGTCGTGCTCGTCGGGTGGGAGGGGTGACGGAGCCGGCCCGCGACCCCGGGCTCCAGCCGGAGCGGACCCGGCTGGCCTGGCGCCGTACGACCCTGTCGGCGACGGTCGCCGCCGTCCTCGCGGCGAAGACCGCCCTGCACGGCAGCACCTCGGCCGCCGGGGTCGTCGCCTGCGCCGCCTGCTGCGTGCTGTGGGTGGGCTTCCTCCTGGTCGCCCACCGCCGTATCCGCGCCCTCGCGGCCACCGGCCGCCCCTCGGCGCTCACGCCCCGGCAGGCGGCCGGGGCGGTCCTGTGCACGGTCGCCGTCGCCCTGTGCGCCGCCGCACTGGTCGTGTAGCCACGGCGCCCCGGGTCAGCCCTCCTCCGGCCAGTCCACGGTGACCACCAGCTTGCCCCGGGTGTGCCCCTCCTGGCTGCGGCGCTGCGCGTCGGCCGCCGCCTTCAGCGGGAACGTCCCGTCGACGTGGACGGTCAGCGCGCCCTGTTCCGCGAGCACGGTGAGCCGGGTCAGGTCCCCGGCGTCGGGCCGCGCCCAGCAGTAGCGGCCCCCGAAGTCGACGACGTCCGGGTCGGCGATCGAGGCCATCCGGCCCTCGGGGGCGAGCAGGTTCGCCGAGACGGTCAGGGCCTCACCGCCGACGGTGTCGAAGACGGCGGCCACGCCCTCCGGGGCCAGTCCCCGCACGCGTTCGGCCAGGCCCGCGCCGTAGGCCACCGGCTCGCCGCCGAGGCCCCGGACGAAGTCGTGGTTGCGCTCGCTCGCGGTGCCGATGACCCGGGCGCCGAGGTGGGCCGCGATCTGGACGGCGAGGGAGCCGACCCCGCCGGCGGCGGCGTGCACCAGGACCGTCTCGCCCCGCTTGACCTCCAGGGTGTGCACCAGCGCCTGGTAGGCGGTGAGGCCGGCCAGCGGCAGCCCGGAAGCCTGTTCGAAGGTGAGGTTGCGCGGCTTGCGGGCGAGGGTGCGCACCGGGGCGGCGACGTACTCGGCGAGGGTGCCCCGGGAGAGGAAGTCCTCGCGGACGTAGCCGATCACCTCGTCGCCGACCGCGAACTCGGTGACGGCCTGGCCGGGCTGGACGACGACGCCGGAGACGTCCCAGCCGGGGATCACCGGGAAGACGGCGTCCAGGATGCCGTGCAGATGGCCCTCGCGGCACTTCCAGTCGACCGGGTTCACGGCCGCCGCCCGGATCTTCACCAGCACCGAGTCGGGGCCGACCTTCGGGTCCTTGACCTCGCCGTACTCCAGCACCTCGGGGCCGCCGTACCGGCTGTAGCTGATCCCTTTCATGCAAATGACCCTCCGGGGTACTCGCACGCCACGCAACCGGGATGCCCGCATATGTGCGGTTCGCGTGGCAGCCTGTCCGTCGGCATCACGCCGCACTCCCCCTCGCACCGCCCACACCCCTCAACCCCACACCCCCGAACCCCGCACCCCCGAAGGCGAGCACCATGACCACCCTTCACCAGGAACACACCGCGCACGGCCACAGCCACGGACCCGGCTGCGGGCACGACCAGGTGCCGCACGGCGACCACGTCGACTACGCGCACAACGGGCATCTGCACCGCGAGCACGGCGGCCACTGGGACGAGTGCGAGCCCGACGGGCACGTCACCCACGAGGCCCACGAGCACCGGCACGGCGAGGGCTGCGGGCACACCGGCGTCCTGCACGGCGACCACATCGACTACCTGCACGACGGCCACCGGCACGCGGAGCACAACGGCCACTGGGACGACCACTGAGCCGACCCTCCCCCGTGGCGGCCCCCGCCCTGCGCGCGCGGGGGGCCGCCACGCGGCATTCGGGCCGTAGGGTGGTCCCGGTCACGTTTGGCTCACGCGCTGGACGACATACCGACTGGTCGGCATCATGAGACGGGTCCTGTTCGTTCGTTCGTAGGAGCGATGCATGAGCCCCGACCACCCGCCCGGACTCGACCTCGACCGGCTGCGCGGCCTGCTCGATCGCGAGCGCCCCGGCCTGGTGACCGGTCCGCTGACCGGAAGGCTGATCGAGGGCGGACGGTCGAACCTCACCTACGCGATCTCCGACGGCGCCTCGGACTGGGTCGTACGACGGCCGCCGCTGGGCCACGTCCTGGCCACCGCGCACGACATGAAGCGCGAGCACCGGGTGATCAGCGCGCTGTACCCGACCGAGGTGCCGGTGCCGCGCACGGTGCTGCTGTGCGAGGACGACGACGTCCTCGGCGCGCCGTTCTACGTGATGGAGTTCGTGGCGGGCACCCCGTACCGCACCTCCGAGCAGCTCGCCCCGCTCGGCCCCGAGCGCACCCGCAGTGCCGTGCTGTCCCTGGTGGACACACTGGTCGAGCTGCACGCCGTGGACCCCGCGGAGGTCGGGCTCGCCGACTTCGGCCGTCCCGAGGGCTTCCTGGACCGCCAGCTGCGCCGCTGGGGCAAGCAGCTGGACGCCTCCCGCAACCGGGAGCTGGCCGGCATCGACGAGCTGCACGCGACCCTGGGCCGCCGCCTGCCCGACTCCCCCGCGCCCACGGTGATCCACGGCGACTACCGCCTGGACAACGTGCTGATCGGCGACGACGACCGGATCAAGGCGATCCTCGACTGGGAGATGTCCACGCTCGGCGACCCGCTGACCGACCTGGGCCTGCTGGTGATGTACAGCCTGCCGCTGGGCACGCCGGACTCGCCGGTGTCCACGACCGCCGAGGCGCCGGGCCACCCGGACCCGCGGGAGCTGGTCGAGCGGTACGCGGCGCGCTCGGGGCGCGACGTCTCGCACATCTCCTGGTACACGGCGTTCGCCTGGTTCAAGCTCGCCGTGATCCTGGAGGGCATTCACTACCGGTACACGCTGGGCCAG
The DNA here is from genome assembly GCF_040652195.1 of Streptomyces sp. NPDC048278. NCBI lineage: Bacteria > Bacillati > Actinomycetota > Actinomycetes > Kitasatosporales > Streptomycetaceae > Streptomyces > Streptomyces sp. NPDC048278. The sequence goes on from NZ_JBEZLP010000021.1 coordinate 55,306, forward strand.
ACGCTCGGGCAGGGCTTCGACCGCATCGGCGAACTCGTGCCCGTCTTCATCGACCACGGACTGACCACTCTTCAGGAAGGCTGACCGGCCATGGACTTCGCGTTCGACGCGCGCACCGAGGAACTGCGCGCCAAGCTGCTCGCCTTCATGGACGAGTACGTCTACCCGGCCGAGCCGGTCGCCGATGAGCAGCGCGCCGCGCTGGCCTCGCCGTGGGACACCCCGGCCGTGGTCGGGGAGCTGAAGGCCGAGGCGCGCAGGCAGGGCCTGTGGAACCTCTTCCTGCCCGACGCGGAGTACGGCGCCGGGCTCACCAACCTCCAGTACGCGCCGCTCGCCGAGATCACCGGCCGCTCCCCGCACCTGGCGCCCACCGCGCTGAACTGCGCGGCCCCGGACACCGGCAACATGGAGGTGCTGGCCCAGTTCGGCGACGACGCGCAGAAGAAGCAGTGGCTGGAGCCGCTGCTTGCCGGTGAGATCCGCTCCGCGTTCGCCATGACCGAGCCGGAGGTGGCCTCCTCGGACGCCACCAACATCACCACCCACATCGAGCGGGCCTCCGACGGAACAGACGACTACGTCATCACCGGCCGCAAGTGGTACATCTCCGGGGCGATGAACCCGGACTGCAGGATCTTCATCGTGATGGGCAAGACCGACCCGGACGGCAGCGACATCCGGCGCCAGCAGTCCATGGTGCTGGTCCCGCGCGACACCCCGGGCGTCACCGTGAAGCGGGCGATGAAGGTCTTCGGCTACGAGGACCACTCGCACGGCGGCCACGCCGAGGTGGTCTTCGACCACGCGCGCGTGCCGGCGACGAACCTGGTCGGCGAGGAGGGCGGCGGCTTCGCCATCGCCCAGGCCCGGCTCGGTCCTGGCCGTATCCACCACTGCATGCGGCTGATCGGCATGGCCGAGCGGGCGATCGAGCTGATGTGCCGCCGGGCCGTCTCCCGCGAGGCCTTCGGCAAGGCGCTGGCCCAGCAGGGCGTGGTGCACAACTGGATCGCCGACGCCCGGGTGACGGTCGAGCAGCTGCGGCTGCTGGTCCTCAAGACCGCCTGGCTGATGGACACCGTCGGCAACCGGGGCGCCCACGCCGAGATCCAGGCCATCAAGATCGCCACGCCGCGTGCGGTCGTCGACATCATCGACCGCGCGATCCAGCTGCACGGCGCGGGCGGCGTCAGCCAGGACTTCCCGTTGGCCGACCTGTACGCCGGGGCCCGCACCCTGATGATCGCCGACGGCCCGGACGAGGTGCACCAGCGGTCGCTGGCGCGCCGGGAGCTGAAGAAGTACCTGTAGACCGACCACGGGAAGGGCCCGGCCGGGTACGGCCGGGCCCTTCCCGTCAGCGCCGCGGTGCTTCCCGTCAGGGCCGCAGTGCCCGCAGCAGCAGGTCGGCCAGGTGGTCGGCGACCTCCTGGGGGGTCATGGGGCCGTCGGGGCGGTACCAGGTGGACAGGTGGTGGACCGAGCCGAAGTGGTAGTCGACGACGAGGTCGGCCGGGGTCGCGGTGGAGAAGACGCCCTCGCGCTGCCCCTCCTCGACCAGCGCGCGGAAGCGTTCGTGGTAGCGCCGGCGCTCGGCGCGCACCTGCTTGTTCTTCTCCGGGCTCAGGTGGTGCATGGACCGGAAGAAGATCGACGCGTCGTCGAGGTTCTCGATGGTCGTGACGACCACGTCCGCCGCCGCGCCCCGCAGCCGCTTCTCGATCGGCTCGTCCGCGTTCGCGAAGGCGTCGAGCCGCTCCTGCTGGACGCGCAGCACGCGCGCGTACACCTCGTGCAGGAGGTCGTCCTTGGAACCGAAGTAGTGATACAGCGCCCCCTTGGTGACGCCGGCCGCCTCCACGATCTCCTGCACGGAGGTGCGGTCGTACCCCTGCTCCGCGAAGAGCCGGGTGGCGGCGGCAAGAAGCCGCTGCGGAACAGGAGCCCCGTCTCCGTCCGTCGTCCTGGGCACTGCCGCCACCTGCCTTTCTCGTCATGCTGCTAACCCTGTTGCGGTCGGGAACGCAGTTCCCGTCGGAGGATCTTCCCACTTGCCGTCTTCGGCAGGTCGGGCAGGATCTCGACTTGCCGCGGGTATTTGTAGGCGGCCAGTCTCTCCTTGCAATAGAGGGCGAGATCGTCCGGGTCGGTTGCAGTTCCCGGACGAAGACTGATGTAGGCCTTGACCGTCTCGCCGCGGTAGCCGTCCGGCACCCCGACGACGGCCGCCTCGCGTACCGCCGGATGGGTGTACAGCACGTCCTCGACCTCGCGCGGCCAGACCTTGAAGCCGGACGCGTTGATCATGTCCTTCTTGCGGTCGACGACGTACAGCCAGCCCTGCGGGTCCATGAACCCGATGTCCCCGGTGCGCAGTTCGCCGTCCGGGAAGGTCTCGGCGGTGGCCTCGGGCCGCCGCCAGTACCCGGGCACCACCTGCGGCCCGCGCACGGCGATCTCGCCCTGCTCGCCGAAGGGCAGCTCGTTGCCCTGGTCGTCGATGATGCGGACGAGCGTGTCGGGGCCGGGCACGCCGACCGCGAGGGTCCCGGAGACCGGGTCGACGGGCGCCTCCAGCTCCGGCGGCACGGAGGCGCAGGGCGCGGTGCACTCGGTCAGCCCGTAGCCGTTGCGGATGTACGGCCCGAATCCGGCGCGGAACTTCTCCACCAGGGCGGGCGGCAGCGGCGCGCCGCCGGAGGAGATGTTGACGAAGGAGGCGAAGTGCTCCGGGGTGACGTCCGGGTGGGCGGCCAGCGCCATGAAGGCGGTGGACGGGCCGACCGTGTACTGCGGGCGGTGCTCGGCGAACGCCTCCAGGACCAGGCCCGGCTCGAAGCGGTACGTCAGCACGAGCGTGCCGACGCTGGTCAGGCAGGCGCAGAGCTGGCAGACCATGCCGGTGATGTGGAAGAGGGGCGCGAGGGCGTAGTAGACCGGCGCGTCGGGCAGAGCGAGCCCGGTCCGCTGCCGCTCGGCGTTGTACATGATGTTGCTGTGCAGGTTGGTGGCGCCCTTGGGCGCACCGCTCGTCCCCGAGGTGTAGCTGATCAGCGCGGTGTCGGAGGGCTCCGGATCCCGCCCTGCGGGCGCCTTCCCGCCCTGCCGTGCGACGGCGACCAGGTCCTCGGCGTCCGCGGCCTGGGGCAGCCGCTCGAAGGCCAGCACGCGCGCGTCGTCGCGGGTCTGGAAGTCCAGCTCGCTCGCGGTGAGCACGATCCGCACCGGCGAGCCGGCCGCGGTGTCCCGCAGGTACGACTCCCAGGCCCGCTGCGAGCAGACCAGCGCGGTCACCTCGGCGTCCCGCAGGACGTGCGAGACCTCCCCCGACTTGTACATCGGGTTGACCGGCACGACGGTCGCGCCCGCCTTCCAGGCGCCGAGCACCGCGAGCACGAAGTGCGGCGAGTTCTGGAGGACGACGGCGACCCGGTCACCGCGCTCCAGGCCCCGCCCGGCGAAGTGCGCCGCGACCGAGTCGCTCAGCTCGTCGACCTCGCGGAAGCTGAGGCGGGCGTCGAAGTAGGCGAGGCAGGTGCGGTCGGGTGCCTCGGCCACGGCGGCCCGCAGGGCGTGCACCAGCGAGGCGGGCGGCTCGACGGGCCCGCGCTGGACGTCGTTGAGCAGCGCCGCCCAGGGCCGGGCGGCGTAGCCGGACACGGTCTCCGGCGCGCTCACCGGGTGGCCTCCCACTTCTGCTGGATGTGGTTCATGTTCGTCAGCCAGCGGTCCGGGTCACCGGCCCGCGCCTGGTAGTACTCGGCGACCTCGGGGTGCGGCAGGATCAGGAAGCGGTCCTCCGCCATCCCCTTGAACAGTGCGTCCGCGACGGCCTCCGGCTCGATCGCGGTCGGCTGGAGCACGATGTCGCCCGCGCTGCCGGTGGCGGCGAGCATGTCGGTACGGACGCCCTGCGGGCAGATGGCGTGCACCTTCAGGCCGCGGTGCCGGTACGTCAGCGACAGCCACTCGGCGAAGGCGTAGGCGGCGTGCTTGGTGACGCTGTACGGCGCGGCGCCGATCATGGTGAGGAGGCCGGCCGCGGACACGGTGGACACGAACCGCCCGCTCCCGCGCTCCAGCCACTCCGGCACCAGCTCCTGCGCGGCCCGTACGTGCGCCATGACGTTGACGTCCCAGGCCGACTCCCACACGGCCGCATCCGCCGCCTCGGACCCGCCGGAGCCGAGGCCGGCGTTGGCGCAGTAGACGTCGACGCTCCCGCCGAGCGCGTCCCGGGCGGCGCCGACGATGCCGGAGGCGTCCCCCGGAAGGGCGATCCCGCCGATCTCCGCGGCGACCGCGGCGGCCTTCTCCCCGTCCAGGTCGTTCACCACGACGCGGGCGCCCTCGGCGGCGAACCGACGGGCCAGCGCGGCCCCGATACCCCCTCCCGCCCCGGTGACGACGACTCGGGCATCTTGCACGGCTCCCACCATCGGTCTCCTTCGACACGACGCGACACGACGCGACACGGCTCAGCATCGGCCAGACTAACCAGTCGGTATGTGTAAAGGGAAGGGTGATCGGTCCAACCTAGGGGCGCGGGGAACTGCGCGACCAGCCACACACGGCCCGCACCCGGACGACCACGGAGGCCACCCCCATGCGCCTGTCCCGACGAAGTCTGCTCACCGCGGCCACGGCAACGGCAACGGCCGTGACAGCCCTACCCACGGCAATGACAGCCGACGCCCACGGCCACCTCGACACCGGGTTCGACCGCCTCGCCGCCGACGGCTACGCCCTCCTCGCCGCCCAAAAGGTCGGCATCGTCACCAACCCCACCGGCATCACCCCCGACACCCGCCACATCGTCGACGTCATGCACGCCGACCCCCGGGTCCGGCTGACGGCGGTCTTCGGCCCGGAACACGGTTTCCGCGGCACCGCCCAGGCCGGCGGCTCCGAGGGCCGCTACGACGACCCGGCGACCGGCCTCCCCGTCTACGACACGTACCTCAAGAGCGGACAGCCCCTCGCCGACGTGTTCACCTCGTCCGGCGTGGACACCGTCGTCTTCGACGTCCAGGACGTCGGCGCCCGTTTCTACACGTACATCTGGACGCTGTACGACTGCATGGAGGCCGCCCGGCTGGCCGGCAAGCGCTTCGTCGTCCTCGACCGCCCGAACCCGGTGACCGGCCGCACGGCCGAAGGCCCGGTCCTGCACCGGGAGTTCGCCAGTTTCGTCGGCCGGCAGCCGATCGCGCAGGCGCACGGGATGACGGTCGCCGAGCTCGCGCGGCTCTTCAACGCGGAGTTCCTGGACCCGCCGGTCGCGCTGGACGTCGTACCGATGACGGGCTGGCGGCGCTCGCGCTTCTCCGACGCGTACGGCCTGCCGTGGGTGCCGCCGAGCCCCAACATGCCCACCCCGGACACCGCCCTCGTCTACTCGGGGACCTGCCTCTTCGAGGGCACGAACCTGTCGGAGGGACGCGGGACCACCCGCCCCTTCGAACTGCTCGGCGCCGACGGCATCGACGCGCGGTGGGCGGTTGCCGCCAACGCACTCGCGCTGCCGGGCGTGCGGTTCCGCGAGGCGTACTTCGCGCCCACCTTCTCCAAGTTCCAGGGCAGGACGGTCGGCGGGGTGCAGATCCATGTGCACGACCGGGCCGCCTACGACCCGGTCCGCACCGGAATCGCCCTGCTCGTGACCGCGAAGAAGGTGTGGAGCGGCTTCGCCTGGCGCGAGGACGACTGGATCGACAAGCTCACCGGGTCCGCGCGCGTGCGCACGATGATCGACGCCGGCGCGGGCCCGGACGAGGTCGTCGGCGCCTGGCAGGACGAACTCGCCGTATTCCGCCGGGTCCGAAAGGAATTTCTCCTCTACAGGTGAGGCGCGTCGTATGGCCAACCTTGCCCCGCAGCAGGACGATGCGCCCACATCGCACCGGTCCGGGGGACGAGGAGCCTGGTATGGCGGATCCTGGAATGAGCGTGGCTCCCTACTGGGAGCTGACCTTCGACGCGGACGGGGACCCGGACGGCGCCGAACGCGACCGGCTGCTGGGCGAGATCGGCGGGCACGGCCTCCACGACCTGATCGTCTTCGCGCACGGCTGGAACAACGACCGTTCGGGGGCGACCCGCCTGTACCGGCGGTTCTTCGCACCGATCCCGAAGCTCGCGCCGAAGGCGCGGATCGGGTACGCCGGGGTGATCTGGCCGTCGATGCGGTTCTGCGACGAGCCGATCCCCGACTTCCCGGCGTCCGTGGTGGCCACGGAGGCGGTGGAGTCACCGGCGCCCGTGCTCGACAAGGACACCCGGCACGCCCTCCTGGAGACGTTCCCGGGGCGGGCCACCGTGGTCGACCAGATCGCGCGGATGCTGGACCAGCGGCCGGCGAACGAACTGGAGGAGTTCGGGCGGCTCGTACGGCTGCTGGTCGAGGTCCTCCCCGGCGGCCCGCAGCCGCTGTTCGCGGCGGACACCCTCGCGGAGGGCGTCCCGCAGAGCGAGCCCGTGCTGTTCAGCGGGGACATCACCACCCTGTGCGAGGAGTTCGCGGCGGCGCTGGCCGCTCTCCAGGGCGGTGGCGACGCGGCCGGGTTCACCGTGCCGAACCCCTGGGACGGCGCGAAGGAGCTGTTGCGGCAGGCGACGTACTACGCGATGAAGCGGCGCGCGGGGACCGTCGGGGAGCGGGGGCTCGGGCGGGTGATCGGACAGCTGGCCGGGGTGGCGCCGGACCTGCGGGTGCATCTGGTGGGGCACAGCTTCGGCGGCCGGCTGGTGTCGTTCGCGCTGCGCGGGCTGCCGGACGGGGTGCGCACGGTGAAGTCCGTGACCCTGCTGCAAGGGGCCTTCTCGCACTACGCGTTCGCCACCCGGCTGCCCCACGACCCGCGCGCCGGCGGCGTGCTCCAGGGACAGCAGAACCGGATCGACGGCCCGCTGGTCTGCTGCTACTCCCACTTCGACGAGTCGCTCGGCACGCTGTACCCGCTGGCCTCGCGGATGGCGGACGACTGCGAGTCGGCACTCGGCGAGGACGTGGCGCGGATGCTGGGCGCCAGGTGGGGTGCGATGGGCCACGACGGCGTCCAGGAGGTGCCGGGCACCCGTTCGCTGGACCTGGCGGCGGCGCTGCGCGGGCCGCTCGCCGCGCCGGGCTGTGTGAACGTCGACGCGGCGGCGGTCGTGCGGAAGGGCGGCCCGCCGTCCGGGGCGCACAGCGACATCGTGCACCCCGAACTGGCGCGGGTGGTGCTGACGGCGGGGCACATCGCGTGACCCCGCCGCCGTGGGGCATCAGCGGTGTGACGTGAACTCGACGACCTGCTGGAAGGTCGGCCGGTTCTGCCAGCTGATGTTGTAGTGCTTGATGCCGCCCAGGGTGCGCTGCACGATCGAGTCGGCGCACCACTGGTCGCCCGCCGAGCACAGCGAGTCCCCGGGGTAGACGGTGGACGCGCTGGTGCCGGCCGCCGTCTTCAGGGTGCTGATCAGGATGTCCCGGCAGGCGCTGAGGCTGCCGCCGCCGCAGTACTGCTCGGCGAGCGGTCCGGAGACGGTCTGTCCGAGCACCGACCGGAGGTCCTTGTCGACATAACTCCACCAGCCGTACTGGAAGGAGCTCCCGGCATGCGCACCGGTCGGTCCGTGGGCGGCGGACGGGGTCTCGTCGATGTACAGGTTGTTGGTGAACGCGGTGTACAGGTCGTCACCGAGGCCGGGCTGGAACTCGGCCTTCACCAGCAGCGGCCACCAGGCGTCCAGGATCCGGATGGCGTCGGCGTTGGCGTACGTCTTCGAGCCCGCCGAGGTCTCCGTCCGCTTGCCGCCCGCGGTCAGCCAGGTCTGGAGCTTGGTGACGGCCGCGGCGGCCGTGGAGTCGGTGACCGTACTGCTGTTGATCACCTTCAGCATGTCCGGCAGCACGTCCTCGGCCCGCAGGTCCGTGAGCGACGCGTCCGCCATGGCCTTGACGAGCGCGGATCTGGTGACACCGCCGGCGGCGACGAGTTTCTTCACCCGGTCGTTCAGCAGGTTGCCGCGGTGGACCGAGCCGTCACCCCAGCTCGCGGTCGTGTAGTTCAGCGCCTGTTTGTTGTTCCAGGAGATGTAGTAGTCCTGGTCGACCGACTGGGGGTGCGCGGAGGCCGGGGTGTAGTCGGCCGTGTTGGTGGTCGGGTCCCAGTTCTGCCACTCGTAGGCGGCCTGGCCCCAGACCGGGAACTCGGGGTCGACCCCGCTCGCCCGCACCGGGTTGTTGCCGCTGTTGTAGTACGCGGTGTGCGAGGAGTCGGCGTAGAACCAGTTGAAGGTGAAGTTGATGTGCTGCGCCGCGCTCTGGAAGGTCTGCGGGCTGTTCACGTAGTCGGGGTCGTTGAGCATCTGGAAGCCGATGATCGAGTCGGCCTCGTGCATGTAGGAGGAGCGCAGGGTGGTGTAGGCGACCTTCTTCCCGCCGACGGTGGCCCGGTATTCGACCGGTCCGTACTTGGTTTTCCACACTCTCATGGTGTACGAGCCGGCGGCCGTGCTGTCGGCCGTGGTCGGCTTCCAGGAGTTGGTCTGCTCGACCTCGTCCATGGCGGTGCAGGTGCCGTGGAACAGGTAGTGGTAGTCGTCCTGGCAGAGTTCGACCGCGTAGGAGTCGATGATGTCCTGGCCGGAGGTGGTGGCGGACCACGCGTAGTCCTGGCCTCGGCCCAGTTCGACGTACATGCTCAGGCCGGCGAACGAGGCGCCGCGGGCGCTGATGCCCGGGCCCTGGATCTCCTGGAGCATGAGCAGCTGCGGGGCGAAGTAGCCGGTCTGCGGTCCGAACACGGCGATGGGGTGACCGCTCGCGGTGTACTTGCCGCTGACGACCAGCGCGTTGGACATCCCGCGCTTGGCCGAGCTGAGGGCGGTCGCGGTCGCCGCCGCGGAGGCCGCGCTGGCGCTCTGGTCGGCGCCGGTGCCGGTGGCGTTGTAGACCAGTGGCTCGGTGGTCACCGAACCGGCGTCGGGCAGTGCCTCGCCCTGTGGGTCGGACGGCTTGGTGCCGTACGGGAAGCTCTCGCCGTTGTGGACGGTGAGCGCCGCCTCGGGGTCGTTGCGTTCACGGAACGACTCCCAGACCTTGGTGCCCTCGGTCACGCCGTACTGCTCCTGGGCGGCGAGCAGCGAGAGGGCGTTGTTGACCTCGCCTCCGCCGCCGGAACCGAACAGCGTGCCGATCACGGAGGCCAGCGCCACCAGGTCGGTGATCTTGAAGTGGTCGATCGTGCCGGCGTTGGTGATCGAGTCCTTGTGCCCGGTCAGCACGTACTCGCCGGGGAAGTACCGGCCGCTGTCGGAGGCGTCGATGTAGGAGTTGATGCCGGCGAGGTAGGCGTTGGCGTCCGCGAGGGCCTGCTGGCCCCGGGCGCCGTTGTTGGCGACGGCGTTGTCGATCTGCGCCTGGAGGTCCGCCTCGGTGTACGGGGCGTTGCGGTAGAACTCCTGCTCAAGACCCTGGTTGGAGGCGACGCCACCGGCGAAGGTGGTGAGCTGGCCGCGCCCGACGTGCCGGAACACGTCCATGAGCCACAGCCGGTCCTCAGCGGCGGCATACCCCGCGCCGAACTCCGTGCCGTATCTGGTGGTACCGGTGATGTGCGGCACCCCGGTGGCCTTGTCGCGGACGATGGTGACGTCGGTGCGGCCGGCCGGGTTCTCGGTGGAGGCGACTTGACTGGAAGCGACCCCGAACGACGAGTCGTTGAAGAACGTGTTGATCTTCGCGTCGGTGAGGGTGGAGTAGCCCGTGGCCAGGTTGTTGTAGGGGCCGAGCTGGTCCTCGGCATGGCTGGGCTGGGTGCCGAAAGCCTGGTTGAGCAGGATCTGGGCGAGGGTGGCGTTGCCGTTCTCGCCGGGCGGCAGGATGTCGGAACACTGGCCGCCGCAGTAGTCGTTGGAGGTCGCGGCCGCCGCGGTGGTGGCCCCGGCCAGCGGGGAGAGCAGCCCGGCTATCAGCACGCACACGGATGCGGCTTTCAGGAACCCGGGGAGCTTGCGGGGAGTTCTCAGTCTGTCGAACAACGCGTGATGTCTGGTGCGCCGTGGCATGGCAGCTCCTCACGACGGGGGTGGTGCCGGACGTTACCGCCGGTATCCCCGGGATTGAAGATGAACATGCGTCAAGTTTTGGAAGGGTCGCCCGCGTCGGTGGCGTCACCGGCCGTCGGTCAAGGCGGGCGGCCTTATGGACGGCATCGGAAATCGGATGGAGCCGATTCGAGTGTCGATACGTCTATACGGCAACGCCGCGCGAAGCCCGTGCGGCGACGCCGAAGTGACCGAAGTACAGCTGCAGGTGTGACGGAGGTGCAGGGCGATGGCCGGTTTCCGGAGTCTGGCGAGACAGGTGCGAGACCCACGGTGCGATCTGGCGCTACGGCGTTACTCGCTGCGCAAGTGCCTGGAGCGGTTCGCTCCTTACGGGCACCGCGCGACCTGGGACCATCTCTGCTCGCGGGCCGGGTTCGGTCCCGAGGACCGCTCCCCCGATCCGGTGCGTCTCGTGGGCGCACTGGAGGAGCTGGAGGAGGCGCGGACGGTGTGGCTCGCCTATGAGGGCGGGTTCGCCGAGCGCCGCAAGAAGGAGAAGCACGACGGGCTGCGCCGCCCGGGCAGCGTGGACGACTGGCACCGGCTGACCTGGGGCGGATTCGGAGTGGCCTGGTGCGACGACCCACGGGTCCATCCCGACGAACCACTCGCCGAGGTGCTGCGACGGCTGATCGCCGCCCTGGAGCGCGAACCGGGCACCCTCTGCCCGGTGTGCGAAGGGGAGCGCCTCATCTGGAAGTACGACCTGGACCACGAGCCCTCCGCCGGTCCGGTCTGCGCGGACTGCGGGATCCTGGTGCCGCGTCCGGTCCTCACCCCCGAGGCCCTGGCCTACGCCAGGCGCGGGCGGCTTCTCATGTCGGCCTGACCACGTGGGGGTGCGCCGGGGATGCCGCACCCCCCAACTGCCCGCAGGCCCGTGCGGGCCGACCGCGCACGACGGCGCCATAGCAGCGGCTAATCCGCTGGTTCCACCCGTTTCCCGTCCGGAGAGTTGGGCCCGATGAAACCCAGCTGAGGAACCCGCAGGTTCCCTCCGAGCGAGGAGCACCGATGTCGACGCTGCGCGTCACCGCCGAAGTGCTGACCGTCCACGAACACCCCAACGCCGACGCGCTGGAACTGGCCCAGGTGGGCCTCTACCGCGCGGTCGTCGCCAAGGGCGTGTACCGCACCGGCGAGACCGCCCTGTACATCCCCGAACAGGCCGTGCTGCCGGCCGAGCTGATCGGGGAACTGGGGCTGACCGGGCGGCTCGCGGGAAGCAACGCGGACCGGGTCAGGGCGGTGCGGCTGCGCGGTGAGCTGTCGCAGGGCATCGTGTGCCGTCCCAAGGCACTGGCCGGCGTCGACCTGGCGCGGGCGGCGGCGGAGGGCACCGACTTCGCGGAGACCCTCGGCATCACCAAGTGGGTGCCGCCGGTCCCGCCCACGATGGACGGCGACGTCGAGTCGGCACCCGGTCTGCTGCCGTGGGTCGACATCGAGAACATCCAGCGCTACCCCGGCATCTTCGAGCCCGGCGAACCGGTGGTCCTCACCGAGAAGGTCCACGGCTCGGCCTGCCTGCTCACCTACCTCGCCGACGAGGACCGGGTGTACGTCTCCTCCAAGGGGTTCGGCGCGAAGTCGCTGGCCCTCAAGGAGGATCCGCGCAACCTCTACTGGCGGGCGGTGCGCGGCCACGGCGTCGCCGGGGCGGCCCGGCGCCTTGCCGAACGGCTCGGCGCGCGCCGGGTCGGGATCTTCGGGGAGGTGTACGGGGCGGGGGTCCAGGACCTGACGTACGGCGCCGACGGGCGCCGGGAGTCCCTCGGGTACACCGCGTTCGACGTGTCGGCCGAGGTCGGCGGAGCGGTGCGGTGGCTGGACGCGGCGGAGGTTCTGGCCGGCGAACTGCCCCTGGTGCCGCGGCTGTTCGAGGGTCCGTACGACATCGAGCGGGTACTTGAGGCCGCGAGCGGGCGGGAGACCGTGTCCGGGCGGGGGCTGCACCTGCGGGAGGGCGTGGTGATCCGGCCGGCGGTGGAGCGGTACAGCGCGGTGACCGGGGGCCGGGCGATCGCGAAGGCGGTCAGCGGGGCGTACCTGACACGGAAAGGCGGGACCGAGTTCGAATAGGCGCCCGGGGCGGGGGCGGGGCGGGGGGACGCTCACCGGCGCTTGCCGGGTGCCGCCGCGCCCACCCGTGCCGCCCTGCGGCACGCCTGCCCGCAGCCATGTCTTTGTCTTTTAGGGGCGCGGGGAACTGCGCGACCAGCCCCCGCCGGGCCGCAGGCGGACTACGGTCGCCCGGTCTCCGGCAGGAGGCGGGAGCCTGCCAGGCGGCGGCCGAGTGTGTCGTCCGGGTTGGACAGGACGCAGCTGTTCAAGGAGAGGCAACCGCAGCCGATGCAGTCCGTCAGGTGGTCGCGGAGCCGGTTCAGCTGCCTGATGCGCTCGTCCAGTTCCGCACGCCAGGCCTCCGACAGGCGGGCCCAGTCCTCCCGGGTAGGGGTGCGCTCCTCGGGGAGTTCCGAGAGGGCCGCACGGATCGTCGCGAGGGGGATGCCGACGCGCTGCGCCGCCCTGACGAAGGCCACCCGGCGCAACGTGTCGCGGGTGTAGCGGCGCTGGTTGCCTGAGGTCCGCCGGCTGCTGATGAGGCCCTTGGCCTCGTAGAAGTGCAGCGCGGAGACGGCGGCGCCGCTGCGTGCGGACAACTGGCCCACGGTCAGTTCGTGGATCTTCTCGGGAATCTGCGGCACCCCGTAGAGACTACCCACCGGGTACGGGTCGCGGTCCGTTGACAGGGGGCCCGTACCCGACCATGCTAAGCAGTTGCTTAGACACTGTAGACGTGACCCGTGAGTGCGAGAGGGCCGGCGACATGGCAGAACCGAGGATCTTCACCTCCCCCGACGAGCTGAAGGGGGCCGTGGGCGAGCAGCTGGGCCACACCGACTGGCTGGAGGTCGACCAGAAGCGGATCGACCTGTTCGCGGAGGCGACCGGCGACCACCAGTGGATCCACGTCGACCCGGAGAAGGCGGCCACAGGACCGTTCGGCACGACCATCGCGCACGGCTACCTGACCCTGTCGCTGCTCCCGCTCTTCGGCCCCCAGCTGATCAAGGTCGAGGGCGTGAAGATGGGTGTGAACTACGGCACCAACAAGGTCCGCTTCCCCGCCCCCGTCCCGGTCGGCTCCCGGCTGCGCGCCACCGCGAAGATCACCGGCGTCGAGGACGTCGCGGGCGGCGTCCAGGTGACGGTCGCCTTCACCGTGGAGCGCGAGGGCGGCGACAAGCCGGTCTGCGTCGCGGAGTCGGTGTCCCGGTACTACCTCTGAGGGCGGGGGGCCGCTACTTGGCCCCGACCATCCGCAGCACGAGGTCGGCGTAGAGCGCGCCGACCTCCTCGGGGGTGCGGGGCCCGTTGACGTTGAACCAGCGGGCGACGTCGATGGAGAGCGAGAGCACCGCGAGGGTGGTGCCGCGCACGTCGATGACGTCGAACTCGCCGGACTCGACGCCCTCCTGGATGATCGCGCGCACCTCGGCGTCGACCTGGTGGCGCAGGTCGAGGATCTCGGCGCGGGCCTCGGGGCCGAGGGCGTCGAGTTCGTACTGCACGACCCGGGCGGTGGTGCGCCGCCCGGCGTGCCAGCGGACGAAGGAGCTGACGGCGTCGGCGAGCCGCTCGGTGGCGGTGCCCTCGCGCCGGGCGGCCGTCTGGAGGATCTCCAGGGCCCGGTCGTGACCGATGCGGCTGATCCGGTGGAGCAGCTCTTCCTTGGTCTTGTAGTGGATGTAGAGCGCGGCGGGGCTCATGCCGGCCCGGCCCGCGATGTCGCGGGTGGTGGTGGCGTGGTAGCCGCGCTCGGCGAAGGCCTCCACGGCGGCGACCAGCAGTCGCCGGGCCGCGTCAGGGGTGACCTCTTCCCACGGCTCGACCTCGCCGCCGGTCGTCTCCTCCGCCGTACTCATCGCTCGTTCGCCCCTCTCGGTACCGGAGCTCCACCATACCGCCCCGGCTGAGCGAGCGCTTAGTGTGCCCGCTCAGAGCTTCTCGAAGGGGTCGTGCTCGGCGAGCAGCTTCTCCAGTCGGGCCTGGTCGACGCGGCTGACGATCTGCCCGGCCTCCTGGCGGTCGCGGACGACCTTCGCGAGCGTGAAGGCGGAGGTGACGAGGTAGAGCACGGCGATGCCGAGGAAGCCACGGACCCAGGCGTCGGCGTGCAGCCGGAAGATGCCGATGGCCGTGGCCGTGAGGGCGAGGGCGAAGGAGGCGACGGCCTGCCCGTAGAAGGCGGCCGTGTTCTGGTGTCTGACCGGTGTGTCGCTCATGGGTAGAGCGTCGGCCGACGTGGCCCGCGCCACATCCGTCGGGATACTCAGGGCGGCGCAGGGGCGTACTCAGAACGCCGAGACGCCCGTCAGCGCCCGCCCGATGAGGAGTTTCTGGATCTGGCTGGTGCCCTCGTAGAGGGTCATCACGCGGGCGTCGCGCAGGAGTTTGCCCACCGGGTACTCGTCGATGTAGCCGTAGCCGCCGAACACCTGGAGGGCGTTGTTGGCGGCGCGCACGGCGGCCTCGGAGGCGAAGAGCTTGGCCTTGGAGGACTCGGTGGCGAACGGCAGCCCCCGGTCGATCAGATCGGCGACCCGCCAGGTCAGCAGGCGGGCCGCGTCCACGTCGACGGCGATGTCGCTGATCAGCTCCTGGACGAGCTGGTGCCCGGCGATCGGCGTGCCGAACTGCTCGCGCTCCCCTGCGTACCGCACGGCCGCGTCCAGTGCGGCCTGCGCTATCCCGACACAGCCGGCGGCGACCGACATCCGCCCCTTGGCGAGGGCCGACATGGCGACCGAGAAGCCCTTGCCCTCGGGGCCGAGCATCGCCGAGGCGGGGATCCGGACGTCCTCCAGGACGAACTCGGCGGTGGCCTGGCCGCGCAGGCCGAGCTTGCCGTGCAGGGGACGGCGGGTGAGGCCGGGGGTGTCGGCCGGCACCAGGAAGGCGGAGACGCCCTTGTGGCCGGGGGCGTCGGTGGAGCGGGCGAAGAGGAGGACGACGTCGGCCCAGGTGCCGTTGGTGATGAACATCTTGGTGCCGTTGACGACGTAGTCGTCGCCGTCGCGAACGGCACGGGCGGTGAGGTTGCCCGCGTCGGAGCCGGTGCCGGGTTCGGTGAGGCCGAAGCAGCCGACGTACGAGCCGGAGGTGAGCCCCGGCAGCCAGCGCCGCCGCTGCTCCTCGGTGCCCCAGGCGGCGATGGTCTTGGCGACCAGCCCCAGGGACACGGAGACGATCCCGCGGACCGAGGAGTCCCCCCGGCCCAGCTCCTCCGTCACCAGGCAGTACGTGAGATGGTCGCCGCCCGAGCCGCCGTACTCCTCGTCGACGGTCAGGCCCAGAAAGCCGACCTCGCCGAGCTTCTTCACGATCCCCCGGTCGACCTCCTCGGCGCGGTCCCAGGCGATCACGTTCGGGGTGATCTCGCGGTCGACGAAGTCCCGGGCGAGCTGCCGTACGGCGGTCTGCTCCTCGCTGAGCCCCAGGTTCACCATGCGACCACCCTTTAATTAGCACTGCTAGTTTATTTCCTCGGCCCTACTATGTGCGCCATGGCCCGACCGCGCAAGCCCCTCCTCAGCACCGACCGGATCGTCCGGACGGCCCGGGAACTCGTGGACGCGGAGGGGCTGGCGGCCGTCTCGACCCGGCGGCTGGCCGCCGAGCTGGGGGTGAGCGGGCCCTCGCTCTACAACCACTTCCGCACCAAGGACGAGATCCTGGAGGCGGTCGCGGACTCGGTCAGCGCGCAGGTCGACCTGTCGATGTTCGAAGACCTCGGGCAGGGCGCCGGACGGGACTGGCGGACCGCGCTGCACGACTGGGCGGTGTCCTACCGGACGGCGCTGCGGGCCCACCCGAACATCGTCCCGGTCCTCGCCCGGGGCCCCGGCCGCCGCCCGGCGGGCCTGCGGCTCGCCGACGTGGTCTACGGCGCGATGGTGGACGCGGGGTGGCCGCCGGCGCAGGCGACGTCGATCGGGGCGCTGATGCGGTACTTCATCATGGGCTCGGCGCTGGGGTCGTTCGCCGGGGGCTTCGTGGACGACGCGAGCGCGTACGATCCGGCCGACTACCCGCATCTGGGGCAGGCGCATCTGCTGGCGGAACGGCAGGAGAAGATCGACGAGCGGGCGTTCGAGACGGGGTTGCGGGCGTTGCTGGACGGGTTGAGTGAACAGTTCGCCCGGGTGGAGGGGACGGCATAGGGGGCGGTTCGGCCGGGACGGCATAGGGGGCGGTTCGGCCGACGGTCGGCCGCGGGCCGGTGGGGGCCGGCCGCGCAGTTCCCCGCGCCCCTGACGGGGCCGTCCTCGGCTGCGGGCAGGCGTGCCGCAGGGCGGCACGGGTGGGCGCGGCGGCACCCGGCAAGCGCCGGTGAGCGACCCCGCCCCCGGCCCCGCCCCTACCCACGCGTCCGAAATCCGCCAGCCCCCGCGCGCCTCTCCTCCTTACGCTCGACCACATGAAGAAGCCCGACCACCGCCTCCTTCCCGTCGCCGCAGCCGTCGTCACCGTCGTGCTGTGGGCCTCGGCCTTCGTGTCGATCCGCAGCGCCGGCGACTTCTACTCCCCCGGCGCCCTCGCCCTCGGCCGGCTGTTCTCCGGGGCGGTCGTGCTCGGGATCCTGTGCGCCGTACGGCGCGAAGGGCTGCCGCCCAGGTCCGCCTGGCGCGGCATCGCGTTGTCGGGCGTGCTGTGGTTCGGCTTCTACATGGTCGTCCTGAACTGGGGCGAGCAGCAGGTGGACGCGGGGACGGCCGCCCTCGTGGTGAACGTCGGCCCCCTGCTGATCGCCCTGCTCGGGGCCCGGCTGCTCGGTGATCCCATGCCGCCCCGGCTGCTCGCGGGGATGGCGGTGTCCTTCGCGGGCGCGGTGACCGTGGGTCTTTCGATGGCCGGCGGGGGCGGCTCCTCGGTGCTGGGGGTGGTGCTGTGCCTGCTCGCGGCGGTCGCCTACGCGGCCGGTGTCGTCTCCCAGAAGCCCGCGCTGGCCCGGGCGAGCGCGCTCCAGGCCACCACGTACGGGTGCCTGGTCGGCGCCGTCGTCTGTCTGCCGTTCGCCGGGCAGCTGGTGCACCAGGCGGCCGGCGCCCCGCTGTCCGCCACCCTCAACATGGTGTATCTCGGGGTCTTCCCGACCGCGCTCGCCTTCACGACCTGGGCGTACGCCCTCGCCCGTACCACCGCGAGCCGGATGGGCGCGACGACGTACGCCGTGCCGGCGCTGGTGGTGCTGATGTCCTGGCTGGCCCTGGGCGAGGTCCCCGGACCGGTCACCCTGGTGGGCGGGGTGCTGTGCCTGGCCGGTGTGGCGGTGTCCCGGTCCCGGGCGGGTGCTCCCCGGGCCGTGGCGGCGGCCGGGGAGCCCCGCTCCGAGCAGGTGCCGTGACGGCCGGTCAGAAGACGACCAGGGCCCGGCCGCCCTTGCCCGCCAGCATGTTCTCGAAGGCGACCGGGATGTCCTCCAGCGCGATCCGTTCCGTCACCAGCGCGCTCAGGTCCAGGCGGCCCGCCCGGACGTGTCCGGCGAGCAGCGGCAGGTCGCGGGCCGGGTCCGAGTTGCCGTAGACGCAGCCGGAGAGGGTGCGGCCCCAGTGGAAGAGCTCCAGGGCGTCGAAGGTGACCTGTTCGGTTCTGGCGCCGATGCCGACCACCGTCGTACGGCCGCCCCGGCGGGTGGACTCCCAGGCCGCGCGGATGCTGACCGCGCGGCCCACGCACTCCACGGCGACGTCGACGCCCTGCTTGCCGGTCAGGGCGCGGATCGCGCGGGGTGTGGTGTCGGAGGCGACGACGTAGTCCGTGGCGCCGGCGGCGCGTGCGAGGTCTTCCTTCTCCGCCGAGACGTCCACCGCGACGATCCGGGAGGCACCCGCGATCCGGGCCGCCTGGACGGTGGCCAGACCCACCCCGCCGACGCCGAACACCGCCACCGTCTCGCCCTCGCGGACCCGCGCCGAGTGGTGGACGGCACCGTAACCGGTGAGGACCGCGCAGCCGAGGAGGGCCGCGTCGGTGAGCGGGATGCCGGCGGGAAGGGGCAGGACGCAGGACTCGGGGACCACGGTCTCCTCGGCGAAGGCCGCCACGTTCAGGCCGGGGTGCAGGTCGGTGCCGTCCGCCGTACGGGCGTAGACGTCGGCGGAGCCGTTCAGCGCGTTGGCGCAGAGCCAGACCTCGCCCAGCGTGCAGGCATGGCAACTGCCACAGGAAGGAGCCCAGTTGAGGACGACAGGGTCGCCTGGCGCGAGACGGGTGACGCCCTCGCCCACGGCCGCCACCGTGCCCGCGCCCTCGTGGCCGAGGACCGCCGGGACCGGCACCCGCATGGTGCCGTCGGAGAGGGAGAGGTCGGAGTGGCAGACGCCGGCGGCGGCGAGCCGGACCCGGACCTGTCCGGGTCCGGGGTCCGGGAGTTCGATCTCGGTGACCGACAACGGGGCGCCCACGGCGGGCAGTACGGCGGCTCGGACCGTGAAAGTCATCGCAGGAACCTCCTCAGAACTGAAGGGACTTGGTCTGGAGGTACTCGGCGAGGCCGTGCGCGCCCAGCTCGCGGCCGACGCCCGACTGCTTGTAACCGCCGAACGGGGCAAGGGGGTTGAAGCGTCCGCCGTTGATGTCGACCTGCCCGGTGTCCATGCGCCGGGCGAAGGCCACCGCCTCCGCCTCGTCCCCGGCCCAGACGGCGCCCGCGAGCCCGTAGACCGTGCCGTTGGCGATGCGCAGGGCGTCGTCCTCGTCGGTGTAGCGCAGGATGGACAGGACCGGGCCGAAGATCTCCTCCTGGGCGATCGTCATCTCCGGGGTGACGTCGGCGAAGACGGTCGGGCTGACGAAGTAGCCGCGCTCGTGCGGGGATTCGGGGCCGCCCGCGACCAGCCGGGCGCCCTCCGCGACGCCCTTCTCGATGTAACCCCGCACCCGGGCCTGCTGCCCGGCGCTGACGACGGGCCCGATCCGCTCGCCGTACTTGGCGGCGGCCGTGGCGGCCAGCTCCACCGCCTCCTCGTAGCGGTCGGCATGGACCAGCATCCGGGTCCAGGCGCTGCACGTCTGGCCGGAGTTGGACATCACGTTGGCCACGCCGACGTTGACGGCCCGGGCGAGGTCGGCGCTCGGGAGGATGACGTTCGCGGACTTGCCGCCCAGTTCGAGGGCGACCTTCTTCACGGCGGCCCCGGCCACCGCGCCGATCTGCCGGCCGACGGCCGTGGAACCGGTGAAGGAGACCAGGTCGACGCCCGGGTGCTCGGCGAGGGCCTGCCCGGCGACCGGGCCGAGGCCGGTGACCAGGTTGAACACGCCTGCCGGGAAGCCCGCTTCGTGCACCGCCTCCGCGAACAGCTGGGCGGTGAGCGGGGTGTTCTCGGCGGGCTTCAGCACGACCGAGCAGCCCGCGGCGAGCGCCGGGGCGACCTTGGCGACGATCTGGTGCAGCGGGTAGTTCCAGGGCGTGATCGCGCCGACCACGCCCACCGGCTCCTGGTAGACGGTGGAGTTGCCGACCTTCTCCTCGAAGGGGTGGGTGGCCGCCAGTTCGGCGTACGAGCCGGCGACCGCGATCGGCACGCTCGCGTGGACCGCCTCGGAGAACGGGAGGGGAGAGCCCAGCTCGGCGGTGACCGTCTCGGCGATCTCGTCCTTCCGGGCCTCGAGTTCGTCCCGCAGCGCGGCGAGCCGGGCGGCCCGCTCGGCGGGCGGGGTGGCGGCCCAGACCGGGAGGGCGGCACGGGCGGCGCGTACGGCCGTGTCGACGTCCAGCGCGCCGCCCGCCGGGACCCGGCCGACGACCTGCTCGTCGACCGGGTTCACGACCTCGATCACGTCCCTGCTCTCGGCGGCGCGCCAGGCACCGTCGATGTACAGGCCGTCGTGTGCCTTCATGGTGCTTCCTCCCGGCGGGGCCCTGTCGTCCGAGTCACAAACTAGCGGCGATAGTTTTAGCGCGCCAGACGTGTCCCGGACGCGCTCCCGCACCGTCAGAAGTCGACCTGGGCGTGTTCGTCCACCCTGCCCACGCTCTCCTGCGCGAAGGCCTTCTCGTAGGCCCGCCGGATCTCCTCGATCTTCCGGTCGCTGCCCTCGGCCGCCGTCCGCGGATACAGCAGGGTCAGCACGTACGACCGCTCCTTCTCGATCGTCCCGTGCGCGTCCCGCCACTGCCCGCGCCCGGTCTGCACGGTGAGCCCGTCGGGGAAGTCCGGGGTGACCTCCTTGTCGACGAAGGCCGTGAACTGCCGGTCGGTGACGGCCGGTCCGCCGTCCGGGCGGGCGGTGCCGAAGAGCAGCCGGGTCTCGATGTACGGCTTGCCGCGCGCCGGGGCGGCGGAGGGACGGTCGGCGGCCAGTGCCGTGACCGTGGCCGGAGCACCGGCGAGCAGGATCCCGGCCACGGCGAGGGCCGACCGGTTGCGGAGGAAACGAGTGCGCATACCCCCTTCCTAGAGCCGCCGCCCCTCCCGGGTCCCGGCTTCCGGCCGGAGTTCACTCGTCCAGGTCGAACCACGGCCCCGGCGCGCTCACTTCGTCGCGGTGAGGTGGGCGAAGACCACCACGTTGCTGGTGTAGCCCGTCCGCCGGCTGAAGAGGCCGCCGCAGGTGATCACGCGGAGCTCGGGACGCCGGGTCGGGCCGTACACCTCCTTGTCGGGGAAGCCGGCCTTGTCGTAGACCTTCACCCGGTCCACGGTGTACACGGCGGTACGGCCGTCCGCGCGCTCGGCCTCGATCCGCTTGCCGGTCTGGATCTGGGCGAGCGCCGCGAAGACGGCGGGCCCCGTCCTGGTGTCGCGATGGCCGACGGCGATCGCGAGGCCGGACTCGCCCGGCGTGGCGCCGCCCTGGAACCAGCCGATCAGCTTCGGGTCGTCGACCGGCGGTGTCTCCAGCTGCCGGCCCCGGTCGAGCCGGACCCCGACGACCGGCGCGTCGACCCCGAGGAACGGGATGCGCATCGACGTCGGCCGGGACCGGGAGAGCGGGTGGGGCGGGGGGCCGTCCGCGCCCGGGCCGGCCGCCGCCAGGGCGTCCGGCCCGTCCGCCGCGGCGGACCCGTCCTGCCCCCACCACCGGACCACTGTCACCAGGACGACCGCCAGCAGGGCCGTCCTGGCGAGGCGGTAGGCGCGGGTCCGGTACCAGGGCCTGCGTCTGCGCCTACGCGGCGCCATGGGGGCGGCGGCGGATCAGCCGGACGTACACCACGCCGCTGGCGGCGACCAGGGTGACGGCCGTGGCCGCTGCCACGGGCGAGAACGCGGCCGTCGCGTCGGCGATGCCGCCGCCGCCCGCGTGCACACCGCCCTGCGGGCCGTTGTGGTCACCGCCCTCCCCCCAGGACGAGTCACCGCGCTGGCTGTCCTGGATCTGCCCGTTCGGACCGTTCTGGCCGCCCTGGCCGTTGGGGCCGCCGTTCTGGCCGCCGTTCTGGTCGTTCGGACCACTGAAGCCGTTCTGGCCGTTCTGGTCCTGCGGCCCGTCCTGCCTGCCGTCATGGCAGTTGACCCGGAAGATCTTCTCCTTGCTCGCGCCGTTCACGATCCACGTGAGCCGGTACTGCCCGTCCGCCAGCCCCAGCGGGTCGGTGTGTCCGGCGCCGCCGGCGAGCTGGATGGTGCCGGTGACGCTCGCGGCGGTGGGCAGCGGGGGCTGCGGCGTGATGGTGTAGTCGATGGTGCGGAGGATGTCGAAGTTGACGGCGTCGAGGTAGAACTTGCAGACCAGCGGGTCGTCCTTCGAGACACCGAAGGGCACGCCCACCCGGTGGAGCCTGATGTCGCCGTTCTCCCCCACGGCTGCCGCGTTCGGCGCCGCCACCCATGAGGCACCCGCCGCGGCGAGGGCGGTGAGGATGACGGTGGCGCCCGCACGGGAACCGGTGGTGCGCGGATGCGTGAGCGTGACCATGCAAGCTCCTCCGAGTTAGATGATTTTCATACAAATCGACCTTTCGTCTGGACTGTCACCCATGCACTCCACGACCCGTGGCATCCACGTCCGACGCGCCGTCAGATATCGCTCGTGCGGCGCAATGCCCGGCCCTTTCGCCGCGCCGACGGCACCGCACCGGCGCCCTCGCCCCGTCCCGCCGCCTCCGGCGAGCGCACCGCCACCCCCGCCGACACCAGCAGCAACACGCCCAGCATCACGAACGGCGCGGCCACCCCGGCCACTCCCGCCAGCAGCCCCGCCCCGGCCGGCGCGGCGACCTGGCCCAGCCGGTTGCCGGTCAGCCGCAGGGCGAGCGCCGTGGAACGGGCCGCCTCGGGTGCGGCCTGGACGACCGTCGTCATCGACAGCGGCTGCCCGACCCCCAGGCAGAAACCGAGCGCGGCGAGGATCAGGGCCAGCGCCCACACCGGCACCGGCACCGCGATCCCCGCGCACAGCACGGCCGCCAGCAAGCAGGTCACCGTCAGCAGCAACGGCCGCCCGAGCAGCCGCAGCAGCGGGGTGAGCACGAGCCGGCAGGCGATCGTCGCCCCCGCCCGCACACTGAGCAGCACGCCGATCACGGCCGGGGAGATGTCCCGGTGCTCGCCGACCACGGGCAGGTACGCGGTCAGGATGTCGGTCGCGGACAGCACCGAGAGGCTGATCAGCATGCCGGCGGGCACACCCCGGGCCCGCAGGATGCGGCCCACCGGCACCCGGTCCCCCGCCGCGGAACGTGACGTGACCGCCGTACGGTCCTCGATGCGCCACAGCGACGTGAGCGCGACCGCCGCTCCCGCACCCGCCACCACCAGCGCGAGCGCACTCGTCCCCGCCATGTCCGGCCCGCCGATGACCGCCCCCGCGGCGATCGGCCCGACCAGCTGCCCCAGCGACGCGCCGATGGTGAAGTGGCCGAAGTTGCGGTCCTGTTCGTGCGGCGCCGACTGCCGGGCCACCAGCGACTGCGCCCCGATCACGAAGCAGAGGTGGCCGAGGCCCATCACCCCGCTCCACAGGGCCATCGCCCAGAGGGAGTTCGCGAGTCCGCTGAGCGCGCACCCGCCGGCTATCAGGACGACGCCGACGGGCAACAGGGGTGCGCAGCGGCCGTGGTCGGTGCGGCGCCCGAGCGGTACGGCGGCGAAGAGCGGGAGCAGGGCGTAGACACCCGCGAGGACGCCCACGGCCCGTTCGTCGGCGCCGAGGGCCAGCGCCCGGTAGGAGACGGCGGGGCGGGCCATCGACACCGCGCCCTGCGCGAAGCCGAAGGCGATGACGAGACGGAGCAGCCAGCGGCGGTTCCTGCCGGGCGCCATGGTGAAACCTCCCAGTGGTACGTCACATACTTCCCCCGGCCGGTGCCGTGTCACATGCCGCCCAGTGCCATGTCACATGGCCCCGTACAGGATCCCCGCCCCGAGCACCACCGCCGAAGTCAGGGCCGCCCACTTCACGACGAACCGCGTGTGGTCGCCGAACTCGACCTTGGCCATGCCGACCAGGACGTAGACGGCGGGCACCAGGGGGCTGGACATGTGCAGCGGCTGGCCGACGATCGAGGCGCGGGCGATCTCCACCGCGGGGACGCCGTGCGCCTGGCCGGCCTCGGCGAGCACCGGGAGGATGCCGAAGTAGAAGCCGTCGTTCGACATGAAGTACGTGAGCGGGATGCTCAGCACGCCGGTGACCAGGGCCATGTGCGGGCCCATGCCGTCGGGGATGTTGCCGACGAGCCAGTCGGCCATGTGGTCGACCATGCCGGTGCCCTGGAGGACGCCGGTGAAGACGGCGGCGGCGAAGACCATGCCGGAGACGTTGAGGACGTTCTCGGCGTGCGCGGCGATCCGGGCCCGCTGGGCGGGCATCTGGGGGTAGTTGACGGTCAGGGCCAGGGCGGCGCCGAGCAGGAACAGCACCGGGATCGGCAGCCACTCCATGATCATGGCGGTGAGCAGGGCGACCGTGAGCAGCGCGTTGAACCAGTACAGCCCGGGCCGCAGGGTCTCGCGGTGCGGGTCGAGGCCCTGGAAACCGTCGCCCCCGGGCTCGTCGGGCAGGTCCGCGCCGGTGCCGGAGTCAGGACCGCCCGTGCGCGCGGGGGCCTTGCCGGCGCCCACGAGCACCGTCTCCGGCTCCTCGACCAGCACTTCGTCCAGCGTCAGCACGCCGAGCCGTTTGCGCTCACGGCGGCCGAGGACGTAGGCGAGGGCGAAGACGAACAGCAGGCCCGTGGCCAGCGCCGGGATCATCGGTACGAAGATGTCGCTCGCGTCCAGCTTGAGCGCGGTGGCGGCACGAGCGGTGGGACCGCCCCAGGGCAGGGTGTTCATCACGCCGTTGGCCATCGCGGCGACACCGGTCATCACGACCAGGCTCATCTTCAGGCGCTTGTACAGGGGATACATCGCCGAAACGGTGATCATGAAGGTGGTGGAGCCGTCGCCGTCGAGCGAGACGATCGCCGCGAGCACGGCCGTACCGACGACGATCCGCAGCGGGTCGGCCTTGCAGAACCGCAGGATCCCCTTGACGACGGGGTCGAAGAGGCCGACGTCGATCATCACGCCGAAGTAGACGATCGCGAACATCAGCATCGCCGCGGTGGGCGCGAGGCTGGTGACGCCGTCGATGACGTAGTCGCCGAGGTGGGCGCCCTTGCCCACGACCACGCAGAACAGCGCGGGGATCAGCACGAGCGCCGCGATCGGCGACATCTTCTTCAGCATGATCAGGACCAGGAAGGTCGCGATCATGGCGAAGCCGAGGATGGTCAGCATGGGTGGATCACCTAACGTTCGCCCTTGAACTCCCACCAGGGCCGGCGGTGCGGACGACGTTAGGTCGCGTCAAACGTCGTTAACAAGACGTTGACACGCGAGCAATAAGCGCAAAACTCCAGGTCACGGGGTTGTGATCACCTCGGCGCTCATCTCGGCGGTCACCTCGATGGGGATGCCGTTGAGGACGGCGTTGCCGGACAGCGGGTCGAGGAGGCTGCCGTCGAGGAGCTGGTTGACGTTGACGCCGGGGGCGGTGGCGGCGTGGCTGAGGCGGGTGCCGGGGCGGTCGTGGCCCCAGCCGTGCGGGAGGCTGACGACGCCCGGCCGGACGCCGTCGGTGACCTCGGCGGGGGTGACGACCTCGCCGCCGGCGCCCTTGACGCGGACGTCGGCGCCGTCGCGTACGCCGAGCCGTTCGGCGTCCTCGGGGTGGATGTGCAGGGTGCAGCGGTTGGTGCCGCCGGTGAGGGCGGGCACGTTGTGCATCCAGCTGTTGTTGGAGCGCAGGTGGCGGCGGCCGACGAGGACGAGCGCAGCGGGGCTGGTGTCGAGGGCCGCGCGCAGCCGGGGCAGGTCGTCGGCGAGGGGCCCGGGCAGCAGTTCGACCTTGCCGCTCCGGGTCTTCAGCGGCTGCGGGAGGCGGGACGCGAGGGGGCCGAGGTCGATGCCGTGCGGGTGGGCGAGCAGCCGCTCCAGGGTGAGCCCGTCGGGCCGGGCGCCGAAGCCGTCGCCGTAGGGGCCCAGGCGCAGCATCAGGTCGAGCCGGTGCTCGGGGCCGGTGTCCCCGGTGAGCTGCCCGGCGAGTTCCTGCGGGTCCCGGCCGTGCACGGGCGAGTGGGGCTCCCTGACGGCCTTCCCGAGGGTCTGGCCGATGACCATGTCGTCCACGGCGGACGGTTCGGCGCCGTGCATGCCGCCGGCCGCGAGGACCAGCCGGGCGTGGATCTCGGTCTCGGCCATCCGGCCGGGCTCCGGCGGGACGGCGGGGCGGGAGTAGCGGACCTGGTTGCGTACGGCGAGGGTGTTGAAGGCGAAGTCGTGGTGCGGGCTCTGCGAGGGCGGCGGCGGGGGCAGTACGACGTCGGCGTGCCGGGCGGTCTCGTTGAGGTAGGGGTCGACGCTGACCATGAAGTCGAGGGAGTCCAGGGCCTTGTCGAGGCGGTCGCCGTCCGGGGCGGAGAGGACGGGGTTGGTGGCGATGGCGATCAGCGCCCGGATCGGTTCGCCCTCGGCCGTCGCGGTGTCGATCTCCTCGGCGAGTGCGGAGAGCGGCAACTCGCCCTTGGCCTCGGGGTGTTGGCTGACCCGGGAGTGCCAGCGACCGAGCGCGAAGCCCCGGCCGGGACCGGCCGGCCGCGGGGTCCGGTCGGTGGCGGCCTGCGGGAAGAGCGCGCCGCCGGGCCGGTCGAGGTTGCCGGTGAGGATGTTGAGGACGTCGACGAGCCAGCTGGCGAGGGTGCCGTGCGGGACGGTGCAGCTGCCTATCCGGCCGTATACGGCGGCTGTCGGCGCGGCGGCGAGTTCGCGGGCGAGGACACGGATCGTGCCGGCGTCGACGTCGGTGGCGTGGGCGACCGCGTCCGGGGTGAAGTCCCCCAGTTCGGCGCGGAGTTCGTCGAGTCCCTCGACGTGCGGGGCGAGGTGGCCGAGGTCCACCAGGCCCTCCTCGAAGAGGACTTGGGCCATGGCGGCGAGCAACAGGGCGTCGGCGCCGGGCCGGATGGCGATGTGCCGGTCGGCGAGCTTGGCGGTGCGGGTGCGGCGGGGATCGATGACGGTGAGGGTGCCGCCGCGGGCCCTGAGCGCCTTGAGCTTGCCGGGGAAGTCGGGTGCGGTGCACAGACTCCCGTTGGACTCCAGGGGGTTGGCGCCGATGAGGAGGAGGTGGTCGGTGTGGTCCAGGTCGGGGACCGGGATGGCGTTGGCGTCGCCGAAGAGCAGTCCGCTGGAGACGTGCTTGGGCATCTGGTCGACGGTGGACGCGGTGAAGACGCTGCGGGTGCCGAGGGCGCCGATCAGGACCTGCGGGTAGAGGGCGCCGGCCACGGTGTGGACGTTGGGGTTGCCGAGGACGACCCCGACGGAGTCCGGGCCGTAGCGCTCGACGACGCCGCGGATCCCGGCGGCGACCGCGTCGAAGGCCTCCGTCCAGGTGGCCTCGCGCAGTTCGCCGTCCCTGCGGACGAGGGGGGTGCGCAGGCGGTCGGGGTCGACGTCGACGGCGCCGAAGGAGGCGCCCTTCGGGCAGATGAACCCCTTGCTGAACACGTCGTCGCGGTCGCCGCGGGCGCCGGTGACGCGGGTGCCCTCGATGGTGAGGGTCAGGCCGCAGGTGGCCTCGCACAGGGGGCAGATGCGGAGGGCGGTGCGGGGCATGATTCCTCCCAGGGGGCGGCGGTGCCTTGCGCGGCGAGCATACCGGGCGGTATGTGCGGAGGGGAGCCCTGCCGGTGATTTCGGGTGCGGGGCGATGGGGTCGGCTGCCGCGGGTCGTCGTTCGGGCGCGGGACGTTCGTGGCTGGTCGCGCAGTTCCTCGCGCCCCTGAAGGGGCGCTCCGTTCGGGGCGTTTTCCCCGGGCCGTCAGTCCAGCACCCGGGCCAGGTACGCCCGTAGCAGTTCCCGGGTCTCCGTGATGATCGACTCGTCGCCCTCCGGGGCCATCCGGAAGGACAGGTGGACGAGGGCGTCGGCTGTTTCCACGGCCACCAGGAAGGTGCGGCGCAGCGGCTCGTCGGGGGTGCGGCCGATGTACGCCGCCAGGAGGTCGGTCAGCCGGTCGGCCACCCGGTGGTTCGGCTCCGCGTCGCGGACGCCGACCGGGATCTGGTTGCCGAAGTCGACGAGGGAGAAGCCGGGGGCGGTGCGTTTCATGGCCAGGTACTCGTCGAGCACCGCGTCCATCGCCGTCCGCCAGTCGCCCTTCGGCGCCTCCTTCAGCCGCTCGGTGACACGCTCGGTGAAGCGCTCCAGGTTGCGCTGGGCGAGGGCGTCGGCCATCTGCCGCTTGTTGCCGAAGAAGCGGTAGACCGAGCCGATGGGCACCCCGGCGCGCACCGCGACGGCCCGGGTGCTCAGTTCGTCGTAGCCGACCTCGTCGAGGAGGTCGGCGCAGGCGTCGAGGATCCGGGTCAGCCGTTCGGCGCTGCGGCGCTGTACGGGCGCTTTGCGAAGCGGTGTCGCTGGGGGCACGGGCTTCATGATGCCTTTCCGCCGGGATCAGGTGAACCTCGCCCCCCAGTACGCGGACGGATGGCCCATGCACTCATCCGGCGTCCGGGCTGCTCGCGGCGGTGCCGGTACCGGCGCCGGTGCCGTTGCCGGTGGCCGAGGGGGTGGCGGGCCCGGCTCCCGGTGCCGACGGCGACGCCGTCTCCGCGCCCGACGCCGTGACGTCCGCCGTGCTCTCCACCGGCTTGCCGTGCACGGCCCAGACCGTGCCGTCGTCGGCGTAGAGCCGGGCGGTGACGTGGTGGGTGCCGTGCGGGACGAGACCGGCGGGCAGGTGGTAGGCAGAGGTGCGCAGCCGGGTGACCAGGCCGCCGTCCACGAAGAGGTAGGCGAGCCCCCGGCCGACGACCGCCTTCGCCGCGGTGCCCGCCCGGGAGAACCGGAAACGGTGCAGGTCGAGCCGTACGTCCCAGCCGCCGGAGGCGTCCGGGGTGACCACCGTGCCCACCTCGGGCGCCTGCTTCTTGTCCAGTTCGCGGTAGTGGCGTCCGCTCTCGTCCGTGTCGTCGAGGATCTTGCCCACCGGCGAGGGCGACTCCGCACCTCGCTGCCCGTGGGTCCGCCCGGTCCCGCAGCCCGCCGCGGCGACCAGGAGCAGCACGCAGACCGCGAGCGCACCCGGCAGTCCACGCGTCCACGACATGCCCGGGAGCGTAGAACAGCACGCCGCGGACCGGATCCCCCTGAAGTCGGGTTCTCGCCATCCGCCGCCGGGATGATCCGGGCCCTCTTGCACCCGCCCTCGCGTAATCCTACGGTGATGCATAGGAATCGATGGCACGCAGGTTCAGGGAGCGATCATGAGCGATGGGGGTACCTCCCGCGCGAGCGCGTTCGAGCGGGACCGCGGCGAGGCGCGGAAGACCGCCGAAGGGCTGGCGTACCTCTCCGGGTTCGGCAACGAGCACTCCTCGGAGGCGGTGCCGGGCGCCCTGCCCGAGGGCCGCAACTCCCCGCAGCGCGCCCCGCTCGGCCTGTACGCGGAACAGCTCAGCGGTTCGGCCTTCACCGAGCCGCGGGCCCACAACCGCCGCTCCTGGCTGTACCGGATCCGCCCCTCGGCCGCCCACCCGGCGTTCACCCGCGCCGCCGGCAACGGCGGGCTGCGCACCGCTCCCTTCACGGAGCTCGCCCCGGACCCGAACCGGCTGCGCTGGAACCCCCTGCCGGAGCCCGCGCCGGGCACGGACTTCCTGGCCGGCCTGTGGACCCTGGGCGGCAACGGCGACGCGACCCAGCGCGCCGGCATGGCCGTGCACCTCTACCACGCCGACGCCTCCATGGAGCGGGTCTTCTCCGACGCGGACGGCGAGCTGCTGATCGTCCCGGAGCACGGCGGGCTGCTGCTGCGCACGGAGTTCGGCCTGCTGCATGTGGAGCCGGGACATGTGGCGCTGATCCCGCGTGGGGTCCGCTTCCGTGTGGAGCTGCTGGATGCCACGGCCCGGGGTTATGTGTGCGAGAACTACGGCTCGCCGTTCCGCCTCCCCGACCTCGGCCCCATCGGCGCCAACGGCCTCGCCAGCGCCCGCGACTTCCTGGCCCCCGTCGCCGCCTACGAGGACGTCGAGGGTCCGGTGGAGGTGGTCAACAAGTTCTGCGGCAACCTGTGGACCGCCACATATGACCACTCCCCACTGGACGTGGTCGCCTGGCACGGCACACATGTGCCGTACGCCTATGATCTGCGCCGTTTCAATGTGATCGGCACCATCTCGTACGACCACCCCGATCCGTCGATCTTCACGGTGCTGACGTCCCCGTCCGACACCCCCGGCCTGGCCGGTGTCGACTTCGTGGTCTTCGCGCCGCGCTGGCTGGTGGGCGAGGACACCTTCCGGCCGCCGTACTTCCACCGGAACGTGATGAGCGAGTACATGGGGCTCGTCGAGGGGGCGTACGACGCGAAGGCGGAAGGGTTCGTGCCGGGCGGCGGGTCGCTGCACAACATGATGTCGGCGCACGGTCCGGACCGGGAGACGTTCGACCGGGCGAGCGCGGCCGAGCTGAAGCCCCAGAAGGTGGACGACGGCCTGGCGTTCATGTTCGAGACCCGCTGGCCGGTGACGCTCACCCCGCAGGCGTCGGCCGCCGAACACCTCCAGCAGCGCTACGACGACGTGTGGCGGGGCCTGGAACGGCACTTCCGCCCCTTGCACTGAAGATCCCCCACCGGTACGGATGGCCCCGTGACCTCCTTCGCCCCGGACTCGATCGTCCTCAACCGCAAGCTGCCGCTCTGGTACCAGGTGTCGCAGTCGCTGCGTGCCTCGATACTCGGCCGCTCGCCCCGGGACCCGCTCCGGCTGCCCACCGAGGAACGGCTCGCGGAGCACTACGGCGTGAGCGTGCTGACGATGCGGCAGGCGCTGAAGGAGCTGGAGGACGAGGGCCTGATCAGCCGGCACCGCCGCCGGGGCACCTTCATCGAGCCGGACGCCCGGCGCGGCACCCCGGTACGGCTGCTCGGCTCGGTGGACGCGATCGTGGCACAGCAGTCGGGGATGACGGCGGAGCTGCTGGAGCACGGCACGGCCCCCGTGACCGGCGAACTCGTCGAGTACTTCCCGGATCTCGCCGAGGTGGCGACGTACCACCGCCTCCGCAGCGACGAGCAGACGGGCGAGCCGACCAACCACGCCCGCAACCACGTCCGCCCCGAACTGGCCGAGCGCATCGACCCGGAGGACCTGGCCCGGCAGCCGATGACCAAGGTGCTCCGGGACGTCGTGGGCGCGGACATCAGCCGCATCACGGACACGGTGGCGGCCCGGCTGGCCGACCCGGAGACCGCCCGGCTGCTCCAGGTCCCGCTGCTGAGCCCGATCCTGCACTACACGGGCGTCACCTACGACACCGCCGGCCGGGTCCTGGACCTGGCGGTCATCCACTACCGCGGCGACCGTTTCTCCTTCACGGTCACGCTCGACGCGACCTGAAGTCGTCGTACGATGCCGGGCGTGACGCACGACGACGCTCCGCTGCTGGCGGACCTCATGCCGTGGTCCGTCGCACCACTACGGCTCGGCCGGGGGTGGCCGACGGCCGCCGACCCGGCGACCCTGAAGTCCCGCTGGGACGCCCTCGTGAAGGCCGAGGGCGCCGACCGGGAGGCCCTGTTCGAGCCGACGCGGGCCCGGACGGTCCACTCCGCGGTCGCCCAGCTCCCCGGCCAGCCCAGCGGCACCGAACCGCTCGCCGAGGCGGCGGGCCCCTGCCCGGCCCCGGTCCGCGTCCTGGCCGCCCCGTTCGACGAGCAGTGGCTGATCCCGGACCACCGCCTGATCGACGCGGCCCGCCCGGAGTTGTGGCGGGTGGCGGACGACCGGCAGGTCTTCGCCGTGGAGTCGCCGGAGGGCATGCCCCTGCTGGCGACCTCCCTCCTCCCCACCCTGCGTGCGGGCCGCATCCGCCCGCTGTACCGCCGCCCGGGCGGCGAGGAACCCAACCTGGTCCCCGGTCTGCTGGATCACCTGACCGGGCGGCTGGGCCGAGAGGTCACCCCGCCGGACGTCCTCGCCTGGATCCTGGTCGCGGTCCGCCAGGACCGCACCGTGCCGCTCACCGCCGACGCCGGACTCTGGGCGCGGGGCGTGGAGCTCGGCCACCGGGCCCTGTGGCTGCTGCGCCGCGACGGCGACCGCCCCAAACTCCCGGGGGGCCGCCGCCCGTACGTCCGGGCCCCGCTTCCCGCCCGCCCCCTCACGATCCTCTACGACAGGGAGGAGGAGGCCCTCCACCTCGACGAGGGCCGTATCTCCCCGGTGCCGCCGGACGCGTGGGACTTCAGGACGGGCGAGGTACGGGTCCTGGAGGCGTGGTTCGCGGCCCGCACGGCGGAGACGGCGGAACCGGGAACCCTCGCCGCGATCACCCCGCCGGCCTGGTCCCAGCCGTGGACCTCGGAACTGCTGGAGCTGATCACGGTCCTGGCCCTGCTGGCGGACGTCCGCACCCGACAGGCCGCCCTGGAGGTCGGGACACAGATCACCGCGACCGACCTGACGGGAGCGGGCGTACTCCCGCCCCCGGGGACAGCCCGCAGACCGGCTTCGGTCCTGGACCACCAGGAGGAAGGCCCAGCCGGCCAGTTCACGTTGCTGTGACCAACCTGTTCGGGGGCCGACCAGCCTCTGCCCACCCGCGGCCTACGACGAAGCGAACCCGCCCAGAACCCTCTCCACCGCCCGCCGGAAAACCCCCTCCATGTCGACCGGCCCCGGATCCCCCGCATCCCCCGCGAACGCCGCCGCCATCCGCGGATACGCCCCCGAGGCGATCTGCCCTCCGAGATAGGCGATGCGCACCGCGTTCTCCCGCTCCTCGGACCACGGCAGGTTCCGCACCCGTTCGGCCGTGTCGATCTCGTTCCGCACATAGGTCGTGACCACACCGTTCACCATGGCGATCAGCTCGAACTTGGTGCCGTACGACACGTCCAGCGGATCCAGGCAGGCCAGGCAGTGCTCCAGATAGCGCAGGGCATGTGGGCTGAACCCGTAGACCGGTGACATCAGACGGGGCAACCAGGGGTGCCGGCGCATCAACTCCCGTGTCTGCTCGGCGACCCGCATCATGTCGGCCCGCCAGTCCCCGGTCGGCTCCCACCGTTCGTGCTCGGAGCTGACCGCGTCAACCATCAGCTCGTACAGGTCCTCCTTGCGGGGAACGTAGTTGTACAGGGACATCGTCCCGCACCCCACCCCGGCCGCCACATGCCGCATCGACACGGCGTCCAGCCCCTCCGCGTCGGCGATCCGCGCCGCGACGGCAGCGATGTCGGCGCGAGTGAACGCCGGCTTCGGCCCCCGCCCGGCACGCTCCGGACGCGCCCAGATCACCTCGGGTTCGGCCCCTCGGACTGCCATCGGTCATCACCTCGCCCACCATCCTAGTTACGTACACCGTACGTAGTGAGTTATGGTCACCCCATGACTTCTACGTACGCTGTACTTAGTGAAGGTCTGGAGAAACGCTTCGGCGCGGTGTCCGCGCTGCGCGGTCTCGATCTGGCCGTCCGGCAGGGCACGGTCTGCGGACTGCTCGGGCCGAACGGGGCCGGGAAGACCACGGTCGTACGGCTGCTGGCCACCCTCCTGCGACCCGACGCGGGCTCCGCCCGCATCGCGGGGCACGACGTGGTCCGGGACCCCGGTGCCGTGCGCCGCAGCATCGGCGTCACCGGCCAGTACGCCTCGGTCGACGGCGACCTCACCGGCCGCGAGAACCTGCGCCTCTTCGCCCGGCTGCTCCGGGTACGGAGGCCGGACGACCGGGCGGCCGAACTCCTCGGCCGTTTCGGCCTCACCGAGGCCGCCGACCGCAAGGCGGCCACCTACTCCGGCGGCATGCGCCGCCGCCTCGACCTGGCCGCGAGCCTGGTCCGCCGCCCGGCCGTGCTCTTCCTCGACGAGCCCACCACCGGCCTCGACCCGGCCGGCCGGAGCGGCATCCGGGAAGCGGTGCGCGAGTTGACGGCCGAGGGCACGACGGTGCTGCTCACGACTCAGTACCTGGAGGAGGCCGACCAACTCGCCGACGACATCGTGCTCATGGACCGGGGCCGGGTGGCCCGGACCGGATCGCCCGCCGAACTGAAGGCGCTCATCGGCTGGTACGCGCAGGCGGTGGTCGCCGACCAGGACGCACTGCCGAGGGCCGCCGCGGTCCTCGACCGGCTCACCGGCAGGGAGCCCCGGTTCGACCACGACCGACACGCCGTCGGCGCCGTCACCACGGACCCGACCCTCACCCTCCCCCGCCTGGTGCGCGAACTCGACGCGGCGGGCGTTCCGTTGCTCGACGCGAGCCTCAGGCCACCGACCCTCGACGACGTCTTCCTCCGACTGACGGGAAGTCCCGCATGAGTGCGTTCGTGCACGACGGTGCCGCGATGACGGGCCGGCAGCTGCGCCGGGTCCGGAACAGCCCCGGCCTCGCGGTCCTCAGCCAGCTGATGCCGGTCAACATGCTGCTGTTCTTCGGCTACGTCTTCGGCAGCGCGCTGGCGATGCCGGGCCCTGAGTACCGTTCCTTCCTCGTCCCGGGGCTGTTGGCCGCGACCGCGGCCGGCGGGGTCATGACCGGCATGTTCCAGGCCGCCCAGGACACCCACCGAGGGGTGATGGACCGCTTCAGGACCATGCCGGTGAGCCGGGCCGCCGTACCGCTGGGGCAGGCGGTGGCCGACCTGGTCGTGACGGCGGTCGGAACCGTGCCGCTGCTCCTGGTGGGACTCGCCGTCGGCTGGCGCGTGGCGGGATCGGCTGCCGCGGCGGCCGGCGCGGTGGGCCTCCTGCTGCTGTTCCGGTTCGCCTGCACGACCGTCGGCATCTGCCTCGGCCTGCTCACCCGCAGCGAGGAGGCGGCCGGCCAGATCGGCGCCTCCACCTTCGTGCTGCCGCTGCTGTCCAACGCCTACATACCCACCGGGAACCTCCCGGGCTGGCTGCGCGCGCTCGCCGAGTGGAACCCGATCAGCGCGGTGACGACCGCCCTGCGCGACCTCTTCGGCAACGCTCCCGTACCGGACGGCGCGGCCTGGCCGGTGGCGCACCCCGTGGCGGGATCGCTCGCCTGGAGCCTGGTCCTCGTCGCCGTCTTCCTGCCCCTCGCCGTCCGCCGGTACGGGCGGTGCTGACAAACGCGCCGGTCACCCGACATGATCCGGCGCATGGACCGTCTCCCGCTGCCCCTGGAGGGCATCACCGTCGTCGCCGTCGAACAGGCCGTCGCGGCCCCCTTCGCCACCCGGCAACTGGCCGATCTCGGCGCCCGGGTCATCAAGGTCGAACGCACCGACGGCGGGGACTTCGCCCGCGGCTACGACACCGCCGCCCGCGGTCTCGCCTCGCACTTCGTGTGGTGCAACCGCGGCAAGGAGTCCATCGCGCTGGACCTGAAGGACCCGCGCGGCCTGGACGTGGTGCGGCGGCTGATCGCGGACGCGGACGTCTTCGTGCAGAACCTGGCCCACGGCGCCGCGTCCCGGCTCGGGCTCGACGCGGCCACGCTGTGCGCCGCGCACCCCCGGCTGGTCGCGGTGGACATCTCGGGGTACGGGGCGTCGGGGCCGTACGCCGGCAAACGCGCGTACGACATGCTCGTGCAGTGCGAGGCGGGCCTGGTGTCGGTCACCGGGACGCCGGAGCAGCCCGTGAAGGCGGGGATCCCGGCCGCGGACATCGCGGCGGCCATGTACGCCTTCTCGGGCGTCCTCGCGGCGCTGGTGCGGCGCGGGACGACCGGGCGGGGCGGCCCGGTGGAGGTGTCGATGCTGGAGGCGCTGGCGGAGTGGCTCGGGCATCCGCTGCACCACACCATGCACGGCGGAACACCGCCGGAACGCACCGGCCTCGCACACGCCGTCATCGCACCGTACGACGCCTATCCGACCGCGGACGGCGGGCGGGTGCTGCTGTCGGTGCAGAACGACCGGGAGTGGCGGCGGCTGGCCGAACAGGTGATCGGGCAACCGGAGTTGGGCGTGGATCCGGCGTTCGCGACGAACGCGGCGCGGGTGGTGAACCGGGCCCGGACCGACGAACTGGTGGGGACGGCGCTGAAGGCACTCGGCGCCGACGAGGCGCTGGCCCGGCTGGAGGCCGCGGGCATCGCGTGCGCGCGGCTGCGGGATCTGCACGAGCTGGCCGGGCATCCGCAGCTGGCGGCCCGGGAGCGGTGGCGGGAAGTGGGGTCGCCGGTCGGGCCGCTGCGTGCGTTGCTGCCGCCCATCACGCTGCCGGGCGGGGACGAGGCGCGGATGGGGGATGTGCCCGCGCTCGGGCAGCACACCGAGGCGCTGCTGCGTTCCGTGGGGATGACGGACGCCGAGATCGCAGCGCTGCGCCGGGACGGTGTCGCGGCCTGAGCGCGGGCCTGACGGTCAGCCGGTCAGTGCTTGTTGCCGCCGAACAGCGAACGGCGCAGCCGCCGCAGTGGCGCGAAGAGGGAGACGCGGCTGACCCGTGCGACCCGGTCGCTGCGCTGCGCGGGTTCACGCGCGGTCAGCTCACGCATCAGCGAGGTCGCCTCGACCGCCTGCTGCTGCGGTATGGCGGGACCCGCCAGCACCGACAGATGGCGGTCGAGGCGCGAGCTGGTCGCACCGCTCCCGCAGGTGATCGCAGGAACCCTCGCCCTGCTGCGTGTTATCTGATCCATGTCACTCCCCACCCGTACGAGTCCACCCGGCCCGGGCAGGGTAACCCTATCGCCCCGATGGGGCACTCGTGTATCGCGGTCACAGGATTCACCTTCCCCGCAAGGGTGTTGACGACCCCTCTTGAACTACACTTTGACTACTCTCCGAATCCAACCGATTTCAGGGCGAGTTGGACAACCGGCTGGCTGGTGGGCTGCGCTGACCCGCCGGCGGGCTCGACGGTCACCGCGAGTGACGTCGCCGATCTGCTCAGACCCGTGGCGACCAGGGGCGTGTCACCCTCGAAGAGCCCGAGGGAGCGTGGTTGCACACGGGGGCGCATGAGCCAGAGCTGGTGCACGCGGCCGTTGGACGGGGTGCCGTATCCGCTGAGCGTGACGACGGCCTGGCCCTCCGATACGGAGGCGACCGTTCCGATACTTCGGCCCTGGGTGTCCTTGTAGGTGGTCGCGCGGGCGTCGGTCGCGGCCAGAACGTGGGCGATCTCACGTGACTGGGCGCGCTCGGCGTCGAGCTGGTTCTGTGTCCGGTCGGCCTGCACCGCGAACAGCGAGGCGACGACCAGTGCGGCGGCTGCGGTGGCGGTGGCGAACGGCACGAACAGGGGGCGCGGACGGCGGCGCGGCGGCGGGGGCTGTGCGCCCCAGACGTGCGGCGGCAGGTTGGGCACGCGTTCCTGGCCGGGGGCCGGCTCCTGCGGGGTGGCGCGGACGGCGGCCAGCACCCGGCCGCGCATCGCCAGGGGCGGCGGGGCCGCCGCGGAGAAGGCGAGCCGCACCGTGTCCTCGGTCAGTTCCCGGACCTCGTCGGCGCACCGGTCGCAGTCCCGCAGGTGCTTCTCGAAGCGGCGCCGCTCGCCG
This sequence comes from Streptomyces sp. NPDC048278, assembly GCF_040652195.1. Classification (NCBI taxonomy): domain Bacteria; kingdom Bacillati; phylum Actinomycetota; class Actinomycetes; order Kitasatosporales; family Streptomycetaceae; genus Streptomyces; species Streptomyces sp. NPDC048278. The sequence continues at coordinate 92,398 of NZ_JBEZLP010000021.1, forward strand.
GGCTCCAGGGCGTCCAGGGCGTAGGGCGCGGCCAGCGAGTGCAGGTCCTCGCGGTGCAGCAGACGGCCGACCAGGCTCACGCCACACCTCCCAGGCAGTCGCGCAGCCGGGTGAGTCCGTCGCGCATCCGTGTCTTGACCGTGCCCAGCGGCAGCTTGAGCCGCTCGGCGACCTCACGGTACGTGTAGCCGTCGTAGTAGGCGAGGGTGACGGACTGCCGCTGGAGGGCGGTGAGGCGGTCCAGGCAGCGGCGTACCCATTCGCGTTCCAGGCCGGCCTCCACCGTTTCGGCGACCTGGTCGAAAGCGGGTTCGCCGGCCCGCAGCGCCTCGCGCTGCTCGCGCTCGCCGGCCGCGCGGGCGCTGCGCACCCGGTCGACGGCGCGGCGGTGGGCGAGGGTGAGGATCCAGGACAGGGCGCTGCCCCGGCCGGGGTCGAACTTGGCGGCGGAGCGCCAGAGTTCGAGGAGCACCTCCTGGGACACCTCCTCGGACTGGGCGGGGTCCCGGACCACCCTGCGCACGAGCCCGAACACCGGCCCGGACACCAGTCCGTAGAGGTCCTCGAACGCCTTCTGGTCGCCACCGGCGACGAGCACCAGCAGTTCGTCCGCCTCCATCCCGTCCCCCCTCCTGTGGCCGCACCCGGCCCGTCCTCCCACACCAGGCATTCGCAACTGACACACCTCCGGCAGAAGTACGTATGCGGGAGGCAAAAACGCGGGTCGAGCAGGAAGAAAAGATTTTTTTCTTCGGACCAATCCAAACGGCCCTCCGGCTCCGTATACCCGTCCGTCAAGCAAGTTGGGACCGAGGGACGGACGGCATGACACCTCTAAACTCCAGGGGCGGCGCAGGGCGCAAGGGCCTTGTCACGCTCATCTGTGGGGCACTGGCCACCGGCGGGATCACAGCCGCCAGCGTCGCCGCGCTGGAACCGGGGGCGGCCTCCGCCTCCTCCCACCGGGAGGCCCCGCTCATCTCGGGCACCCCGCAGTACGACAACACCGACCTGTACGCGTTCGTCAGCCCGGACAAGCCCGACACGACCACGATCGTGTCGGACTACATCCCCTTCGAGGAGCCGGCCGGCGGCCCGAACTTCTACCAGTTCGCCGACGACGCCCAGTACGACATCCACATCGACAACAACGGTGACGCGAAAGACGACCTGATCTTCCGTTACACCTTCAGCACCAAGATCAAGAACAAGAAGACGTTCCTCTACAACACGGGCGTGGTCGACAGCCTGAACGACCCGGACCTGAACGTCACGCAGTCGTACGACCTCGACCTGATCAAGCTGAAGAACGGCAGGCAGCAGTACAAGACGCGGATCGCCGACAACGTCCCGGCGGCGCCGTCGGACGTCGGCAAGGCGTCGATGCCGGACTACGCGAAGCTGCGCTCCCAGGCCATCTACAAGACGACCAACGGCGGCGCGACCTTCGCCGGTCAGGCCGACGACCCGTTCTTCGCGGACCTGCGCGTCTTCGACCTGCTGTACGGCGGCAACCTGAGCGAGGTCGGCAACGACACCCTCAAGGGCTACAACGTCAACACGATCGCCCTCCAGGTGCCGAACTCCCTGATCCGGCAGTCGGCTTCGCGCCCGACCGTCGGCATCTACGCGACGACCCAGCGCAGGAACGCCCAGGGCTACTACTCGCAGGTCTCGCGCCTCGGCAACCCGCTGGTCAACGAGGTCGTCAACCCGCAGAAGGACAAGGACAAGTTCAACGCGTCCCAGCCCAAGGACGACGCGCAGTTCCTGAAGAACGTCACCAACCCGGAACTGCCGAAGCTCATCGAGGCGATCTACCACATCAAGGCGCCGTCCGAGCCCCGCAACGACCTCGTCAGCGTGTTCCTGACGGGCGTCAAGGGCCTCAACACGCTGCAGCCGCAGGCGAAGCCGTCGGAGATGCTCCGCCTGAACACGTCCATCAAGCCCACCGCGAAGCCCAAGCGGCTCGGTGTGCTGGACGGTGACAACCAGGGCTTCCCGAACGGACGCCGGCTCACCGACGACGTGATCGACGAGGCGCTCCAGGTCATGGAGGGCGAACTGGTCGGTTCCAAGAACGACCTGGGCGACGCCGTCGACAAGAACGACAAGACCTTCGAGAAGTACTTCCCGTACGTGGCCGAGCCGACGTCCGGCTCGCGCGGCAAGATCGCCAAGGCGGCGGACGGCAGCAGCACGAAGAGCGCGCTGGGCGACGCCCTGACCGGTTCCAGCAGCAACAACACCACGCTGATCGCGGGCTCGGCGGCTGCGGGTGCGGCGGGCGTCCTGCTGATCGGCACCGGGTTCGGCTGGTGGCGGCGGCGGGTGCGGCGACCGTACTAATCGCCTTTCCTCTCGGGGCAGTCGGGCGACTGCGGGTCGGCGGTGGCTGATCGCGCAGTTCCCCGCGCCCCTTACGGGGCGCTCGATTCACGCCCCTCATGTACTGGCGCGGCCCGCACCCACCCAATCCCCCACGGCGCGGGCCGCGCCGCTCCGCGCGAACTGTTACTAGGAGAGGGCATGGCCCCGGGTACGAACGACAAGCAGCCCGCCGAGACGAAGGACGACGAGCGCGTCACCGCCCTGCGCCGGTTCGCCGCCGCGGGGCGGAACTGGCGCCGGGCGCAGCTCGCGGGCTCCGCCGTGCTGATGGCCATCGCGCTGACCGGCGGGGCGATCGCCTTCGGGTCCACCGGTGACGGCGGTACCGCGTCGGTCGCTACGTCGAGCGCGGTGGACCCGGGGATGCTCGCGAGCGGGGACATCGACACGACCATCGCCTCCCTCCAGGCGCATCTGCGCACCCAGCCGAAGGACTCCGACAGCTGGGCCACCCTCGGCCTCGCCTACGTCGAGCAGGCCCGCACCAAGGGCGACCCGTCGCGCTACCCGCAGGCCGAGAAGTCCCTCAAGCGCGCGCTCCAGATCACCCCGCACAACGACCAGGCCCTGGCCGGCGAGGCGGCGCTGGCCGCCGCCCGGCACGAGTTCGCGCAGGCGCTCACCTACGCGGACCAGGCCCTGAAGCAGAACCCGTACAGCCCGAACGCCCTCTCCTCCCGGATCGACGCCCTGGTCGAACTCGGCCGCTACGACGAGGCGAGCAAGGCGGCGGACCTCGCCGACCGGCGCAAGCCCGGCGTACCGGTGTTCACCCGGTTCGCGTACGTCCGGGAGCTGCGCGGTGACGTGAAGGGCGCCCGGCAGGTGCTGGAGCAGGCCCTGGCGACGGCCACCTCGAAGGGCGACATCTCCTATGTGGCCGCCCAGCTCGGTCTGCTCGCCTGGAACCAGGGCGACTACAAGACCGCGCAGGACTACTACGCCCGCGCCCTGGCCTCCGACGACACCTACATTCCGGCGCTTGAGGGCCGGGCGCGGGTCCAGGCGGCGCTCGGTGACCGGGCCGACGCGATCAAGGGCATGGAACTGGTCGTCTCCCGCTATCCGCTCCCCCAGCAGCTCGTCGAACTGGGCGAGTTGTACGAGGCCCGCAACGCCGAGGGCGACAAGGCGAAGGCCGAGGACCAGTACGCGCTCGTCGAGGCCTGGATCGCGCTCGCCCGCGCCAACGGAGTCAACGCCGACCTCGACACCGCCCTCGCCGCCGCCGACCACGGCAACAAGGCCGAATCGCTGAAGGCCGCCCGCGCCGAGTGGGCCCGCCGGCACACCGTGCACACGGCGGACGCGCTGGGCTGGGCCCTGTACGTCAACGGCCAGAAGAAGGCGGCGCTGCCGTACGCCCGGCAGGCCACCGCCACCGGCTACCACAACGCCTCCTTCACCTACCACCTCGGCATGATCGAGCTGGCCAACGGCGAGAAGGCGGCCGGCCGGGCCGCGCTCACCAAGGCCCTCAAGCTCAACCCGGGCTTCTCCCCGCTCGGCGCCCGTACGGCCCGCAAGGCGCTGGAGGACTCGAAGTGAACCTGCGCCGGATCGCCGCCGTCTTCACCGTGGCCTGCGCCGCGACGCTGCTGTCCGCCACGGGCGCGAGCGCGCACCCGCTCGGCAACTTCACCGTCAACAAGTACGACGGACTCGTCGCCGCCCCCGGGCAGCTCCGCGTCGACCACGTCGAGGACCTCGCCGAGATCCCGGCGACCCAGGCCAAGCCCGACCTGAAGCGGCTCGGCACCGCCAAGTGGGCCGAGCAGCGCTGCACGACCGCGGCCGACGGCAGCAGGCTCACCGTCGACGGCCGTGCGACCCCGCTGACCGTGCGGACCAGCCACGCCGAACTCCGCCCCGGCCAGGCGGGCCTGAACACCCTGCGCGTGGAGTGCCGCTTCACCGCGCCGCTCCCCAAGGGCACCACCGCCACCCTCGCCTTCCACAGCGCGGGCGCCGACACGGGGCCCGGCTGGCGGGAGATCACGGCGCGCGGCGACCGGATGACGCTGACGACGTCGGACGTGCCGAAGACGTCCGTCTCCCACGAACTCACCAGTTACCCCAAGGACCTGCTCTCCTCCCCTGCCGACATCACCACCGCCGCCGTCCACGTGCGGCCCGGCGGCCCGGCCCTCGGCCAGGAGCGGCAGGACACCCCGGGCGCGGAGATCCTCCCCCGGGGCATCGACCGCTGGACCCAGGCCCTGACCGACCTGGTCGCCCGCAACCACCTCACCTTCGGCTTCGCGGTGCTCGCGCTCTTCATCTCGATCGCCCTGGGCGCGATGCACGCCCTCGCGCCGGGCCACGGCAAGACCCTGATGGCGGCGACGGCAGCGGCCCGCGGTGGCCGCGCCCGGCTCCGCGACGTCCTCCCGCTGGCCGCGTCGGTCACGGTCACCCACACCCTGGGCGTGGTCGCCCTCGGCGTCCTGGTGACGGCGGGCTCGGCGGCCACCCCGTCGGTGATCGCCTGGCTGGGCATCGCGAGCGGCCTCATGGTCCTGGCGGCCGGCGCGAACCTGACCCGCAGGGCCTGGCGGAACCGGGCCCACGAGCAGGCGCACGCCCACGGCCACCATCATCACGAGCACGATCACGATCACGATCACGGCCACGAGCACGGGCACGGGCACGGGCACGAGGCGACCGAGAAGCGGGAGCTGGCCCTGGTGGGGGCACACGAACACGCCCGTGCCCACGCCCACACGCACGAAAGCGGCCACGACCACGGCCACACGCACGGGCAGATACACGATCACGGGCACGACCATCCGCATGACCACCCCCATGCTCATGGCCATGACCACGGCGCCCAGCCACTCTCCCTGGCCGCGCGGTCGCCCGAGGACGACGGCCGGCCCGCACCCCACTCAGCCCGTCCGGCGATTGAGGACGAGGCCGTTCAGGCCGAAGGGGGGTCCGGGGGCGCAGCTCCCGAGCACGGCCACACCAACGTCCCGCACAGTCACGGCGGGTTCACCCACACGCACCCCACGGCCCCCACCCTCCGCGGCACCATCCTGCTCGGGTTCGCCGGCGGCCTCGTCCCCAGCCCCTCCGCCGTGGTCGTGCTCGTCGGCGCCGCCGCCCTCGGCCAGGCCTGGTTCGGACTGCTTCTCGTGGTCGCCTACGGCGTCGGTCTCGCGCTGACGCTGACCGCCGCCGGGTTCGCCGTCGTCAAGCTGGGTACGGGAATGACTCGGGTGATGGACAAACGCCCTCGCTGGACCACCCACCCGACGGCGGCGCTGGTCCGCAGGACCATTCCGCTCGTCTCGGCACTCGTGGTCGTGGCCCTGGGCGCCGGACTGGTGCTCAAGGGGGCCGCATCCGCACTTCTCTGAGTTACGTTTGTGATGAATTCGCGCGAGCTGCCGTGGGGGGCACCCGTGACCGATCAGCCGGGCCGTGAGCGAGTGATCGCGGGCCGCTACCGACTGCTTTCCCCGCTGGGCGAGGGTGGCATGGGCACCGTGTGGCGGGCCCGCGACGAGGTGCTGGGCCGTGACGTCGCCGTCAAGGAGGTGCGGGCGCCCGCCGGGCTGCCCGGCTCCGACGTCGAGCGGATGTACGCCCGGCTGGAGCGCGAGGCCTGGGCCGCGGCCCGGGTGGCGAACCGCAACGTGGTGACGGTGTACGACGTGGCGATGGAGGGCGGACGGCCCTGGGTCGTCATGGAGTTGATCCCCGGCGTGTCCCTCGCCGACGTGCTGGAGGCGGAGGGGCCGATGTCCCCGCAGCGGGCGGCGGGCGTCGGTGCCGAGGTGCTGTCCGCGCTGCGGGCCGCGCACGCGGCCGGCGTGCTGCACCGGGACGTGAAGCCCGGCAACGTGCTGCTGTCGAACGACGGCCGGGTGGTGCTCACCGACTTCGGGATCGCCACCGTCGAGGGCAGTTCGGCGCTGACCATGACCGGCGAGGTGATCGGCTCGCCGGAGTTCCTCGCCCCGGAGCGGGCGCTGGGGCGGGCGTTCGGCCCCGAGTCCGACCTGTGGTCGCTCGGCGTGCTGCTGTACGCGGCGGTGGAGGGCGCCTCGCCGTTCCGGCAGGACACCCCGCTCAGCACCCTGCGGGCGGTGGTCGACGAGGAGTTGCCGCCGCCGTACCGGGCCGGACCGCTCACCCCCGTCATCGAGGGGATGCTCCGCAAGGACCCGGCCGCGCGGATCTCCGCCGAACAGGCCGAGCGCGACCTGCGGCTGGTCGCGGCCGGGGGCACTCCGGGCACCACCGCCACCGTCCCGGTCCCGGGGCCGTACGAGGCGCCGACCGCCGTCGCCCGGCAGACCCGGCCGTTCTCCCCCACGCCCCCGTTGCCCACCCCGGCGGACGCCTGGCCGACCGCCGCCGACCGCGGTGGCAACCGCAGGGCGGGCACCGTGCTGCTCATCGGCCTGGTGCTGGTCGCTCTCGCGCTCGGCGGGCTGACGTACGCCCTCCTCAACCACGACAACGGCGACAGCGGCGGCGGCGACAACGCCGGGGCGAGCCAGTCGGCCAGCAACCTCAGCTCCCCGGCGCCCAGCCGGAGCAGCCGTGCCGCGTCCGAGTCCCCGTCGGCGTCCGCGAGCAGCAGCGCGCCCCGGCAGAGTGTGAAGGTCAGTGTGACCGGGTCCCGCACGGACTATTCGGGGTCCTGTCCGCCGTCGACGGCGCAGGCGCCCACGTTCACGGCGACGTTCACGGTGGGGAGCGTGCCCGAGGACGTCCAGTACCGGTGGGTGCTGAAGAACGGGAAGCTCGACGACCAGGGCTGGAAGACGCTGTCCTTCCCGGACGGCGGCGGGCGGACCCGGCAGACGGGGGTGACCGTGACGACCTGGTCCGACAGCGGGACGCTGAGCGACGCGATCGCCGTCGAGGTGCGCAGCCCGGTGGAGACGACGTCCAACTCGGTACCGTTCACGGTCACCTGCACGAAGACGACGGAGACCCCGACCGACGGGGCCTCCGCTTCGCCTTCGTCCTCGAGTTCGTACTAGAGCGGTCGCACGGGGACTCAGGACGCGTTGCTGGTCAGCACCGGCAGGTAGCCGCCGGACTGGCCGGCCGCGGTGGGGTGGTACGACTCGGTGATGTCCAGCCAGTTGACGCTGTGCAGCCAGGAACTGCCGGAGCAGATCTCGTGGCTGGCGAACGCGGTGCGGACGTCGCCGAAGGTGAACCCGTGGTCGGCGGCGCGTTTGGCGATCGCGGTGTCGATGTAGTCGGCGGCGTTGTTGATGGCGGTGCGCTTGGCCGTGGAGAGGCCGAGGCAGGTGGTACCCAGCAGGTAGAAGCGGGGGTAGCCGAGGACGACGACCTTGGCGTTGGGGGCCTTGGCGCTGATCGCGTCGTACACGTTGTCGAGCTTGCCGGGGAGCGTGGAGTCGACGTACGCCTCCGCGGTGCTGATCCGGGACAGGCAGGTGCTGTCCGAGCTGAGCACACAGGTCGTCATGACGTCGGCGAAGCCCGCGTCGTTGCCGCCGATGGTGACGGAGACCAGGGCGGTGGAGGAGCTGAGCGTGCCGAGCTGGCCGGAGAGCACGTCGTCGGTGGTGGCGCCCGAACAGGCGAGGAACGAGAACGAGGACGGGCTGTGGGCGGCGTTCCACAGGTAGGGGTAGGCGTTGGTGCTGCGGTCGCAGCTGCCACTTGAGCTGATGTAGCTGCCCGCGCCGACGCCGGACGCGTACGAGTCGCCGAGCGCCACATAGCCCCCGGTCGCGGCCTGCGCTTCCGTGGCGGCGGCCCCGGTGAGGGCGAGGCCGGTGGCGAGGAGGAGTGAAGTCACGTATGCCGTAATTCGGGAACGTCTCATGGAACCTCCCTTTAGCAGGATCTCTGCCATAACTGTCGTAGCAACTACGCGTGTTGACGGGAAGTGTCCATGCCAAAACTGTTCAGGATCTCAACCGGCCCTCACCGGACCGATCCTGTGCGTTCCCGGCACGTTTGATGACGCGGCCATGGCAATCCGGCGAGCACTGAAACCCGTGTCGTAACCGATCATCAGAACGCACCGAAATCGAGCGACTTGTTCCCCGGAGATAACAGGTGTCTCCGGGGAACGGTCATGTCCGGAGACCTGCTTGACGCCCCCCGTTCGGCTGCGCGACATTGAAGCCCGGCATCCGACGCCTTGGGGGGCAAAGTCGGTCATGCAGACCATACGTCTCAAGACATCGTCAACAGCGGGCGAACGGGCACGTCCAGGACCGGGGAGGGACCTGGGGCCCCTGTTCGCGGGGGCCACGACGGCCGTCGCCGGGACCGGTGCGCTGCTCGCGCTCATCGACTCCGGCTCGTCGCTGCGCGGGCCGCTCGCGCTGTTCTTCCTGCTCGCCGCGCCTGCCACGGCGATCGGTGCGGCACTGCGCGGACTCGATCCACCGGCCCGCGCGCTCACCGCGCTGGCGGGTGCCGTCGCCCTGGACATGCTGGTCGCCCAGGGCATGCTCGCCACTCACCACTGGTCGTGGCGCGGCGGAATCGTCGCCGTGGCGGCGATCAGCATTCTGCTGCTTCTGCTGGTACTCCTGCGACCGGTGGAACGCATTCTCGAACGGATGTCCCGGCGAACCGGGAAAGCCCGTTCGAGCTGAAGAACCCTGAAGAACAAGGTCGGCCAAAGTTTCGTAACGGCCAAACCAATAAAAACGTGAGGACCAGTTCCCGGACTTGCCATACTGGCCCAATCGTCAATACCGTCATACATCTCACCCGCATCGGAACGTCATCAAGCGGCTCTAGGGGAGGGCTCAAGGACCGCGACGTTCCGGAGCGGGGCGCGGTAGGGGGGTGCCGTGCTCGGTGACCGCAATGACCACGTTCGTTTCTCGTGTGACCACTGTCGTTTCCGAGTCGTGCCGCGCGACCGGCTGCCGTTCGTCGGCAGACCGGGCAGATTTACCAGCTCACCTGCGGATACGGAGATCCTTTTTCCGTGTCAGGGGTGAGAAGAACCCCCCTTTCGAACCGGACACCAAAGCGGGCCGCCCAAGGGGCGGGCGGTCCACCGGACGAGAGGGACAAGACTCGTGAGTTCTGTTCTACGTCAGCCGACTTCGGGCCAAGATCCGTTCATGGCCACCGAATACCGGCCGATCTCCTCCCACCTGGCGATCACACCGCCGGTGAGCGTGGTGATTCCCGCCATGAATGAGGCGGAGAATCTCCCCTACGTCTTCAAGACACTTCCCGGCTGGATACACGAAGTGGTTCTTGTGGACGGTAATTCCACCGACAACACCGTGGAAGTGGCGCGGGAGTTGTGGCCTGACGTGAAAGTCGTCGAACAGAGTGGCAAGGGCAAGGGAGATGCCCTCATCACCGGGTTCGAGGCATGCACCGGCGACATCATCGTCATGGTGGACGCGGACGGCTCGGCCGACGGCCACGAGATCGTGTCGTACGTCTCCGCCCTGGTCTCGGGCGCGGACTTCGCCAAGGGCTCGCGCTTCGCCAACGGCGGCGGCACGGACGACATGACCTTCATCCGCAAGCTCGGCAACTGGGCGCTGTGCACGGTCGTCAACCGCAAGTTCGGCGCCCGGTACACCGACCTCTGCTACGGATACAACGCGTTCTGGCGGCACTGCCTCGACAAGATCGACCTCGACTGCACCGGCTTCGAGATCGAGACCCTGATCAACATCCGGGTGGTCAAGGCGGGCCTGAAGGTGCAGGAGATCCCGAGCTACGAGTACCTCCGCATCCACGGCACCAGCAACCTGCGGGCCGTACGCGACGGGCTGCGGGTGCTCAAGGTGATCCTCAAGGAGCGCTCCAACCGGCGTGACCTGCGCCGGCAGGTACGGCACTCCCCGATGCTCACCACGGGCCAGGGAGAGTCGTCTTGAGCGATCCCGACATCTCCGTCGTGATCTGCGTGTACACCGAGGACCGCTGGGAGGACATCCTCGCGGCGGTCTCCTCGGTGCGCGCGCAGTCGTATCCGGCGCTGGAGACCCTGCTGGTCGTCGACCACAACCCGGCGCTCCTGGAACGGCTCGCGAAGGAGTACAAAGAGGCTGCCGACGTACGGGTGCTCGCCAACGCGGGTCCCCGCGGCCTGTCCGCCGGCCGCAACACGGGCATCGCCGCCTCCTACGGCGAGGTGATCGCCTTCCTCGACGACGACGCCGTGGCCGAGCGGGACTGGCTGCGCCACTTCGCCGAGGGGTACGCCGACCCGGAGGTGATGGCGGTCGGCGGCCGGACCATGCCGGTCTGGGCCTCGGGCCGCCGCCCGCACTGGTTCCCGGAGGAGTTCGACTGGGTCGTCGGCTGCACCTACCGCGGGCTGCCGGCGGGCCGCGTCCGGGTCCGGAACGTCCTCGGCGGAAACGCTTCTTTCCGGCGTACGGCCTTCGACGCGGCGGGCGGTTTCGCCACCGGCATCGGCCGTGACGGCGACAAGCGCCCGCTGGGCTGCGAGGAGACCGAGCTGTGCATCCGGCTCACCCGGGCCCGCCCGGACGCCGTACTGCTCATCGACGACCGCGCGGTGATCCACCACCGGGTCCCCGAAGTCCGTGAGCACTTCGGGTACTTCCGCACCCGCGCCTACGCCGAGGGCCTCTCCAAGGCCCTGGTCGCCCGGAGTGTGGGCGCCGGCAAGGGCCTGGAGTCCGAACGCCGGTACACCACACGTGTGCTGCCCGCGGGGGTCGCTCGTGGCCTGCGGGACGCACTGCTGGCCCGGCCCGGCGGCGCGGGCCGGGCGGGCGCGATCGTCGCCGGGGTGCTGACGGCGGCCGGCGGCTACGTGGTGGGCAGCGTGCGGGCCCGGCGCAGCGGGGCGGCCTTCGCCGTCGCCGGGATCGAGGGCGGACCGGGCCACCGGCCGGCCCCCGCCGACGGGGGTGCCGCATGAGTGACACCCCGGTCCCCGTCCTCATGTACCACTCGGTCGCGACCTCGCCCAACGACGCCACCCGCGCGCTGTCGGTGGCACCGGAGGCCTTCGCCGAGCAGATGGCGCTCGTCGGCGTCCTGGGCCTCACCCCCGTCAGCACGGCCGATCTGTGCGCGGGCTGGCGCTCCGGCGGCCCGCTCCCCGACCGGCCCGTCCTGATCACCTTCGACGACGGCTACGAGGGCGTGCACCGGCACGCCCTGCCCGTGCTCGCCAAGCACGGCTTCGCCTCCACCCTGTTCGTCTCGACGGGCTGGATCAGGGGCGCGTACGACACCGGCCGCGGCCTGGACGCCATGCTCGACTGGGACCAGGTACGCGAACTCGCGGACAACGGCTGCGAGATCGGCGGGCACAGCCACACCCACCCGCAGCTCGACCAGCTGGACGACGACCGGCTGCGCACCGAACTGGTGCACAGCCGGGAGATCGTCACCGACGAACTCGGCGCACCGCCCCCGTCGTTCGCCTACCCGTACGGCTACTCCAGCCGCCGGGTCCGGCAGGCCGTACGGGATGCCGGGTACGCCCAGGCGCTCGCCGTCGGCAACGGCCTCGCCCGCCGCCGCCAGGGTCCGTTCGCGCTGCAGCGCGTCACCGTGCGCCGCAGTACGGACGCCGCGGAGTTCGCCCGGCTGCTCGAAGGCCGGTCGATCGCCCGCAACTTCGCCAAGGACCGTGCCCTCACCAAGGGTTACGCCGTTCTCCGCAGAGCACGCCAGGTCCGCCGGAAGGCCATCCGTTCCCGTGTCTGACACGACCACCACAACACAGGTCAACACATCCGACACAGCGGCGCCCGAGCAGTCGGGGCGCCGCCTTCGCCTGCCCGGACGGGGCGGCCCGGCCGGCGGCAGTCCGCTCTTCCGGAACGCCTACGCGCTGATGCTGAACACCGGCATCTCCGCCGTCCTGGGCCTCGGCTTCTGGCTGGCCGCGGCCCGCTACTACTCCGAGTCGGCCGTCGGCCAGGGCTCCGCTGCCATCGCCGCCATGAAACTCCTCGCGGGGCTCACCGCGGTGACCCTGACCGGCGCCCTGGCCCGCTTCATCCCGGTCGCCGGACGCCGGACCGGCAAGCTCATCTTCCGTACCTATGCGGGCAGTTCGCTGATCGTGGCGCTGGCGGCCGGGGTCTTCCTGATGACGCTGGGCGTGTGGGGGCCGTCGTACCGGTTCCTGCACGGGCCGCTGCCCGGGCTCGGGTTCGTCGTGGCGGTGATCGCCTGGAACCTGCTCACGCTCCAGGACGGGGTGCTGACCGGGCTGCGCAACGCGCCCTGGGTGCCGGTGGGCAACACCGTGTTCTCGGCCGTCAAGCTGGCGCTGCTCGTCGCCTTCGCGGCGGCGGTCCCGGTGGCCGGCGTCTTCGTCTCCTGGGTCGCCGCGATCGCCACCTCGTTCGTGCCGCTGGGCTGGCTGGTGTTCCGGCGCCTGGTGCCTCGGCACGTCAAGGCGACCGCGGACCACGCCAGACCGCCCACGCTGAAGGAGATCGGCAGGTTCCTGGCCGGCGACTACACCGGCTCGCTGTTCTCCCTCGCCGTGGTCTACCTGGTCCCGGTCATCATCGCCTCGCAGGTCAGCTCCGAGGACAACGCGTACTTCTACATCACCACCACCATCGGCGGCACCACCAACCTGCTCGCCATCAACATGGGCGCCTCGCTGACCGTGGAGGGCTCGCACGACCCGGCGCGTCTCGCCGCCAACACCCGGGCCGCGCTGAAGCGGATGGCCCGGATCATGATCCCCATCTGTGCGCTGCTGTTCTTCGGGGCGCCCTGGATCCTCGGCGTGTTCGGCCCCGGCTACGCGGACGCGGCGACCCCGCTGCTGCGCTGGTTCGCGGTCGGCGCGCTGCTCCGGGTCGTGATGGAGACGTACTTCGCGGTGCTGCGCGCGCAGAGCCGTACCGCCGGCCTCGCCTGGCTGCAGGGCCTGTTGTGCGTGCTGGTCCTTGGCCTGACCCTGCTCCTGCTGCCCCGGATGGGGCTGACCGGCGCGGGCGTGGCCGAGATCTCCAGCCTCGCGGTGATCGTGACGATCGCGGCGCCCCGGCTGTGGCGGACGCTGCGGGCCGCGCAGGCGGAGATCCCCGAGGACACGGCACCGGACGGCGACCTCGCCGACCTGGGGGCGCGTGAGGTCCCGGTCGCCGCACCGCGCAGGCGGGGTCCGGCGTGGGCGCTGGACACCGACACGCTCGCCCTCGGCATCCATGTGGACTTCGACCATGTGGAGCGGCGCCCGGACGTACGGCCGGGGCCGGGAACTCCGCCCACGGGTACGCCCGTCGTCCGACCGGACGACCGGCCGACGTGGGCGCTCCGGCCGCCACGGAACCCCGGGCTGCCGGTGGAGGAGAGAGAGCCGCACGCGGAGGCCTCGCTCGGGCCCGCCGAGGCCTCGCTGCTGAGGGAGGCGGAAGTCGACGCGCCGTTCGGGAAAACGGTCGTGCCCGAGGAGCCGGACGTGCCGGGCGTACCGGCCGAGGCTCCGGAGGAGCCGGCGCCCGCGCCCGCGCGCTCGCTGCGGGAGCGGCTGACGCCCACCCGCTCGGGGGTCGTCCTCGGCTGTCTGCTGGTCGCCGCCCTGCTGCTCTACTGGGTGCCGGCGGCCCGGCTCGACGACGCCGACCTGGACCGGATGGGCGGGCTCGGGCTGGTCTCGGTGCTGCCGCTGCCGACGCTGGTCGGGGCGGGCCTGCTGGTCACGGTGTTCGCCGCACTGCTGTGGCTGCGCCGGGAACACAAGGCGCTGCTCCTGGTCACGCTGCTGGCGACGGTCGTGTCGCTCCATGCCCTGCCCGCCGTGATCGAGACGGAACCGCGTTTCCCGACCGCCTGGCAGCACCTCGGCTTCATCGACTACATCGACCGCACCGGCTCGGCGGTACCGGACCTGGACGCCCGCTGGAGCTGGCCGGGCTTCTTCGCGGCGGCTGCGTTCATCGGCCGGGCCTGCGGGGTCACCGACTTCACCGAGGTCATCCGCTGGTGGCCCACGTTCATCCAACTCGCCTATCTGGCACCGATGTTCCTGCTCGTGCGGTCGATGCGGGCGAGCTGGCGGGCGAAGTGGACCGGCATCTGGCTCTTCGTGCTGTGCGGCTGGGTCGGCCAGGACTACTTCTCCCCGCAGGGCTTCACGTACCTGCTCTATCTGATGTTCGTGGCGATCCTGCTCGTCTGGTTCCGCGCCCCGCACGTCGTCTGGGTGAAGTTCCGGCCGGGCGAGGCGGAGGTCGAGCCGACGAACCGCCGCCAGCAGGCCGTACTGCTCATGGTGCTGATCGGCCTGTACGCGGCGACGGTGCCCGCGCACCAGCTCACCCCGTTCGTGATGCTGGGCGTGCTGGCGGTCCTGGTGCTGATCGGCAGGTCCGAACTGCGGGGCCTGCCGCTCCTGTTCGGGGTGGTCGCGGCCGTCTGGCTGGGCTTCATGGCCGAGCCGTACTGGTCGGGTCACTTCAACGAGCTGTTCGGCGGGGTCGGCGGGGTCGGCAGCAATGTCTCCACCTCGGTCTCCGGCCGTATCCAGGGCGGCAGTTCGACCCACAAGCTGGTGCTGTACGTCCGGGTCCTGCTGGCCGGCAGCATGATGGCGTTCGCCGTCTGGGGCTGGTGGCGCCGCCGCTTCCACAGGTACCGCGAGCGTTCGCTGCTGGTCCTGACCTTCGTCCCGTTCCTGGGTTTCGGCATGCAGTCGTACGGCGGCGAGATGGCGCTGCGCGTCTTCATGTTCGCGGTGCCGGGCGCGGCCCTGCTGGCCGGGCTCGCCCTGTTCCCGCGTACCGGGGCCACGGCGAAGGAGCGTGAGAAGGACAGGGTCAGCCTGGCCCCGGTGGCCGCGCTCATGGCCGGGCTGCTGCTCATGGGCGGCTTCCTGGTGGCCCGTTGGGGCAACGAGACCTTCGAGCGGGTCCGGCCCGGCGAGGTCGCCGCGATGGACTACGTCTACGCCCACGACAAGCCGACGGTACGGCTGCTGTGGCTGAGCAACGACACCGTCAACGACGTGACCCCGGCGATCCCCTGGGGCGCGAAGGACATGGAGCGGGTCGACTACCTGCCGACGCTCGCCCCGACCGACCCGGTGCTGGTGTCGAGCCTGGTCAAGGCGTTGAAGGACGCGGGTCCGAACTCGTATCTGATGATCAACAGGAGTCAGGTCACCTATCTCCGGATGGACGCCGGGTACTCGGCGGCCTGGGAGAGCCGGCTGATCCGGAACCTGGACGACCGGCAGGACCTGACGCAGGTCCTGGTCAACGACGACGTCACCATGTACGCGCTGCGCACGCGGCCGGCGGGTGCGGTGGCGAAGCCGGATCCGGGGCCGATCGGGCCGCGGGTCACCTGGACGCCGTGGTCGGTGATCGGCGGTCTCGCCGCCGTCGCGCTGATCCTGCTGCTGGCGGCGCGTGAGGTGGTCCGGGTCGCGGTCCGGCCCGGGGTGCGTCAACTGCGGTGGTTGCAGGGCAGCTTCTGGTTCTCGCTGCCGCTGCTGGCGGTGCTGCTGGCCTCGCTGGCACAGCGGTTCCTGACGATCACATAGGAGAGCAGCCGAAGTGGCTCACCCGGTGCAACCGGTTCACGGGGTTCACCGGGTGAGCCACTTCACCTCGTAGGCCTTCATCTCGAACCGCTTCCCGTCCACCTGCGCGCTGATCGCCCGGTCGAGGGTGTTGACCACCAGGACCGTCCTGTCGCTGGCGAGGACGCGGACATTGGGCACGTCGTCCTGGGCGACGGAGACCGTCTCGTACCTGGTCCCCGGCGGGAACGCCTTCCCGAACCGCGACACCAGGTCGTACATGGGCAGTGCCTGGCCGCCGTCGCCGCCGTCCGTCGTGGTCCACAGGCAGCCGGCGCAGTCGCCGCCCTTCTCGTCCTCCGGGTTCCAGTAGAAACCGGAGTCGGCGCCGCCCCTGACCAGGGCGATCATGCCGGTGGCCTGGACGGCGACCCGGTGGTCCTCGGTCCAGCCGTCGCGTTCGTCCCGGCCGTCGGCGGGCTCGACGTAGTACTCGGCCCACCACAGCGGCAGGCCGTGCGTCTGCCTGCGCACCCACTCGCTGACGTAGGTGAGCTTCTCCGTCGCGGCGAACTCGTCCGGCAGCAGGTCGTCGTCGTTGGTGTAGCTGGACCCGTCGACGACCACGAAGTCGGCGCCCGCCTTGTGGGTGTTCCAGTAGTCGAAGGCGTCGACGACCCGCTGGTCCATGACGCCCCAGTCGCCCTTGAGGGTAGCGGAGGCGTTCTCGGTCTGGCGCGGGTCGAAGCTGTCCATGACGAGGTAGGGACCGCCGACCATGATGTCCTTGTTCACCGCCTTCAACGCCTTGTAGACGAGGTTGTAGAGCTCGGTGTAGCCCTCGTAGTCCCAGCGGCCCTTCGCGTTGTTCCAGAAACCCTTGAACTCGTTCCAGACGATGAAGTGCCGTACGTCCGGATAGCGCCTGGCGACGGTCGCGGCGAGGTCGGCGTAGTCCTGGTAGTGGTCGGGGGTGGGCGCGGTCTCCAGGGCGGCCTGGCTCCAGTCGGTGTTGTCCACCCCGGCCCTGCCGCCCTTCATCCAGTCCGGGGAGCAGCACAGGGTGAGCACCGGGGTGCCGCCCGACCTGCGCATGAAGTCGACGCGCCGGTCCAGTGCGCCGAAGTCGTAACGCCCCTTCACCGGCTCGGGGTTGTCGGCGCCCCAGCCCATGACGGCCTGGTCCTGCGGCATCCCGGCGTCCTGGGACAGCCGGTCCTCGACCCGCTCGGTGGCGGCCGTACTGCCCTCGTCGGCGCTGTACTGGGTGTGGGTGAAGCCCCAGCCCACGGACGGCTCGGTGGCGTCCGGCGGGGTGGCGGGGGTGCCGTGCACCTTGTCGCCGTCGCGGGTCGTGCCCGCGGTGTCGGCGCCGCCCCCGGGAAGTGTGTTGACCAGTGCCACGATCAGGGCGAGTGCGGCCACACCCACCCCGAGCAGGGCGGTGAGCCGCCACCGCCGAGCCCCCGAATTCCACCCATGACATCCCATCAAGGACAACTCTAACGACGGAAATCGCCCCGGGGGCAGGTCTTGGGAACACGCGCACCCGAAGTGGGGCGGGGCTGTGTTCGACCTGCCTCCGCGCCAGGTGGGCACGACCGGTCACCTGCTGCGCACGGGTGGCGAACCGGCAGTGCCATCCGAGGGAAATGCCGTGCGCGCGGCACATCCGTGGCGGATCATGGCGGCATGTCTGCCAAGCCGCACGAGACGCTGCCGATCCGGCTCAACGTCGACGACTCCGACTCCCCGTCCGACGTCGTCGACGCGCTGTTCCTCGGCCGCTTCGCGACGGGCGAGCAGCCGTACTCGCACGCGGCCAACATCGACCGGGTGCGGTCCGGGGCGACCCTGCTGCCGAAGGAGGCGCGGGTGCTGCGGGTGGCCCGCGACGACGACCGCAGCGCGACGCTCGCGGAGGGCGACGGCTGGACCCTGCTGGTCTCCCGCTGGAACCGGGGCGCCGACGTCACCGTCACCGCCACCACCGCCGAACTGGCCGCGCAGGTGCTGAACGAGGCGACGGACGGCGCGGCGGACGAGCCGGAACCGCAGCCGGAGAACGTCACCATGGGCTTCTGGTACGTCTCGCCGCGCCGTGGCCCGCACCGCACCACCCGGCAGATCTCCGCGGGCACCTGGGACGAGGTCCGCGCCAACTACACGGCCCCGGTCGCGGACGCGATGGACCGCCTGATGAAGACGACCCCCGAGGACATCGCGGGCCGGCTCCTGCTGCTGCACGGACCGCCGGGCACCGGCAAGACCTCCGCGCTGCGCACGCTCGCCCGGTCCTGGCGGGACTGGTGCCAGGTGGACTGCGTCCTCGACCCGGAGCGGCTCTTCTCGGACGTCGGCTACCTGATGGACATCGCGATCGGCGAGGAGGACGGCGCCGGCAAGGGCCGCTGGCGGCTCCTGCTCCTTGAGGACTGCGACGAACTGATCCGCGGCGAGGCCAAGCACACCGCCGGGCAGGCGCTGTCCCGCCTGCTCAACCTCACCGACGGCCTGCTCGGCCAGGGCCGCAACGTCCTGGTCGGCGTCACCACCAACGAGGACCTGGAGCGGCTGCACCCCGCCGTGGTCCGCCCCGGCCGCTGCCTGGCCCGGATCGAGGTGGGCCCGCTGACCCACCGCGAGGCGGTGAACTGGCTCGGTACGGAGGAGGGTGTGGGCCGGGACGGGGCGACCCTGGCGGAGCTGTACGCGCTGCGCCGGGGCACGGCGCCGACGTCGGTGCCGGGGGCGCGGGAGGGCGCGGACGCGGGGCTGTACCTGTAGTGCTTTGATGAGGGTGTGGCCCTGTTCGTCGGAACCTCGGGCTGGCAGTACAAGGACTGGCGGAACGTCCTGTACCCGGCCGACGTGCCCGTGCGCGCCTGGCTGGAGGAGTACGCGCGGCACTTCACGACGGTCGAGCTGAACAACGCGTTCTACCGTCTCCCGACCCGCGAGAACTTCGAGTCCTGGCGGGACCGGGTCCCGCCGGACTTCGTGGTCGCGGTCAAGGCGAGCCGCTACCTGACGCACGTCAAGCGCCTCAGGGACCCCGAGGAGCCGGTCGGCCGCCTGATGACCCACGCGGCGGGCCTCGGCGACCGGCTGGGCCCGGTCCTCCTCCAGCTCCCGCCGACGCTCAGGGCGGACCCGCCGCTGCTGGACGCCTGCCTGTCGTGCTTCCCGCGCGGTACGAGGGTGGCGGTGGAACCCCGCCACGACTCCTGGTGGACGCGCGAGACCCGCGAAGTCCTGGAGTCCCGGGGAGCCGCCCTGTGCTGGGCCGACGTCCAGGCCCACCCCATGACCCCCCTGTGGCACACCGCCGACTGGGGCTACCTCCGCTTCCACCAGGGCCGCGCCCACCCCTGGCCCCGCTACGGCCGCCGCTCCCTGGAGACGTGGGCCGACCGCATCGCCACGGCGTATCCCCGAAGCGCCGACGTCTACACGTACTTCAACAACGACCCGGGCGGAGCGGCCGTCCGGGACGCGGCAGCGTTCGGGAGAGCGGCGCGGAGGGCGGGCCTGACGGTGACACGGACACCGGAACCGACCACGAGCGGACGCCGGAGCTGACTACGAGCGATTGACGGAGCTGACTACCAGCGGCTGGCGCCATGCCTCCGGCGCCGGGCCGAGCCGGGTACGGCACCGCCGGACACCGCCATCGTGGCCGGACAGCGTCGCGGCGGAAAAAGGGGTGCGGCAGAGGAGGGACGTCCGGCCCAGCCCCCGTCGGCGCGTTTCCTTCCGCCGCAACGGCGATCAGCCGCGACGGCGCGGTCCGGCGGTGCCGAGCCGGCCTCAGCTCTCGCCGTACGCCGCCCGCAGGGCATCCCGGACCGCCGCCAGGGCTTCCTCCTCGGCCAGCCCCAGCCGCCGGACCCGGTCGGCATAGGCCTGCGCGGCGACCGCCGCTTCCCGTTCCGCAGCCGAGCCCGCCGCGGCGACGAACGTGCCGTTGCGCCCCCGCGTCTCGATCACCCCGTCCGTCTCCAGGGCCCGGTACGCCTTGGCCACCGTGTTCACCGCCAGGCCCAGCGACTCGGCCAGCCCCCTGACCGTCGGCAGCCGGTACCCCACCGGCAGCACCCCGCCCCGCGCCTGCTCGGAGATCTGCGCCCGCACCTGCTCGTACGGCGGCGCGCTGTCATCGATGTGGATCTTCAAGGTCACGGCCCGATTCTCCCGCAACCGCCGGAAAATGAGAGGCATCCCGCAGACGTCCCGCATAGCGTGCGCCCCATGACAGTGATCGTGCGTGACCTGCGCCCCGACGTCCGGTCGGACGCCGAGGGCTTCGCCCGGGTCCGGCAGCTCGCCCTCCCCTTCATGCTGTTCACCCCGGAGTCCCTGGTCCACGACCTCACGCACACCCACCCCGACGCCCGCTTCCGCCAGCTGGTCGCGGAGGAGGACGGCGAGGTCGTCGGCACCGCCCAGGTCGGCCTCGCCCACGAGAGCACGGAGCCCGGCCAGGGCTTCGCCAACGTGTACGTGCATCCGGAGCGCACCGGCCGGGGCGCCGGCACCCTCCTGGCCCGCACGGCGGAGGCGCACCTCTCGGCGGCCGGCGCGAGCACGTCGTACGCCTGGGTCCTGGACGCCCCGGCCAACCGCGCCTTCGCGGAGCGGCGCGGCTACCGCGCGAGCCGGTCCGCCCACTTCCTGCGGCTCGACCTCGCGCACGGCACCCTTCCCCCGCTGCGGACCCCGCCGCCCGGCGTGGAGCTGCGCAGCGCCGCCGACTTCGCCGCCGACCCGCGCCCGCTCTTCACCCTCGACGCGGAGACGACGCTGGACGAACCGAGCGACATCGACACGGAGTTCGCCGACTACGAGGCATGGCTGGACGGGACCTGGCGGCACCCGCTGTTCAGCCGGGAGCTGACCTCGGTCGTCCTCGTCGACGGCCGCCCCGCCGCCTTCAGCGCGGCCCGCACCGACGGCGGCACCCGGTACGGCACCGTCATGACCGGCACCGCCCGCGCCTTCCGCGGCCGGGGGCTCGCCAAGCTCGCCAAGAACGACTCGCTGCACCGCGCCCGCGCCGCCGGCTTCACCCAGGCGTTCACGGGCAACGACAGCGGCAACGGCCCGATGCTCGCGATCAACAAGTGGTTCGGGTACGAGATCTGCGCGACGGAGGTCAGGTATGTCCGCGAACTCGGCTGAGCCGGCCGGCACGGTGGACGTCGTGCTGGTCAAGGCGGGCCGCACGAAGATCCGTTACCCCGCCGGACTGCTGCACGACGACGGCGTCCGGATCGCCGTACGCGCCCCCTGGGCAGGTGACACGCCCCGCGACTTCGGCTTCGTCCGCTTCGAACAGGGCGACGTCTTCACCGAGTTCTACTGGCGGGACCGCTGGTACGCGGTGAAGGAGGTCCGCGCGGCCGACGGCACGCTGAAGGGCTGGTACTGCGACGTCACCCGCCCGGCGACGCTCGCCGGCGGCCGGCTGGTCGTCGAGGACCTCGACCTGGACCTGTGGCGCTCCGCCGACGGCACGGACGTACGGCGCCTGGACGAGGACGAGTTCGCCGAGAGCGGGCTGGCGGAGCGGGACCCGGAGGCCGCGGCGGCGGCCGTGGCCGCGCTGGACACGCTGGAGGCGCTGGCCCGGCAGCCGGACTTCACCGCCCTGCTGTCCCCGCCCCCGCTGCCGTGAAGCCCCCCGCCCCGGCGTGGATCCCTGCCGCCGTGCGGCCCCCTCACACCGTCGCCACCACCGCGTACCGCTCGTCGTCGACCTGCTTCCCCCACAGCGCCGCCTGCGCGGACAGCGGCTCCATGCGCACGTCCGCGGTGAGCGGGGCGAGGAGGGCGGTGAGCCGGTCGGCGGGTATGCCGACCGGGGTCACGGTCCCCCACACCCCCTCCACCAGCACGAACCGGCCCCCGGGCCGCAGCAGGCCGCGCCAGTGCCGCAGCACGCGCGCGGGGTCCGGCAGCGCCCACAGCACATGCCGTACGAGAACGGCGTCGAAGAGCAGCTCGCCCACCGGCGGTGCCGCCGCGTCGCCGAGCAGGAACACCGCGTCCCGGCCGGCGAGCTTGGCGCGGGCCCGGGCCACCATCGCCGGGGAGCTGTCGACCCCGGTGACGCGATGGCCCTGCTCGGCGGCGAGAAGGGCCAGGCTGCCGGTGCCGCAGCCGAGGTCGAGGACGTCGGCGGGACGGCCGGGCAGCCACGCCCCCAGCCGTGCCGCCCAGGCCGCGCGGACCTCGGGCGCGCCGAGGCCATGATCCGGCTCCTCGTCGAACCGGGCCGCCTCGGCATCCCAGTCGACACTCACCGCAACCGTCCGATCACTTTCATTCCTCATGCCCCCAGCGTGACACCCACCACTGACACTCGATCCATGTGACTGCGACCACTGACAGACCGGCACCGATGAGGAACTCTCGCCAAAAGCGTCTACCACCGTGGCATCACGGAACTCGGTAGGCACTGAAGGAGGCAGCCATGCGCCGCACAACCGTGCAGAAGCCCCTGAAGAGGACGGAAAGCCGCCGGATCCGCGAGGAGGCCGACGAACGCCCCGCCGGACGCCCCGAGGTGCGCAAGGACATCGCACGCACCTGGTGGCCGGACGGCTGACCGTGCGCCCCGCGCCCTTCAGTCCAGCCGCTTGCGGTAGTGGATGCGGTCGTACGGCCCGTCCGTCCGCCGCTCGACGACCTCGTACCCGTACTTCGGGTAGATCTTCCGGTTCTCCCACATCAGCGCATGCGTGTAGAGCCTGACCTCGGGCAGGCCCAGCGCACGCGCGCGTGCGTCCACGAACTCCAGCAGCCGCCGTCCCACCCCCGTGCCGTGCGCGTCGGGGTGGACGGCGATGCTGTCGAGGAACAGGTGGTCGTCGTGGACCTCGATGACGACGAGCCCGGTCACCGGCTCCCCGACCACGAACACCCGGCCCGCGGCCACATTCGCCGTGTGGTCCGCCTCCATGGGCTGCGGCACCACCCCGATCCGGGCGATGTAGTGGTGGTACGCCATGTCGGTCACGGCCTTCACGGCCGGTACGTCGGCGGCCCGGGCGGGCCTGATCCCGTCGTTCGTCATGGCGTGAACGCTAGCTACCTCAGCGCAGTCCGAACACTCCCTTAAGGCGACCATAAGGATCTCCTTCGCCCGCTCCCAGCAGGCGATTTCACGGTTCCTTGGGGCTAGCTTTCTGATCGCCCCCACGGGATCCACCCACACGGGATCCGCTGCGGCGGGACCGAGCCCGCCCCGAGGACCGTTCCGAGGAGTCTCCGCATGCTCGCAACACGCCGTCAGGCCGCCGTCGCCGCCGCGCTCGGCATGGCTGCGGTCACGTTCGCCGCCGCGCCCGCGTCCGCGCACGGCACGATGGGCGATCCGGTCAGCCGGGTCGCCCAGTGTTACGCGGAGAACCCGGAGAGCCCGAAGTCCGACGCGTGCAGGGCCGCGGTGGCGGCCGGCGGCACGCAGGCCCTCTACGACTGGAACGGCATCCGCATCGGCGACGCGAACGGCCGGCACCAGGCGCTGATCCCGGACGGAAAGCTGTGCAGCGCGGGCAACGACGAGTTCAAGGGCCTCGACCTGGCCCGCGCCGACTGGCCGGCGACGGACGTGAGCAGCGGGTCGTACACCTTCAGGTACCGGGTGACCGCGCCGCACAAGGGCACCTTCAAGGTGTATCTCACCAAGGCGGGTTACGACCCGGCCAAGCCGCTCGCCTGGGCGGACCTGGACCTGGACCGTCCGGTGGCGACGGCCACCGACCCGGTCGCCGCCGGTGGTTTCTACACGTTCTCCGGCACGCTCCCCGAACGGACCGGCCGCCAGCTGCTGTACGCGGTCTGGCAGCGCTCGGACAGCCCGGAGGCCTTCTACTCCTGCTCGGACGTGGAGTTCGGGGGCGGTGACGACACCCACACGGGCAAGGCCCCGGCCCCCTCCGCCCCCACCGCCTCCGCCCCCAGCGACGAGCAGATCGCGGCCGGTGCCGACAAGTCGACGATCGAGCACGGCGGTCACGGCGACGACGACGCGAGCACCTCGGCCGATCCGACCGCCGATCGGACCGTCGATCAGACTGCCGATCAGACCGGCGCCCCGGCGCGGGCCAACGCCCCCGAGCAGGCCGGAAGCCCGGGGACGACGGCGCTCGCCGCGACCGGCGGCGACGGCTCCACGCCGTATCTGGCGATCGGCGGGGCCGCCGCCCTGGCGCTGGGCTCCAGCGCGCTCTTCCTGTCGGTACGGCGGCGGGCGCCGCGGCGCTGATCCTCATGGCTCCGGGGCCTGACCGGCGGCTCAGGCCGGACAGGCCCCGGCGGCGTTCAGTTGGGCAGGCGGCTCAGCTGAACGCCGACGCACAGGTGGTGGCGGTGGCGTGGGCCGGGTCGAGCGCGTTGGCCACCTCGTGGAAGGCGATCCGGTCGAAGAGCCCGATCGCCACGTGCTCGGAGAGGTCGAGCGAGCAGAGGTCCTGGAGCAGGACGTTGTGGACGTCGGAGCCGCTCAGGAACTGGCTCTGCCAGGGCGTGGCCACCTCGTCGTACTTGGTGGAGATGACCGTGTACTGCACGCCGGGGACGGTGTCGCCGCCCGCGTTGAGCTTGGTGAGGAAGGCGGAGCCGGGGATCTGGTCGGCGAGGCCGGGGGTGGTGGCGTTGATCAGGTCCGAGGCGCCGGGGAAGTACGGCAGCAGGTTGGTGAGGCCGCTGAGGGTGGCGCCGTGGTTGTCGGGGGCGAGGCCGACGAGGGCGTTCACCTTGGCGGCGCCGCCGAGGAACCTCAGGTAGTAGCGGGGCATCATGCCGCCCTGGGAGTGGCCGACGAGGTCGGCCTTGGCGGCGCCGGTCGCGGCGAGCACTTTGTCCACGAAGGCGGAGAGTTGCTCTGCCGACTTGTCGATGGGGCCGAGGCCGTAGAAGACGGGGACGCCGGACAGCTGACCGTAGTCGAGGGAGAAGACGCAGTAGCCGCGGTCCTCCAGGTACGGGGCGAGGGAGAGCCAGTTGTCGACGGAGTTGCCGAGGGTGCCGTGGACCAGGACCACCGGGCGGGGGTGGGCGGCGGAGGGACGGCAGGAGTAGTCGTTCCAGCCGGTCGTGGGGGCACTGGAGGCGTGGGCGGTGGCGGCGGGAACGGTGGCGACGGCGGCGGCGAGGAGCAGCGCGGTGAGGGGTCTGAGCACTCGTTTCCAGGGCAGCATCGGGTGATCTCCTTGCGGCTCAAGGGAGGTACGACGGCCTTACGCCCTGTGATCCGGATCACGAAGGATGCTGTTCACCCATCAAGTTACGGACGAGTAGTGCAAGCGTGAAGTTACGCGTCGGTAAAACTTCCGAGTAACCGGTCGCACGCCACTCACCTGACGGAGTGTCACCAGCTGGGCCCGAGAAGACCATAGGGCGTAATACGCCCCAAACACTCCCGCAACACCAGCCCCGCACGACCTCCGCGACCGACCGACGCACCCATGGGCGCACCGGATCGGACACCAGCACTGTCCACCCCGTGCAGGAATGTCCCTAAAGTTCGATTCCCCCCCTCCCCTGACATTCGTCACCCGGCGGCGATTTCCCCCAACTGCTCCGTCCGGTCCGGGAACTGACCGGGCGACGCCCGTTTCGAACACCGCCCACCCCTCAAAGAATCGTCCGCACGTTCGATTAAGAGTCGCTGACCGGGGCTGATGGGGTTAGAGTAATCGAACGCGAGTACGATGAACATATCGGGTGTATCGGGTTTGTGGCTGAAAAGGGGTGGAGTGATGGAGGTGCGGCATGACGGGCTTCGCCCATCTGCACGTCGCGTCCGGTTACTCCGCTCGCTACGGCGCCTCCCATCCCGAGCAGCTCGTCCGGCGGGCGGCGGAGCGGGGCGTGTCCGCACTCGCGCTCACCGACCGGGACACGGTCACCGGAGCTGTTCGATTCGCACGGGCCTGTGCGAAGGAGGGGGTCCGGCCGGTCTTCGGCATCGACCTCGCGGTGGCGGCCCTGGCGCCTCCACCGCCCGCCCTCCGGCGCCGTACCCCGGCGCGCGGCGGCGCGCACGTGGCCGAGCCGCCGCTGCGGTTCGTGCTGCTCGCCCAGGACCGGGCGGGCTGGGCCCGGCTGTGCCGGATCACGTCGGCCGCCCACGTCGGGGCCGTGTCCGGCGTGCCGCCGGTGGTGCCGTGGGAGGCGCTGCGCGAGTACGGCGGCCCCGGCCTGACCGTGCTGCTCGGCCCGCTCTCGGAGCCGGTGCGGGCGCTGTCGGTGGGGCGGGAGGACGTCGCGGTGAAGCTGCTGGCGCCCTGGCAGGAGATCTTCGGGAGGGATGTTCGATTGGAAGCCGTCGCGCAGAAACGTTCCGGCACGGGTCCGGGATCCCTGCGCCTGGCCGCCCGCACCCTCGCCCTGGCCGACCGCACCGGCACCACCGCCGTCCTCTCCAACGCCGTCCGCTACGCCGACCCCGACCAGCACCGCCTCGCCGACGTCCTGGACGCCGCCCGGCTGCTCAGGCCGATCGACCGGCGCCGGCTGGACAGTGGGCAACGCTGGCTCAGGGACGGGAAGGGGATGGCGGCCGTCGCCCGCATGGTCACCGACTGCGCAGGAACGGACGCCCGCAGAGCCCACCGGCTGATGGCGGACACCGCCGCCACCGCGACCGCCTGCACCGTGGATCCGGCGGCCGACCTCGGCCTCGGCACCCCGCACCTCCCCGAACCGGCGCTCTTCGGCGCCGAGCCCGGAGCCGGCGGCGCGGCCCGGCTGCTGCGGCAGAAGTCCGAAGCCGGCCTGGCCCGGCGCGGCCTCGACGGCGACCGGAAGGCGCTCGCCCGGCTGGACGAGGAGCTCGCCGTCATCTCCCACTGGAACTACGACGCGTACTTCCTCGCCGTCGGACAGGTCGTCGCCGACATCCGGGCCAAGGGCATCCGGGTCGCGGCCCGCGGCTCCGGCGCCGGCTCCCTGGTCTGCCACGCCCTGGACATCGCCACCGCCAACCCGCTCGACCACAGCCTGCTGTTCGAACGCTTCCTCAGCATGCGCCGGGAGTCACTGCCCGACATCGACATCGACGTGGAGTCCGCCCGCCGTCTGGAGTGCTACGACACGATCTTCGAACGCTTCGGCAAGGAGCGGGTGGCGGTCACCGCCATGCCCGAGACCTACCGCGCCCGCCGGGCCCTGCGGGACACCGGCCTCGCCCTCGGCATCCCGCCCGCCGACGTCGACCGGATCGCCAAGAGCTTCCCGCACCTGCGCGCCTGCGACATCGGCAGTGCCCTCGCCGAACTGCCCGAACTACGGCAACTGGCCGCCGAGGCACACCGGTACGGCCCGCTGTGGGAGCTCGCCGAGGGCCTCGACTCCCTGGTCCACGGCATGGCCATGCACCCCTGCGGCGTGGTCATCAGCGACGCCGGCCTCCTGGACCGGCTGCCGGTGCAGCCCACGCCGCAGGGCGACTACCCCATGGCCATGGCGGCGAAGGAGGAGATCGAGGCGCTGGGCAATATCAAACTCGACGTCCTGGGCGTCCGGATGCAGTCCGCGATGGCCCACGCCGTCACCGAGATCGAACGCACCACCGGCAACCACATCGACCTCGACGACCCCGGGCAGGTACCGCTCGACGACGTCTTCGCCTTCAAGCTCATCCAGGCCAGCCAGACCCTCGGCCTGTTCCAGCTGGAGTCCCCCGGCCAGCAGGACCTGCTGTCCCGGCTCCAGCCCCGCGACGTCCAGGACGTCATCGCCGACATCAGCCTCTTCCGTCCCGGTCCGGTCGCCGGCGGCATGCCCGAGCGCTACATCGCCGCCCGCCACGGCGGCACACCCGACTACGCCCACCCGGACCTCGAACCCGTCCTCGCCGACACCTACGGCGTGACCATCTGGCACGAGCAGATCATCGAGACGCTGCGGGTGCTGACGGGGTGCGACCGGGCCTTCGGGGAGATCACCCGGCGGGCGCTCGGCGACAAGGAGCAACTGCCCAGGATCAGGGACTGGTTCCACGAGCGGGCCCGCGGGCGCGGTTACAGCGCGGCCGTCCGGGACGAGGTGTGGAAGACCGTCGAGGCCTTCGGCGCGTACGGCTTCTGCCGCGCCCACGCGGTCGCCTTCGCCGTGCCCGCCCTGCAGAGTGCCTGGCTCAAGGCGCACTACCCGGCGTTCCTGCTGGCCGGCCTGCTCGAACACGACCCAGGGATGTGGCCCAAGCGGGTCCTGGTCGCCGACGCCCGCCGGGGCGGGGTTCCGGTCCTGCCCGTCGACGTCAACGACTCCCGGGTGAAGCACACCGTGGAGAAGACCGACGGAGACCGGTGGGGGGTGCGGCTCGCCCTGTCCGGGGTGCGCGGCATCAGCGGGGAGGAGAGTGCCCGGATCGAGGAGGGGCAGCCGTACGGATCGCTCTCCGACTTCTGGCAGCGGGCCCGCCCCAGCAGACCGGTCGCCGAACGCCTCGCCGAGATCGGCGCGTTGACCTGTCTGCACGACGGCCGCCTCACCCGGCGCGATCTGCTGCTCCAGATCGCCGAACTCCACCGGGCCTCCCGGGTGCGGTCCGCGGGCAAGGGCCAGCTGCCCATCGACGCGGGCGCCGTCGGCGGGGCGGAACCGAGCGGGCTGCCGGAGCTGACCGGCCGCGAGGCCCTGAGCGCCGAGCTGAACACCCTCGGCATCGACGTCTCCCGGCACCTGATGGAGCACCATCACCGGCTGCTCCGCGAGATCGGCGCGACCAACGCGGCCCACCTGGCGGGCCTGCGCGCCGGCCGGCAGGTCCTGGTCGCGGGGGTGCGGGCCTCGACCCAGACCCCGCCGATCGCGAGCGGCAAGCGGATCATCTTCGTCACCCTGGAGGACGGCTCCGGACTCGTCGACCTGGCCTTCTTCGAGGACTCCCACCCGGCCTGCGCGCACACCGTCTTCCACAGCGGGCTGCTGCTGGTGCGCGGCACGGTCCAGGTGCGCGGCACCCGCCGTACCGTCGTCGGGACCATGGCCTGGGACCTGGACGAGATCGCCGCCGCGCGTCGGGACAACGGCCCCGAGGCCGCCCTCGCCCTCCTCGGCCGGACCCGCCCGCACCCGACGCCCGCCCAGCCGCGGCGCACCCTGGCCGACGGCACCGCGGGCGCCCGCCTCCACCCGTACGCCGACCTCCAGCCGGCCGGCACCCGCTCGGCCGACCTGAAGAAGTTCGGCCACCGAAGCCCCGGGAGCGCGGGATGAGCGGGATGAGCGGGATGAGCAAGGTGAACGGGACGAGCGGGACGAGTGCACGGCAGCGGCACATCGCCCACCTCCATCTGCACGCCCCGCTGACCGAGGTCCGGTACGGCGACGTAATCGAACTGATGTCCGGAATCACGCCGCACGTCCAGACCGTTCCGC
Organism: Streptomyces sp. NPDC048278; assembly: GCF_040652195.1. NCBI lineage: Bacteria > Bacillati > Actinomycetota > Actinomycetes > Kitasatosporales > Streptomycetaceae > Streptomyces > Streptomyces sp. NPDC048278. Next base: position 121,646 of record NZ_JBEZLP010000021.1, read on the forward strand.
CCAACGCCGTCCAACTCGACCTGACGTCGGCGCTCCGGTACTTCGGCCTGTCGCCCTACGACGTGGTCCAGACGGCGATGATGAGACTGAAGGCGCTCTACGGCATCGACAGCAGCGCCGGGCTCGCGGCCAACCGCATGCTGGCGGCCATGGCGGCCGACGCCTCCGCGCCCGGCGACACCACCTGGGTCCCCGCCGCACAGGCGGCCGACTGGCTGTATCCACGGCCGGTCACCGCGCTGCCCGGGATCGGCCGCAGCACGGCGGAGACGCTCGGCCGGTACGGACTGCACACCATCGGGCAGGTCGTCGACCTGCCCGCGGGAACCCTGCAACGACTGCTCGGAGCGGGCCCCGCCCGGCTGCTGTCCGAACGCGCCCGTGGCCACGACCCGCGTCCGGTCACCCCCGCGGAGCCCACGGCACACCTGATCGCCGATCTGCTGCTGGAGCGGGACTGTCTCGACCCGGCACAGCAGCACCGAGCGGTCCTCGGACTCGCCGACCGGGTAGGACAGCGCCTGCGCGGCGAACACCAGGTCGCGGGCCGGCTCACCCTCACGGTGCGGTACGCCGACCGCAGCTCCACCACACGCACCCGCACACTGCCGGAGCCGACCAACCACTCGCCCGTCCTCGCGACACATGCCCTGGGCCTGCTGGACGTACTGGGGCTCCAGCGAGCGAGAGTCCGCGCCTTCGCGGTCCGTGCCGACGCCCTGCTGCCGGAAGGCAACGCCAGCCGGCAGCTCTCCATGGATCCGGGCGACGAGCGCGCCCGCGCCGCCGAAGCCGCCGCGGACCGTGCCCGCCGCCGCTACGGACCCGGGGCGATACGGCCGGCGGCGCTGGCCGACTGACCGCTTCCGCTTCCGCTTCCGCCGACACGGAACGGGCGGAACCGGCGGAACCGGCTCAGGAACCGACCACGGCCGCAGTGGGTCCGGCGGACGTCGTGCCGTTGCCGGACGGGGCCGGCGCGGCGACGGTGAAGGCGTCGCGGAAGGCGTCCAGGGCCGCGTCGGAGTCGTCGCGGGCCCAGCCTTCGAGGCCGATCACGCCGGTGTAGCCGAAGCCGTGCAGGGCGCGTGCGACGGCGGGGTAGTGGATCTCGCCGGTGCCCGGTTCGCAGCGTCCGGGGACGTCGGCGACCTGGATCTCACCGATGTAGGGCAGTGCCCGACGGCAGAGTTCGACGAGGTTCCCCTCGCCGATCTGGGCGTGGTACAGGTCCAGGTTCATGCGCAGGTACGGGCTGTCCACGGCGCGGACGAGGGCCAGGGTGTCGGCGGCACGGGCGAAGGGGGTGCCCGGGTGGTCGACGGCCAGGTTGAGGTTCTCCAGGGTGAAGACCCGGCCCGCGGCCTCACCCAGCTCCGCGACGCGCCGCAGGGTGTCGGCGGCCGTGAGCCACATGCCGGGCGTGACGGCCTCGACGGGGCGGACGGGGAGGCCCCGGTCGTCGAGACCGGTGCCGTGCAGGTTCAGGCGCGGGGAGTCGATCCTGGCGGCTGCCTCCAGAGAGGTGCGGGCCGAGGAGAGCAGTGCGTCGATGCCGTCGGGGTCGGTGAGGTTGCCGGTGAGGTAGCCGGTCATGGAGGAGAAGGTCGCGCCGGTGGCGGCCAGGGCGTCGAGGTCCTTGGCCGACCAGTCCCAGATCTCCACCTGGAAGCCGCGCTCGGCGATCCGGGTCACGCGCTCGGTGAACGGCCGGTCCTGGTAGAGCATTTCGGCACTGGCGGCCAGCACGAAGGGCCGGAGACGGTCGGGGGAATCGTCGGCGACGACCATGTCGGTGCTCCCAGAGACTAGTACGTTCTAGTCGGGAAGGTAAGCGCACTCCGGGGATCGGGTCAAGGGGTCGATATGCTCGGCGGAGGGCCGTCCGGCCGGGCGGCTGAACCGCATTCGACCAGGTGGGGAAGTGGCGAAGTGACGGAGCTGGACGGCGACGCCGGCGACGGCGACGAGGAGTCGCTCCCCGCGCAGACCGCCGCCGGCTCCCCGCGCAAGGGGCGCCCGACCATGGCGGACGTGGCGCGAGCCGCCGGTATCTCCACCGCCCTCGTCTCGATCGTGATCCGCGGTGTCCCGGGGGCCAGCGACGAGACCCGGCGGCGCGTGCTCCGGATCGCCGACGAGCTGGGATACGTCCCGGACCAGCGCGCCCAGAAGCTGCGGCGGTCCAGTTCGCGGGTGCTCGGTGTCGTCTTCGAGCTCCAGCAGCCCTTCCACGGCGATCTCGTCGAGCATCTCTACGCCGCCGCGGCCCGGCACGGCTACGAGGCGGTGATCAGCGCGGTGGCCCCCAGCCGCGCGGAGTCCACGGCGGTCGACGCCCTGCTCCGTGAACGCTGCGAGGCCGCCGTCCTGCTGGGCAGCCGCCTGTCCGGCGAGGAACTCGAACGCCTGGGCCGCCGGTTGCCGACCCTTCTCGTCGCCCGCCGCAGCGGTCTGCCGGGCGTGGGTTCCGTCCGCGGTGACGACCTGGTGGGCATCAGGCTCGCGGTCGACCACCTCGTCGGCCTCGGGCACCGGCGGATCGCGCACATCGACGGGGCCGGCGCCCCGGGCAGTTCCGACCGTCGGCTCGGTTTTCTGCAGGGGATGGCGGACCACGGGCTGGCCGACTCCGCCGACGTGCTCGCGGGCGGCCTGACCGAGGAGGCCGGGGCGGAGGGCGTGCGCTACCTGCTGGACCGTCAGGTGCCGCCGCCCACGGCGGTCATCGCCTTCAACGACCGGACGGCCACCGGCGTCCTGGACGTACTCGCGCATCGGGGCCGCAAGGTGCCCGGGGAGATCTCCGTGGTCGGCTACGACGACTCGCGGCTGGCGAAGATGCCGCATGTGCAGCTCACCACCGTCTCCCAGGACGCGGCCGGCATGGCGGACGCCGCGGTGACCGCGGTACTGGACCTCATCAGGGGCGGCACCCCGCGGGAGACCGTGCTCACGCCCCGCCTGGTCGAACGCTCGACGACCGGCCCGGCTCCTCGCTGACCGCCCGCCTGGAACGTTCTACCCCTCGCGGGGCGAAGGGCGACCGGCCGGGCAGCCGGGCAGCCGGGCAGCCGGGCAGCCGGGTGCGACACCCGCCGTGTCCCGGCGGGTGTCGCCGGTCCGGACAGCGGCGGGCGTCAGCCGATCCGGGCCCCGGTCGCGGACAGCGCCTCCGTCACCGGCTGGAAGAACGTCTCCCCGCCGGAGGTGCAGTCGCCGCTGCCGCCCGAGGTCAGGCCGATCGCGCTGCTGCCCGAGAAGAGCGAGCCGCCGCTGTCGCCGGGCTCGGCGCACACGTCGGTCTGGATGAGCCCGCCTACCGTGCCCTCGGAGTAGTTCACGGTGGCGTCGAGGCCGGTGACCGTGCCGCCGTGGACCTGGGTGGTGGAGCCGCTGCGGGTCACCTTCATGCCGACGGTGGCCTCGGCCGCGCCGGTGATCTGCTGGGCGGAGCCGTCGTAGAGGTCGACCTCGCTCGGGTGGTCCACGGCCGAGGTGTACTTGACCAGCCCGAAGTCGTTGCCGGGGAAGCTGGACTGGGCGTTCTGGCCGATCACGTTCCCGGCGGAGTCCGACCAGGTGGAGATGGCCTCGGTGCAGTGCCCGGCGGTCAGGAAGTACGGCTGGCCGTCCTTGACCACGTTGAAGCCGAGCGAGCAGCGCCCGCCCGAGCCGCTGATCGCGTCGCCGCCGGCGATGAAGGGCTTGAACTCCCCCTTCGAGTGCCGGAGTTCGACCTTCCGGCCGAGTCCGTCGACGACCTTGGTGAGCTTGGCGAGGTCGGTGCCGGTGACCGTCCTGTCGGCGGTGACGACGACCTTGTTGCCGACCGGGTCGGTCGCCCACGAGGTGCCGGGGATGGTCGCGTCCTGCTTCAGGGCGGTGCGCGCGCCGTCGAGTGCGGCGAGGGAGTTGGCGACGACTCTCGCCTTCGCCCCGGCCGCCTCGACGGCCTTCGCGGCGGTGCCGTCGAGCACGTTGACGACGAGGTTCTTCGACCGGGCGTCGTAGTAGGTGCCCGCCGCGTCGGTGCCGAGGTCGGCGGCGAGTGTCGAGGCGAGCTTTCCGGCCGCCGGGGCGGACAGGATCCGCGGTGCGGCGGACTTGGCGGGCTCGCTCGCGTTCGCACTCTGGAAGGTCACTCCGGCGGCGACGAGCGCGGCGACAGCCGCGCCGGCGAGCGCCGTCCGGCGCCCGGGTATGCGTCGGTGCTTCAACTCATGTCCTCCTGTGGGGGGTCGGCCCGCAAGGTTGTGGGGACCTCGGAGACCGGAAGGCTGGTTGACGGCCGCCTACTATTCCGAGACCCACAGGGAGCACACAAGGTCGACTTCAGGTCTCGCGTGCGCGGATGTTGTGCGCCCCCTGTGCACGGATCGTGCACAACCGCCGAGCTGCCGACCGCCTGTCACTTCAGGAGGATTCGCACTGCAAACACCGCACGCGAGCGACAGGCGGCCGACAGTGACGTACGCCCCTGCCCCCTCACCGGCTACCCCTGGCCGGAATTCGCCCCTGCTGCCCCGCCGGCACCATCGGCCCCCGCGGCCGGGGGAAGTTGCTGCTGTGCCCGCTCCAGGAACCTCAGCAGCTCCACCGGGAACGGCAGCACCAGCGTCGAGTTCTTCTCGGCGGCGACCGCCACCACCGTCTGGAGCAGCCGCAGCTGGAGTGCGGCGGGCTGCTCCGACATCTCCTTCGCCGCCTCCGCGAGCTTCTTGGACGCCTGCAGTTCGGCGTCGGCGTTGATGACCCGGGCCCGGCGCTCCCGGTCGGCCTCGGCCTGCCGGGCCATGGACCGCTTCATGGTCTCGGGCAGCGAGACGTCCTTGATGTCGACGCGGTCGATGGTGACGCCCCACTCCACGGCCGGGCTGTCGATCATCAGCTCCAGGCCCTGGTTGAGCTTCTCGCGGTTGGACAGCAGGTCGTCCAGCTCGCTCTTGCCGATGATGGACCGCAGCGAGGTCTGCGCCATCTGCGAGACCGCGAACTTGTAGTCCTCGACCCGGACGACCGCCTCGGCGGGCGCGGTCACCTTGAAGTAGACGACGGCGTCCACGCGTACGGTCACGTTGTCCCGGGTGATGCCCTCCTGCGCGGGCACGGGCATCGTGACGATCTGCATGTTGACCTTCTGGAGCCGGTCCACGAAGGGGACGATCATGGTGAACCCGGGATCGCGCACCTTCGGTCGCAGCCGGCCGAGGCGGAACACCACGCCCCGCTCGTACTGTCTGACGACCCGTGCCGCGGCCAGCGCGTAGACCGCTCCGACGGACACGAGAGCGGCCCCGGCCGCCACCAACGCCTCGACCATGCCGGCCCCCAGAGGGTGACTGACTCCAACGGTCCTTCGACGGTAACTCCGGGGCCGTACAAGGGCGAGCCCCCGTACGCCGGTTGCGTACGGGGGTTCGCCGGAAGAGCCGGTCCGGATCCGGCCCGGAGCCGTTCCGAGGGGTCGTCAGCCGACGCTGACGCCGTAGTAGCTCAGCGCCTCGGTGACCGGCTGGAAGAAGGTCGTACCGCCGGAGGTGCAGTCGCCGCTGCCGCCGGAGGTCAGACCGTAGGCCACGGAACCGCCGTAGAGCGGGCCGCCGCTGTCGCCGCCCTCGGCGCAGACCGTGGTCTGGATCATGCCGTAGACGATGTCACCGCTGCCGTAGTTGACGGTGGCGTTGAGCGCGGTGACCCGGCCGCTGTGCGTGCCGGTGGTCGAACCGCGGCGGTACACCGTCGTCCCGACGCTGGGCGTGGCCGCGCTGGAGATGGTCTGGCTGCCGACCGCGCTCGGGTGCGCGATCGAGGTGTTGGTGTACTTGACCAGCGCGAAGTCGTTCGTCGGGAAGCTGTAGCCGACGTTGGTGCCCAGGACCGTGGTGTGGCCGGAGTTGCTGTACCAGGTCGAGGCCACCTCACCGCAGTGCCCGGCTGTCAGGAAGTAGTACGTGCTGCCACTGTGCACGTTGAAGCCGAGCGAGCAGCGGTAGGCGCCGCCGTAGATGGCGTCGCCGCCGGTGATCAGCTTCTTGAAGGTGCCGGGGGTGTGCTTGATGGTGAGCGCGCCGGAGTTGACGCCCGCCTGCCGCTTGATCTTGGCGATCTCGGCGTTGGAGACCGTGGAGTCCACGGTGAGGACGACACGGTTGGTCTTGCTGTCGACGGCCCAGGCGGTGCCGGGGACGTCCGCCTTCAGGACGGAGCCGTTCACGGCCTTCAGCTCGGTGGTGCTGAAGGTGTGGGTGTCACTCGCGCTCGCGGTGGGGACGGCGAGCGCCGCCGCGGCCAGGAAGCCGGTGCCCACGGCGATCAGCCGGGTCCGTCTCGTGATACCACTGCGGGGGGTCGTGCGCTTGATCCTCACTTTTCGTTCCCTCCCAGGGGAAGTCGGGGGCCCGCGTGGGGTCGGGGCCCGTGAGGCGCAGCCAGTGGGTGGCGCCCGGATTTCGGACACGCAATGCCCCTGACAAGCGCTGTGGGGGAGTATTCGGGCGAACGACCGGTACCCGCAAGGGTGCCTTTCGGCCGTGCGACCTTGTTCGAACCATGCCGCCTTTGCGTGATCCTGTCGCGGTCCGGGTGAGTTGACACCCTGTCGAATGTCCGTCGAACGCCCGTCGAATGCCTCAGACGAGCTTCCGCTCCCCCGCCTCGACGGCGACGTCAAGCGTGTTGCCCGGCGGCGGGAAAGGGCAGATGAAGTGGTCCGCGAAGGCGCACTGCGGCAGCTGCGCCCGGTTGAAGTCGACGGTGGTGGAGCCGTCGGCGGCCGGGGCGGCCGAATAGAGGAACCTGAACCGGAAGCCGCCCGCTCCGCCGGTGGTGTCGACCCGGACGGTGTGCGGATCGCCGTCGTAGGGCGTGAAGCGTCCCGGCACCGACCAGCGCGGGTCGTACGGGGTGGCGTCGATGCCCCGGAAGGCGCGGCGGGTCCCGGCGGCCGGGTCTTACTCCCGTACGCCCCAGAGCCGGACCTCACCGGCGAAGGGCTCGCCGTCCAGGGCCAGGCCGTCGGCCGCCGTCGCGGTGAGCACGACGCCGTCCCCGTCGGCCACCCCTATGCCGGGCAGGTCGGGGAGCCGGCCGTCCGGGTGGTCCTCGATCTGGGGGTCCCCCCAGGCCGTTCAGGCACTGGGGGAGGCTGCCGACCAGCGCGAGCGGCCCGTACGGCGCCGACACCGTCTCCTCGCGGTGTTCGTGCCAGCGCTTCCAGTCCCCGGCCGCGTCCGCGTTCATCCGATCAGCCCTTCCCTGGTCTTCGTCGTCACCCATGTCGTGTCTCTCCTACGCGCAAGGTATTTCACGGCGCCGCGAGTTGCCCGGCGGGCCGGGCGAGGCCGAGGTGCTCGCGCAGGGTGCTGCCCGGGTAGAAGGTGCGGAACAGACCGCGGTGCTGGAGGAGCGCCACGGTGCCGTTGACCAGCCGCTCCAGGTCGCGGCGCGGCTCTGCGGGGACCAGGTGGAAGCCGTCGGCGGCACCCTCGCCGTGCCAGCCTGCGACCAGCTCCGCCAGATCCACCGGACCGCCCCGGTACAGCGGCCCCTGCACGGTCTGCCGGGGCCCGCCGCCCCCGTGCCCCGGCTCGGCCGCGCGCTCCCCGTCGCCCAGGTCCACCACGAGACTCACCAGCACCCGCAGGGCGTCCGGCTCCCGCCCGAACTCCGCCGCCCGCTGCCGCAGTTCGTCGCGTACGGCGGCGGCCTGCGCGGAGCTCGCGGCCCGCACCAGGGCGACGTCGGCGTACCGGCCTGCGGCCTGCCGGGCGGCGGGCTCGGTGGCGTCGGCCACCCGGACGGGCTGCTCCGGCGCGGGCCCCGGGTCCTCGCTCCACCGGCCGGCCCGGCCCCGGCTGACCCGGTCGAGGTGGGCGACGGCGGCCTCGGGGCCGGTCGTCACCGGCACCAGCCCGATCCGCCGGGTGGCCGGGGCCACCTGCGCCAGTACGGTGAGCGCGTCGGTCTCCGGCCACCCGAACCGGTCGTCGAGCGTCACGAAGTCCAGCCCCCCGCTCTCGGCCAGCCGCACCAGCTCGACGTAGCGCTCCGCGTCGAACACGCCGACCTGGTCCACGGCGGCGGCCAGATGCAGCAGCCCCCGGCCGTACGAACCGGTCATCACCACGAACCTCCCTGTAAGACACCCTGTGAGACGGCCCGTGAGACAGCCCGTGGACCGGTCGGCGAAACGGCCTGTGAACCGGCCGGACACCGGCCGTGCCGCCCGCTCATGACACGACCCCCGCCAGGTCGGCCAGGAAGGCCAGCGCCGCGCGCGCCGTGGCGTCGTTCTGCCGGAACGCGGGCCCTCCGGTGCGCGGACGGGTGAAAGCGCCGGGCGTACGGCCGTTCGTGAACGGCCCGAGCGCGAACCGCCGGGGATGCGGCCGGCCGCCCCCGTCGAGGATCCGCCCGTCGGCGGGGTCCACCCGGAGCAGCCCGTCGGCCGTCTCGGCGGCCTCGTCCGCGGGCAGCCCGCGCAGCAACGCGTCCCGGGCCCGGCCCACGGTGGGTTCCGGCAGCCGCGCCTCGACCAGGGCCCGCGCCGCGACGGAGAACCCGGGCACGGTGTCGGCGGACGCCCGGAACACCCCGTCCTCGGCCGTCACCGTCATCCCGGCGCCGACGAACCGCAGCACCCCGGCCCGGGACAGCGCGAGCAGCTGCCGCAGCCGGGGGCCGGGCGGCCCGGAGGCGAGGTAGCTGAAGAAACCGTGCCACCAGGACCCGATGTCGCCGAGCCGCACCAACTGCCCGTAGACGGAGAGCAGTCCGAGGAACACCGCCAGGTCGGCGCTGTACGCGGGATCGTGCCGGCGGTCCAGGTCGGCCTCGACATAGCCGCGCAGCCCGGCCTGGAACTCCTCGTGCGACCCGTACCGCACCCCGTCCAGCGGGTGGTCCAGCGCCGCGAGATCGAGCCGGTCGGCCGGATCCGGTACGGCCGCCGCCACCAGCGCCCGCACCTCCGCCTCGCCCTCGGCGGCGGCGTACTTCTCCTCGAAGTCCCGCCAGGCGACGGCCGTCCGCTCGGGATGGACGGTGAACAGCCGGTGGTAGTGCGCGAAGCCCAGCTCCTTCTCCGCCAACGGCCACACGTCCCGCCGGAAGTCGAAGCCGCCCGGCCGGGCCAGCAGTGCGTCGATCTCGGCGGGGCCGAGGAAGCGGGGCAGCGGCGGGCGTTCGCCGGTCCAGTCGTACCCGATCTTCGAGTGGTACGGCACGCCGCGCCGCGACCCGACGTACAGCACCGGCTCCTGCCCGGACGGCACGTAGGTGTCGCCGTCGTAACGGCCGCCGCGCCCCTCCGTGAGCAGCACCATCAGGTCGACGAAGGCGAGCCCGAACCCCCGCACCAGCACCGGTTCGCCGGGCCGCAGCGCGGACAGGTCGCTGTCGGCGGTGAAGTCGGGCGGCAGGTGGACCAGGCCGTGCGCCTCGGCGTACTCGGCCAACGCGGCCTGTTCCGGGTCGAGTTCGGCGTCCAGGTGGCCGAGGGCGAGGACGACGAGGTCGGCGAGGAGCGGACGCGGCCGGCCCTCCAGCCAGACCTGCTGGCGGCCCTCGCGCGGCCCGCTGACCCGCAGCGCCCGGCGCGGGTGGTGGTGGACGGTGATGCCGTCCGGGAGGTCGGCGAGGGCGCGGTCGTAGACGTGGCGCAGGTAGCGGCCCTGGATCGGCCGGTCGGCGAAGGTACGGCCGTCCAGGCCCGCCCACTCGTGCAGGGTGGGGCCCTCACGCACCGGCCCGGCCATCCGCACCGACTCGTCCGTGAACATGGTGACGTCCTCGGCGTGCGAGTTCATCCACAGCAACGGCGACTGGGCGGCCCGCCAGATCCGCCCGGCGCCCGGCGGATGCGGGTCGACCAGATGGATGTCGAGGCCCGAACCGGCGTACAGCTCGGGCGCGTTGGCGGCGATGCGCTCCAGGAGTCCGGTCCCCCGCGGCCCGGCTCCCACGATCACCAGCTGGGGCCTCATCGGACGGCCTCGGGCCCGGGTATGCCGGGGACGGAGGAAACGGCGGTTCTGGCAAGGGTCTCGGAAGACATGCGAAGGCTCCGTGGCGGATCAATCGAACACGGTGGACGCGCACACGGGGTGCGGGTGCCTTCACACGGAACGCCGGTGCACGGCGTTCTTACGGCCGAGCCCCTCAGCAGGGCCGTCCGTCGACTCTACGGTGCCGTTTCCCCTCGCTGTCAAGGGTGTCCAGAGTGTGAGCAGCGCGTCTCAGGTCGGTTGACGGAGAACCGGAGACCTGTTCCACTTGGCCCATGCATCCGCAGCAGTGGCTGGTCAAGCGCTCCCACATCGACTTCGGTCGAGTGTGGTCCTGTTCCTGTTGAGCTGACCCCCTGCACGCCCCGCGACCGGCGGGGACCCTTCGCGTTCTCCCCTCGCCTTCACACGCACCCCCCTCCCCTCAGAAGCAGACGCCGCATCGACGCGCCCCAAAGGGGCGCGGGGAACTGCGCGAGCACCACATACGACAGGCACTCGCCGGACAACCCGCGCCCCCACGGCGACTAGCGCACCGCCACCGCCCTCCTCCTGGGTACGGACCTCACCCCGATCACCCGGTCCATCAGTGCGCCCAGCACGTCCCGCACCGACCCCCGCTCCCGCGCGTCGCACTCCAGCACCGGCACGTCCGCCCCGAGCCCCAACGCCTCCCGTACCTCCTCCAGGTCGAACCGCTCGGCGCCGTCGAAGCGGTTCACGGCGAGGACGAAAGGCGCCCCATGGGACTCGAAGTAGTCGACGGCGGGGAAGCACTCCTCGATCCGGCGGGTGTCCGCGAGGACCACCGTGCCCAGCGCTCCCTCCACCAGGTCGTCCCACAGGAACGAGAACCGGTCCTGCCCGGGCGTCCCGAACAGGTACAGCGCGACGGCCGGATCCAGCGTGATCCGGCCGAAGTCGAGCGCCACGGTCGTCGTGGTCTTGGACTCGACCCCGGCGAGCGAGTCGACGCCGACCGACACCTGGGTGATCGCCGCCTCCGTGTCCAGCGGCTCGATCTCCGAGATCGCCCCGATGAACGTCGTCTTGCCGACCCCCAGTCCCCCGCTCACCACGATCTTCACGGCGAGCGGCACGACCTTCTCAGAGCGCCCGGACATGGTCCCTGATCCTTTCGAGCAACGGGAGCGGCAGCTCCGCGGGTTGCCGGCAGGCGAGCTGTCCGGCGACGACGAGATCGGAGATCAGCACCTTGGCGACTCCGAGGGGGACGCCGACCCGGTGCGCCACCTCGGCGACCGTCGTCGGCTGCGCGCACACCGCCACGATGTGCCGGCGTTCGAACGTGAGCGACTCGTCCGGCGCGCCCACGGCCACGACCAGCGTCTCCAGCCGCAGGTCGGTCTGGAGCGGCTCGGCCCGCCCGCCGGTGATGATGAACGGCCGTACGAACGCCGTGTCCTCGACGGGTTCGGCGGGCTCCCGCGCACTCATCGTGGCAACGCCTGCCGCAGATCGGCGATGAGCGTCGGGGTCAGCAGGTCACCGGCCCGTTCCGCGAGCACCGCCATCTCGTAGCCGACGAGGCCCAGCTCGCCGCTGGAGTCCGCGAGGACACCGAGACAGCTGCCGTCCCGGATGGCGGAGACCAGCAGGAAGCCGCGCCCCATCTCGATCATGATGAGTTTGACCCCGTCGAAGCTGTACCGCTTGGACGCGCTGCGCGCGAGCGACGAGAGCCCCGACACGATCGCCGCGAGATGGTCGGCCTCGGTGCGGCCGAGCCCGTCCGAGACGGCGATCAGCAGCCCGTCGGAGGAGACGGCGACCGCGTCCCGTACCCCGTCCGTGGACCTGACGAAGTTCGCGAGCAGCCAGTTGAAGGTCCGCGAGTCGTTGGGGGTGTCGACGGTGGTCACTCGCCGTCCTCCTCGGTACGCGCCTCGGACACCTGAGCCTGCTCCTTCTTTTTCTCTTTCTCTTTCTCTTTCTCCTTCTCCACGCTGATCCCGCCCCGCATGTGCGCGCTGCGCAGGGTGGCGAGCATTCCGGAGACCTCCTCGGGGCTGCGGACGGGGGTGCGTTCGGCGGGTGCCGGGCGGCTGGGGCGGTCCGTCTCGCTGACGGCCTCCGAGATCGCGCTGCGCTGCGGTCGCTTCACGAGCCCGTTGCGGGTCCGGGCGGCCGAGGCCCCCTTCTTCTGCGGCTGTTCGGGCCTGGCCTCGGCGGCGACGGAGACGAGCTGCGTGTCGTCCGACTCCTTGCGCGGGGCCGGTACGGCGGCAGGCGCCTGCTGCTTCGGGGCTGTCGTGGCCTCGGTGAGCAGGTTGTCCGGGACGAGCACCCGGGCCACCACTCCGGCGGCCGGCGCTTCCCCGAGACGCACCTCGATCCCGCACTTGCGGGCGAGCGCGCCGACCACGAAGTGGCCGAGGAACCGGGTCGGCTCGGCCATGAAGCTGGCGGTGCCGGAGAGCCGTACGTTCGCCTCGGCGATCGCCTGGGCGTCCATGCCGAAGCCGTGGTCGACGATGGCGACCAGGTAGCCGGCGCTGGTGCGGCGGCCCTCGATCTCGACGTCCGAGTCCGGCGGGGAGAAGCTCAGCGCGTTCTCGATCAGCTCGGCGAGCAGGTGGGCGATCTCGGCGACGACCGCGCCGGTGAGGTGGGCCGGCTCGACCCGGCGCAGGGTGACCCGGCGGTACTCCTCGACCTCGGCGAGGGAGGCGCGCAGGACGTCCGTGACGGACAGCGGGGTGGACCAGGGGCGGGGGCTGGACTCCCCGGCGAGGACGAGCAGGCTCTCGGCGTTGCGGCGCATGCGGGTGGCGAGGTGGTCCAGCTCGAAGAGGTTGGCGAGGGTGGCGGGGTCGGCGTCCTCGTGCTCCAGCTTGTTGATGAAGCTGATCTGGCGGCGCACCAGGTTCTGGTTGCGGCGGCCGAGGCTGACCAGCGAGTCGGTGGCGTTGCGGCGCAGCACGGCCTGCTCGGTGGCCAGGTCGTAGGCGGCCCGCTGCACCCGGTCGAAGGCCTCGGCGACCTCCTTGACCTCGGCACCGGCCCGGCCGGAGACGGCGAGCGGGGCGGGCGGCTCGGGGTGTTCGCCGTAGGAGCCGTCCTGGACGGCGGCGACGGCCTTGGGCAGCCGCTCTCCGGCGACCTCGCGGGCCTGCTGGGCGAGTTCGGCGAGCGGCGCGGAGACGGACCGTACACAGTCCAGGGCGAGCGCGCCGAGCGCGGCGACGGTGCCCAGGGCGAGCAGCAGGAAGAGCAGCAGGTCGCGCTGGGCAGTGCCCTCCAGGGCCGAGGCCCGGTTCTCGACGTCGGTGCCGAGCGAGACCTGGACGTCCCGCAGCCCGTTGATGGTGGCGGTCATCGCGTCCCACCACTGCATGGGCGGGATGTCGTTCCACTTCAGCTTCCCGCCGCCCTTGACGGCGGTGTCCTCGTACGCCAGCGCGCGCTCGGCGTCCGGAGTGGTCATGGCCGCGTCCAGGCGGCGCTGCTGGGCGTCGGTGGCCGAGCGCGGGTAGGCGTCGAGGGCGGCGAGGCGGCCGGCCCGGATCTCCATGAACCTGCTGTAGTCGTCGCCCTGGAACTGCCCGGCGCGCACCGAGCCGAGCACGATGGCGCGCTCCTCGCCGGTGAACTCCTTGGCGTTGCCGAGGATCTGCAGCGTCTGGTAGGCGTCGCGCAGGGTGGCGTCGTGGACGTCGCTCAGGCCGAGGTCGAGCCGGTCGAGGACGGTGATGGTGGTGGTGAAGTAGTCGAAGGTGTCCTTCACCACGCCGGTGTGGTCGTCCGCGTGCTTGCGGATGCCGGCGAGGCCGTCGAGCCGGCCGAGGGACTCGCGCACCGAGCCGGCGGCGCTGTCGTCACGGCCCCGGAGCGCCTGGCCGAGCCGGTCGCGGGCGGTGTCGGTGGCCTTGCGCTGCGCGGGGAGCTTGCCCGCGAACTCCTTGACGCCGCCGACGTATCCGGTGGTGAGACCGCGCTCCTTCTGGAGTTCGTGGACGAGGCCCTGCAGCGTGATCTCCAGCCGGGCGTTGTCCGCGGTGGCGGAGGCGTTGCGGTAGGCGGAGACCTGCTCGGCGGCGGCGACGCCCAGCAGCGTCAGCAGGACGGCGAGGGCCAGGACCAGGATCCGCAGGAGCCTGGTGCGAATGGTGGCTGCTTGCACGGAAGTGCCTTAATCATGAGGCGAGTTGATGGATGTGCAGAACCGGGGGGAGAAATGGTTCTGCGCTTCGGCCAACGAACCTCTCCGGGCAGCGGTCACCCGATCATGTTTTTGTTTTACGTCACGGAAACAGGATCAAGGTGAATCCCGAGGCGGGCGTCCCGGCGCCACCCGTCCGTATACGGTGACGGACGCACACGCCGGTTGACGCCGTCCGCGACGCACCCGGGCCCGCCGACGCACCCCTGAGCCTGCGTCAAAGCCCCCCGGACCGCCTCGGTCCGTTCACCCTGACGCACCGTTCATCACCCGTACGCCGGAAACAATCATATTTCACTCTCAGTCAGCAGCCGTGTGAGCTACCGCCCTTGGGGTACCTGGGCTCTCGACGTTTTGGCTCTGCACCAGTACCGTCACAAACCCCCCGTGCGGCGTCTATCCACTTGGCGCGACATCCGCATCATGGACGACCATAGGGATGCGGAAGCAAGAAGGACCGCTGTGAGAGGAGGCGTCCATGGGATCGGTACGCAAGGCGAGTGCCTGGCTTGGCCTCGTCGACGACAACGATGACGAGCGCTACTACGACGACGACTACTCCGAAGGGACCGAGCAGCCCGGGGATGCCTGGGTCACCGACCCCCGGGTCAAGGTGGCCACGGACACCGCCGAGGAGAAGGGCCGCCGGATCGGCACGGTCACCCCGGACAGCTTCCGGGACGCCCGCGCGATCGGCGAGCTGTTCCGCGAGGGTGTGCCGGTCATCGTGAACCTCACGGCCATGGAGCCGGGCGACGCCAAGCGCGTGGTCGACTTCGCGGCCGGGCTGACCTTCGGCCTGCGCGGCACGATCGAGCGGGTCGCCAACCGGGTCTTCCTGCTGACCCCCTCGAACACCGAGATCGTCAGCGGTGAGCCGGCCAGGCGCCGCGAGGACGGCTTCTTCAACCAGAGCTGAGGCAGGGCCGCTCACCGGCCCTGCCCCCGCGCGGGGTCACCGGAAGGCGTCGAGCCCGGTGAGTGCCTTGCCCAGCACCAGCTGGTGCATCTCGACGGTGCCCTCGTAGGTGAGCACCGATTCCAGGTTGGTCGCGTGCCGCATGACGGGATATTCGAGCGAGATCCCGTTGGCCCCGAGGATCGTCCGCGCCGTACGGCAGATCTCGATCGCCTCCCGTACGTTGTTGAGCTTGCCGAAGCTGACCTGCTCGGGACGCAGGCGACCGGCATCCATCCGCCGCCCCAGGTGATGGGCGAGCAGGATCCCCTTGTGCAGTTCGACCGCCATGTCGGCGAGTTTGGCCTGGGTGAGCTGGAAGCCGCCGATGGGCCGACCGAACTGCTCCCGCGACTTCGCGTAGTCGACGGCGGTCTCGAAGCAGGTGCGGGCCGCGCCCATCGCGCCCCACACGATCCCGTACCGGGCGTGCGACAGACAGCTGAGCGGCCCCTTGAGCCCGGTGACCTCGGGCAGCACGGCGTCGGCCGGCAGCCGCACATCATCCATCACCAGCTCACTGGTGACACTCGCCCGCAACGACCACTTGTGCCTGATCTCGGGCGCCGCGAACCCCGGCGTGTCGGTGGGTACGACGAACCCGCGGATCCCGTTCTCCGTCTGGGCCCACACGACGGCGACGCCGGCCACCGACCCGTTGGTGATCCACATCTTCCGCCCGCTCAGCACCCAGTCGCCGCCGGCGTCACGCCGGGCGTTCGTCCGCATGGCGGCCGGGTCGGACCCGTGGTCGGGCTCGGTGAGCCCGAAGCACCCGATGACGTCGCCGGCGGCCATGCCCGGCAGCCACCGCTGCTTCTGCTCCTCACTCCCGAACCGGTGGATCGCGTACATGGCGAGCGACCCCTGTACCGACACGAGCGACCGGATGCCCGAGTCGGCGGCCTCCAGCTCCAGGCAGGCGAGCCCGTACTGTACGGCCGACGCCCCGGCGCATCCGTACCCGTCGAGCGACATCCCGAGCGCGCCGATCGACCCGAGCTCCTTGGCGAGCTCCCTGATGCCGGGCAACTCCCCGCTCTCGTACCACTCGGCGACGAACGGCAGCACCCGGTCCGCCGCCCAGCTCCGGACGGTCTCCCGTACGGCGAGATCCTCCGGCTCCAGAAGATCGTCGATCCCGAGCGGATCACCGGCATCGAACGGAGGCAACTTCACGGACGCGGACATCAGAACCCTCCCAAAACTAGCAGCGCTAGTTACAGTCTCCCCCGTCCCCCCACCCACGCACCACCCGTGCAGGTCACCCGAGAAGCAGAACTCTCTCCCGCGCCACGCATTCACCGCCGGCGCCAGCAGCCAGACGTCCCCACAGAGTCAGCCCCCAGCCCCCGCACCCGCACCCGCACCCGCACCCGCACCCGCACCCGCCAACGGCGAACTCCCCCCACAGGTCGCTTACCTCTCCCCCAACTCGCACGGGCGGTGCGCGGGTGGGAAAGGCCCTGACCCGCACCCGCCACCCGCGCACCACCCCCACAGGTCGCACGGGCGGTGCGCGGGTGGGCCGAGCGCGGCTACGCCGACACGCGGGAGCGTTCGGGTTCGCGAGGGGCGGGGAGGTCGACCGGTGCGGCGGTGTCCTCGCAGTGCATGGCGCGCGGTAGGCGCAGTGCCATCACGGCCCCCAGCAACAGCAACCCCGCGCTCACCAGCAACGTCACATGCAGCCCGTGCACGAAGGAATCCCGCGCCGCCCGCCGCAACGCCGCCCCCGCAGCCCCGCCCAGCCGCCCGGCGACCTCGTACGCCTCCCCCAGCGAATGCCCCGCCGCGGCCGACGCCGGCGCAGGCACCCCCGGCACCCCGGCCAGCCCCGGCGCATACGCCGCGTTCATCACGCTGCCGAGAAGCGCGATCCCGATCCCGGCACCCAGCTGGTACGACGTCTCGCCGATCGCCGCCGCCCCGCCGGCCTGCGCCGCAGGCGCCTCGCTCAGCATCGACTCGTACGCCCCGAACAGCGTGGTCTCCAGGCCGAACCCGAGCAGCAGGAAACCGACGAGCAGCAGGACCGCGTTGTCCGTCCCGCCCATCGGGGTCAGCACCAGCACCGCCACCGCGGTCAGGCAGAAGCCGAAGCACACCATCCGGCGCGGCCCGAAACGCCGCAGCAGCCGCGCCCCGGCCAGCCCCGCCGCCATCGCGGCGAGCGTCAGCGGCAGCAGCCGCAGCCCCGTCTGCAACGGTGAGAGGCCCAGCACCAGTTGCAGGTACTGCGCGGCGATCAGTTCGAGGCCCACGAGCGCCAGCATCGCCAGCACGATGCAGCCCACCGCCGTACTGAACGCGGGCCGCGCGAACATCTTCAGGTCCACCAGCGGGAACGCCCGCCGCCGTTGCCGCCGTACGAACAGCACCAGCAGCAGCGCACCCAGCAGCAGCGGCACCAACGTCAGCGCGCTGCCCGCCGGTTCGCCGCCGCCGAGGCGCTTCACCGCGAACACGACCCCGAACAGGCCGACCGCCGCCATCAGCGCGCCGACCACGTCCCAGGGGCCGTCGCGGTCGCCGCGGGACTCGGGCAGGAGGAGGCGCCCCACCGGGAGGCTGACCAGCATCAGCGGGATGTTGACCAGGAAGACGGAGCCCCACCAGAAGTGTTCGAGGAGGAAGCCGCCGAGGAGGGGGCCGACGGCCGCGCCGACCGCCGCCACCGCGCTCCAGATGCCGATGGCGAGGGCCCGTTCGCGCCGGTCGGGGAAGACCTGCCGGAGGATGGAGAGGGTCGCGGGCATGATCATCGCGCCGCCGACGCCGAGCAGTGCCCGGGCTCCGATCAGCGCCGCCGCGCTCGGCGCGAGGGCCGCCGCCGCGGAGGCGATGCCGAACAGGGCGTAGCCGAGGAGCAGGACCCGCCGCCGGCCCACCCGGTCGCCGAGCGTGCCGAACAGGATCAGCAGCGAGGCGCAGACCAGCGGGTAGACGTCGACGATCCAGAGCAGCTCCATGGCACCGGGCTTGAGGTCCTCGGTGACGGCCGGCACGGCGACGTGCAGCACGGTGGCGTCGAGGGCGACCAGCAGCAGGCTGACGCAGAGGACGACGAGGACGACCCAGCGGTTGGCACCGGCACCGGCCCCGGACACCGCACGACGGCGCGGTCGTACGGCGGCCGTGGTCGTCCCGGACATGTACGTACCTCCCAGATGGTCCCTCGCGTGCGGCGGAGCGGCGGGGTGGGGACTCCCCGTCGTACGGCCGGAGAGGAGCGGGGTCTCCGGCCCGCGCATACGAACGCGAGTGACATGCCAGCGTACGCGAGTTCGTTGCGGGGGCACGTGGCGGACCTCTCACACGCTCCGGAGAACTCATGTGGCGTACGCCACTGCCCCCGCTCCGCAGCACGGCCGCACCACGCCCGCGCCGACCCCGTGGTTCCGCGTCCCGTCGATAATCGAGCCCGTGACCGATCTTGAAACGCCCGTCGCGGCGCCGCGCGCCCCCGCCCTGCGCCGGGCGGCGCCGGCCCTGCTCGGGTACGCGGCCGTCCGCGCCCTCGGCCTGGTCGTGCTGGCCGGGTGGAGCGCGGCGCGGGGCAAGAGCGCGTACACCTTGTTGACGGCGCGCTGGGACTCGCTGTGGTACACGCGGGTCGCCGAACTGGGCTACGGCTACCAGGTGCGGCTGCCGAACGGCGACGTCCACTCCAACCTGGCCTTCTTCCCGCTGCTGCCCTGGCTGGAGCGGCTGCTGCACGCGCTCGCCCCGCTGTCGTACGCCGACGCCGGCCTCACGGTGAGCCTGCTCGCCTCGCTCGCCGCGGCCTGGGGGATCTTCGCGGTCACGGACGTCGTGTACGGCCGCCGGGTGGGGGTCTGCGCGGTGCTGGTGTGGGCCGTGCTGCCGGTCGGCGTCGTGCAGTCGATGGCGTACAGCGAATCGCTGTTCACGGCGCTGGCCGCGTGGTCGCTGTACGCCGTGCTGACCGGCCGCTGGGTGACCGCAGGGACGCTGGCCGCGCTGGCGGGGCTGACCCGGCCGGTGGGGCTCGCCGTGGTGGCGGCGGTGTGGACGGCGGGGGTGGTCTCGTTCGTGCGGGACCGAGGCAGGGGCGCGCTGGACGGTGGTACGGATCAACCGGACGGCGCGCGTCTCGACGAACGCGCCCCTGAGGCGTCCGGCGCGGCCCGAGCCCGGCGCGCCCCACAGACAACCGGCGCACCTCACGCACCACACGCCCCCCTCGCCCCCCTTGCCACCGTCCCCGGCGCCCCCGCCTGGCGCCGCGCCCTCGGCATGCTGCTCGCCCCGGTCGGCGCCGCCGCCTACGTCCTGTGGGTCGGCCACCGCACCGGCCGCGGCCCGCTCGGCTACCTGGACGTCCAGGCGGGCTGGCGTAACGGGTTCGACGGCGGCTATGCGTTCGCACGCTTCGTCGCCGACAAGTTCACGTCATTTCCGTCCGCTCTCGCCGGAGCGGGTTTGATCCTCGGCGTCGGCCTGCTGCTGTGGCTCTACGTGACCGGCGTCCGCCAGCGGCAGCCGCTCCCCCTGCTGGTCTACACGGGTGTCGTCCTCGCGCTCGCGCTCTGCGCGTCGAGCTACTTCGGGTCCAAGCCGCGGCTGCTGATGCCGGCCTTCCCGGTGCTGCTGCCGCTCGCCCGGGCCCTCGCCCGGCTGCGCGCCGGAAGATCGGCGCTGGTCACGGCCGGTGTGGCGGTGGCCTCGGCGGTGTATGGCGCGTTCTGGCTGAACGGCTCCGGACCTCCATGATCGTTCCGGTGGGCTCGATGAGCAGTGGGAGAATTCCACCCCACTCTTTGGTTAACGAATTCATAAGTGCCATAAAACGGCGGCCCGACATGATCAAAGGAATTGAAGGGCCGACCCGCCGAGGATTACGGAATCCTTAGAATTCGGAGACCTCCTGAGAGGTTTCCCACATCACATCGTCATCACAAAGCAGCAGTTTCGTCCGGGAACAGAGCTCACTCGCTGTAACGTCGATTGGGTGCGTACCGAACGAAACCTCACCCGTCTGGACCGGGTGTTCGCCAGGCTGGACCGTGAGCCGGAACGGCCGGCCCACATTGATGTGCCGAAGATGAGCCGGCACCGGGTCGTGTTGTTCACCGCGACCCTCGCCTTCTACCTGGCGATCGTGTGGGCCGTCGTGATCACGTCCTGGCTGGTCCGGCTCGACTGGCAGGTCATGTTCTTCCGGCCGTACCAGCAGTGGTCGGGAATCCACTGGTTCGTCGACTACTACGTGGTCCTCGGCCAGCGCGGCCCGACCGCCGTGATGGTCGCGGCCTGGCTGGGCTGGCGTTCGTGGCGGCAGCACACCCTGCGCCCGCTGCTCACGCTCGGCGCCTCGCTGCTGCTGCTCAACATCACGGTCGGTGCCGCCAAGCTCGGCATGGGACGCCTCGGACCGCACTACGCGACCGTCATCGGCTCGAACGAGATGGGCCTGGGCGGCGATATATTCCCCAGCGGACACACCGCCAACGCGGTGGTGACCTGGGGAATTTTGGCATATCTGGCCTCCACCCCGAGAGCCCGCCGCTGGCTCTCCGCCGCCTCGGCGGTCACCTCCCTCGGCGTCGGCATGTCCACCGTCTACCTCGGTACGCACTGGCTGAGCGACGTGTTGCTGGGCTGGGCTGCGGGGCTGCTGATCCTGCTGGCGCTGCCCTGGTGCGAGCCGTTCATCGCACGCGCCGAGGCCTGGCTCTTCGACCTGCGCGACCGCTGGCGCGCCCGCAGCGGCAGCACGGTGCCCGCGCCCGTCCCGGTGCCCGTGGTCCTCAAGCCGCGCCCGGCGCCCGTCGAACAGTCGGCACCGGATCCCGAGCCGGTCTCCCTGTCCCGCCCGCCCAGGGCCCCGATCCATCTGGCGCCCGGCCCGCACACGGCCCGCTCGGAGCGCACCCCGGTGACCCCGGCGGGCAGCCGCCGCCCGCCGCACCCCGAGCGGCAGCCGCGCGGCACCGCCGCCCAGGCGGCCCGCCCGCTCACGGGCGGCTGACGGCCGTACGACACGACAGCGGGGTCAGGTACGCACAGCCGGCCCCGGCACGGCGAAGGCCCCGGTTCCCGCAGTGGGGAACCGGGGCCTTCGCCGTCGTGCGGTCAGCCCTTCCAGGCGCGCGCCACGACGCCGTCCCGTACCTCGAAGTTGAGCCGCCCCGTCCGGTACTCCATGGTGATGATCGCGCCCGGCGGCAGCGAGCGCACCGTGGTCCACCCGCGCTGCCGGGCGAGCCGTTCCGCGTCGCCCGCGTCGCGGCCTACGTACCCTTGCGGGCTGTCCTGGGGCTCCGTCGGCGGAGCGGTGTCCGGTGCCATGCCGCCCACGCTAGGCCGCTTCCGGCGGAGACGGAAGCCGAAGTCCCCGGTCCACCTCCGGTCACACTTCTGTCACAGAATCACGACACGCGTTTCGTTCGAACTCCGTCACACGTACGAGCGGTTCCATGCGCCTTCCTGGCGTATTCGAGCGTAATTCCCCGATGCCGGTAGGGTCTTCCGAAAAGCCGCCGGAAAGAACCCGAAGCACGGATCCGGGACACTCCGGCGCCTGCATTCCATTCCGATTCCGGCGGGACGCGGCGAAGGTGACACCGCATAAGAGATTCACCGGTCCGGCACAGAACCCCCGTACCGCGCGGGTAGGTGCGGGGTTGCGGCCACGTGAACTCAGGACCTGCCGTCCGCACATGAATCGCCCTCACATACGGGCACGCCCCCATTCGGAGCATGTACATGTCCCCACGAAACGCACCGTGCCCCGCCCGGTTCGGCCGGGCGGGGCAGGGGCGTGCGGGGCGGGGGCTCGCGTCAGAGCGCGAGGCGCTGCCCGGGCACGATCAGGTTCGGGTCGCCGCCGATGACGGCCTCGTTGGCGGCGTAGAGACGCTGCCAGGTGGTGCCGTGCCGCTCGGCGATCTCGCTCAGGGTGTCGCCCTCGCGGACGGTGTAGTCGCCCTTGGCGGAGGTGTGGCCGGTGCCGGCCGTCGAGCGCTGCGGCGTCTTCGCCGCGGGGGCCGACTTCCGGGTGGTCGACGTGGTCGAGGACGTCGAGGACTTCGACGACCTCGTCGCCGACTCCGTGCCGCTCCTCGTGGTCGCGGAGGCGTTCTCCGGCGCCGAGCCGGTCGCCCCGGCCCGCCCCGAGCAGACCGGCCACGCGCCCCAGCCCTGGGCGTGCTGGACCTTGGTGGCGACGGCTATCTGCGCTTCCCTGGAGGCCTGGTCGGCCGTCGCCGCGTAGGCGGTGCCGCCGTACGCGCGCCAGGTGGAGGCGGAGAACTGGAGTCCGCCGTAGTAGCCGTTGCCGGTGTTGATGTGCCAGTTGCCGCCGCTCTCGCACTGGGCGATGCGGTCCCACACTCCGTTGTCCGCCGCCGCGGCGTTGCCGGTGACTGCCAGCAGGCCCAGCGGGGCGAGCAGTGCCGCTCCGGCCAGGGCGGCCGTCGTACGGCCCTTGCGGGAGCCGTTCTTGTTCGCGGCGGTCTCACGGGTGGTATCGGCACACTCGGACATGTATTTCCCTCTCCACATACCCGGGGTCCCCCAGGCGGGACGCGGTCCCCGCGCAATGGACGCGGTTCCTCGCGCTCGCCCCGTCCGCCGCGGCCGGTACTGCGGTGGTGCTCTGCCTGTGCCGGCCGGCGGACGTACCCGAGCGGTGCTCGCTGCACACGGCGGAGGAATCTAGAGATCGGGAACGCCCGAAATCAACCAACTCCCTGTCAGGCCAGGCCAGTTCGGTGTTACCGTGGGTAGCGGCGATTTTGAGCCACCCACTACATTCCAGGATTTCGTGATTTGTCGACCATGGGTTCGACGGATCTGTGATTCACTTCACCGCGTCAAACTGCTTTGGCATGCGAAGAGTTGACGGGGAGTGCCGGATTCCGCACGACGAGTGACCCTGTGCAGCGGATGGTTCGATCCCGATCCCCCTGATGCGTGACCCCCACCACAGATCGCCCGTTGTCTTCTTCATGAGCCCGCGACCCCGGGGGCTCACGGACCGGGAGCCACCCGGGCCTTCACGTACCGCATCCCGAGGGAGCCACCGTGCCGCGCATGCTCGACGTCAGCGACGAGGTACGCGCCGAGATCGGCGACGAAGAAGCCGACCGGCTGCTCGCCGGAGACAACGCCCCCGGCAGTTACGACTGCACGTCCTGCCGCACCCCGGGCGACTCCGAACAGGAGCGCACCAGCACCGTCCTGTTCATCGGCGACGAGACCGCCGTCCTCGCCTTCGCCCACGCGACCTGCCTGCCGTCGCAGGTCGTCCAGGTCACCGAGGAGCAGCTGCAGGGCGCGGTCCGCTCCATCAGCGGCGACAGCGCGCCCGGCGGGGCGCGGAAGTCCGTGCCCGAGCAGGCGGTGCTCGGGGTGACCAGCGGACTCGTCCTGATCGCCGGGGAGTTGCACCCCGCGCTGGTCGTGGAGCCGACCTCGCCGATCGTGCGGCCCGGCACGGACGGGGTGGGCGACGACTTCCTGCCGCTCCTCATCGAGCAGGGCTTCATGCCGGTGCCGGAGCTGACCGCGGTGCCGCCGGTGCTGCACGGGTGGTCGGTGCTGCTGGCGGTGGGTCAGCTGCACGCGGTGCTGCAGCCGGGGCCCGTGGGCGGGCAGCCGGTGGCCTGGTGGCAGGCGCACCAGCCGCTGCAGGTGACCGACGGGTGGCGGGCGGCGGCCAACAAGCACCAGCAGGTGCTGATGTTCGCGGCGCCGGTGGGGTCGATCGGGCGGCAGCCCCGGGAGGACCTGCTGCGCGACGCGATCGACAAGGCGGCGGCGAACGGGCAGCTGGTGGCGGCGGCGCTGCCGCTCGCGGGGGTCTGAGGGGCGCCCACGGGGGGGGGTGGGAGCTGCGGTGCGTGGGCGGCTGCGGGTAGTCCGTGGCTGGTCGCGCAGTTCCCCGCGCCCCTAAAGGGGCGCCTCAGGACCGCATCTCTTTGAAGACCTGGTCGTTTGGACATACGTGCACGCATACGACCTTCCTCACCATCGGCCGTCCTTCTCCGCCGTTCCCGCCGCCCGGGTGGCTCAGGAGGCCCAGGGCGGGCTCTCGGCCACGCCCATCTACGACTCGCTCTACGCGGAGTGGGTCAAGGCCTTCCGTACGCTGCCGGGTGATCGCAGCGGTGAGGAGTCGCTGGGGTTCGTCGCCTTCGGCAGCGCCCCGTTCAGTACCGGCACCCACGGCCTGGGCTCGTACGGAGGGAGTTCGTACAGCGCGTACAGCGCGGGGGCCTACAGCGCCCGGAGCGGCAGCGGGCAGCCCCAGGCGCCGCAGTGGCAGCGGATCGGGACGCTCGGGCGGGCCCAGGAGACCGGGATGGCGCCGGTCCCTGTGGCGCTTCCACCGGCTCCGCGCCGGGGGATGTGACGTCGACGTCAGGGGAGAGGGCGGCCACCGAGTCCGGTGGCCGCCCTCTCCCCTGTGTTCTCCGGGTCCCTACTTCTTCTTCGCGCCGCGCTTCTCACGCACCCGCACAGAGATATGGATCGGCGTGCCCTCGAAGCCGAACTCCTCGCGCAGCCGGCGTTCGATGAAGCGCCGGTAGCCCGCCTCGATGAAGCCGGAGGCGAACAGCACGAACCGCGGCGGCTTGGTGCCGGCCTGGGTGCCGAACAGGATGCGCGGCTGCTTGCCGCCCCGGACCGGGTGCGGGTGGGCGGAGACCAGCTCGCCGAGGAAGGCGTTGAGCCGGCCGGTGGGGACACGGGTCTCCCAGCCGGCGAGGGCGGTCTCGATCGCGGGGACCAGCTTCTCCATGTGCCGGCCGGTGCGGGCCGAGACGTTGACCCGGGGCGCCCAGGCGACCTGGCCGAGCTCCGTCTCGATCTCGCGCTCCAGGTAGTAGCGGCGCTCCTCGTCGAGGGTGTCCCACTTGTTGAAGGCGAGGACGACCGCACGGCCCGCCTCGACGGCCATGGTGACGATCCGCTGGTCCTGCACCGAGATGTTCTCGGAGGCGTCGAGCAGGATGACCGCGAGCTCGGCCTTCTCGACGGCGGCGGCGGTACGCAGCGAGGCGTAGTAGTCGGCGCCCTGCTGGAGGTGGACCCGCTTGCGGATACCGGCGGTGTCGACGAACTTCCAGGTGATCCCGCCGAGTTCGATCAGCTCGTCGACCGGGTCGCGGGTGGTGCCGGCGATCTCGTTGACGACGACGCGCTCCTCGCCCGCCACCTTGTTGAGAAGGGAGGACTTGCCGACGTTCGGGCGGCCGATGAGGGCGATCCGGCGGGGGCCGCCGACGCCGGGGCCGCCGAAGGTCTGCTCGGGCGCCTCGGGCAGCGCCTCCAGGACGGCGTCCAGCATGTCGCCGGTGCCACGGCCGTGCAGGGCGGAGACCGGGTGCGGCTCGCCGAGGCCGAGGGACCAGAGGTAGGCCGCGTCGGCCTCGCCGCTGGGTCCGTCGACCTTGTTGGCGGCCAGTACGACCGGCTTGCCGGCCTTGCGCAGCAGGCGTACGACCGCCTCGTCGGTGTCGGTCGCGCCGACCTTGGCGTCGACCACGAAGACGACCGCGTCGGCCGCCTCGATCGCGTACTCGGCCTGGGCCGCCACGGAGGCGTCGATGCCGAGGACGTCCTGCTCCCAGCCGCCGGTGTCGACGACCTTGAAACGCCGGCCCGCCCACTCGGCCTCGTAGGTCACGCGGTCCCGGGTGACCCCGGGCTTGTCCTCGACGACGGCCTCGCGGCGGCCGATGATGCGGTTGACCAGGGTCGACTTGCCGACGTTCGGGCGGCCGACGACGGCGAGAACGGGCAGCGGGCCGTGTCCGGCCGCCTCGATGGCGCCCTCGACGTCCTCGATGTCGAAGCCCTCTTCGGCGGCGAGCTCCATGAACTCCGCGTACTCGGTGTCACCGAGCGCCCCGTGGTCGTACTCGTGCTCAGCCGAGTCGCCGGGCTGGCTGTGGTCGTTCATGAAGTCCGTACCTCGTCGTTCATCGTGGTGATCGGTGGATCGGCCGCAGAAAGCGATGCGGCTGATCCACTACTCAGTGTCGCCTAGCGTCCGGTCAGACGCCTGGCGTTTTCCAGGTGGCCGGCGAGCTGCTTCTGGATGCGCTCGGTGGCCTCGTCCAGGGCCGTGCGGGTGCGCCGGCCGGTGCCGTCGCCCGCCTCGAAGGGGTCGCCGAAGACGACGTCGACGCGGGCGCGCAGCGGGGGCAGCCCCTTGACCAGCCGTCCGCGGCGCTCGGCGCTGCCCAGCACGGCCACCGGGACGATCGGCGCCCCGGAGCGCACCGCGAAGTAGGCGAGGCCCGCGCGGAGCGCGGCGAAGTCGCCGTCGCCGCGGCTGCCCTCGGGGAATATGCCGAGCACTCCCCCGGCCTCCAGGACGCCGAGCGCCCGGGTGACCGCCGCGCGGTCGGTGGACTGGCGGTCCACCTTCAGCTGCCCGATCCGGGTCAGGAACGGGTCGAGCGGGCCGACGAACGCCTCCTTCTTGATGAGGAAGTGCGTCGGCCGGGGCGCCACGCCCATGACCATCGGCCCGTCGATGTTGTGGGAGTGGTTCACGGCGAGGATCGCCGGGCCCTGCGCGGGCACCTTCCAGGCGCCGAGCACGCGCGGCTTCCACAGGCCGTACATCAGGCCGACCCCGATGCGGCGCCCGGTCTCGGCGCCGCGCTGTGACGGAAGGCTCACTTCCCGGCCCGCTTCTCCTCGACGAGGGTGACGACACACTCGATGACCTGGGCCAGCGTCAGCTCGGTGGTGTCCACCTCGACGGCGTCGCCCGCCTTGGCGAGCGGCGAGGTCTTGCGGGTCGAGTCGGCCGCGTCCCGCTTGACCAGGGCCTCGCGGGTGGCGTTGACGTCGGCGCCCTTCAGCTCACCGCTGCGGCGGGCCGCGCGGGCCTCCGGGGAGGCGGTGAGGAAGACCTTCAGGTCGGCGTCGGGCAGCACGGTGGTGCCGATGTCCCGGCCCTCGACGACAATGCCGTCCGCGGCGGCACGGGCCAGCGACCGCTGCAGCTCACTGATCCTGGTCCGCACCTCCGGCACCGCGCTGACCGCGCTGACCTTGGAGGTGACCTCCTCGGTGCGGATCGGGCCGGAGACGTCCACGCCGTCGACGGTGATCGTCGGCTTGACCGGGTCGGTGCCCGAGACGATCTCCGGCTTGCCGGCCACCGCGGCGATCGCGGTCGGGTCGGTGAGGTCGATGCCGCTGGTCACCATCCACCAGGTGATCGCCCGGTACTGGGCGCCGGTGTCCAGGTAGCTGAGGCCGAGCTGCTCGGCCACGGCCTTGGACGTGCTCGACTTGCCGGTGCCCGAGGGGCCGTCGATCGCGACAATCACGGGCTTTACGGCGCCGTTTTCCACGGGGGGAGACCTTCCGGGTGCAGGGTGGTGGGTGGGGTACGGGCGACGGTGCGCCCCCGCACAAGGTTACCGGCCCCCGGGACCGCCGTTCTCAGGCCTACTGGCGCAGCGCCCAGCCCCGGTCCCGCAGCGCCGACGTGAGCACCGGCACCGCCTTCGGCTCCACCCAGAGCTGGACGTGGCCGGCCTGCTGACCGGTCGCGTGCTCGATCCGTACGTCCTCGATGTTGACGCCGGCCGCACCGGCGTCGGCGAAGATCCGGGCCAGCTGGCCGGGCTGGTCGTCGATGAGCACCGCCACGACCTCGTACGCCCGCGGCGCCGAGCCGTGCTTGCCGGGCACCCGCACCTGGCCGGCGTTGCCGCGGCGCAGCATGTCCTCGATGCCCTCGCCGCCCTCGCGCCGCTTCTCCTCGTCCGCGGACTGCAGGGCGCGCAGGGCGCGGACCGTCCCGTCGAGGTCGGCGGAGACGTCGGCGAGCAGGTCGGCGACCGGGCCGGGGTTCGCGGAGAGGATGTCGATCCACATCCGGGGGTCGGAGGCGGCGATCCGGGTGACGTCCCGGATGCCCTGTCCGCAGAGCCGGACGGCCGACTCGTCGGCGTGCTCCAGGCGGGCCGCGACCATGCTGGAGACCAGGTGGGGCATGTGGGAGACCAGGGCCACCGCGCGGTCGTGGGCGTCGGCGTCCATGACGACGGGCAGGGCCCGGCAGTGCGAGACCAGCTCCAGGGCGAGGTTCAGCACCTCGGTGTCGGTGTCCCGGGTGGGGGTGAGCACCCAGGGCCGGCCCTCGAAGAGGTCGGCGGTGGCCGCCAGCGGCCCGGACTTCTCCCGGCCGGACATGGGGTGCGTGCCGATGTACGCCGACAGGTCGAGGCCGCGGGCCTCCAGCTCCCGGCGCGGGCCGCCCTTGACGCTGGCCACGTCGATGTAGCCGCGGGCCAGGCCTCGGCTCATCGCGTCCGCGAGGACGGCGGCGACATGGGCGGGCGGGGCGGCGACGATCGCGAGGTCGACGGGGCCCGCCGGGGTGACGTCGGTCCCGGCGCCGAGCGCTGCCGCGGTGCGGGCCTGCTCGGGGTCGTGGTCGGCGAGGTGGACGACGACACCCCGCTGGGCGAGGGCGAGCGCGGCGGACGTACCGATGAGACCCGTGCCGATGACGAGCGCGGTTCTCACTGGGCGATGTCCTTGCGCAGGGCTGCCGCGGCGCCGAGGTAGACGTGGGTGATGTCGGCGCGCGGCCGGTCGGACTCGATGTGCGCGAGTATCCGTACGACGCGGGGCATGGCGCCCGCGATGTCCAGTTCCTGGGCGCAGATCAGCGGCACGTCGACGATGCCGAGCTTGCGCGCCGCCGCCGCCGGGAAGTCGCTGTGCAGGTCGGGGGTGGCCGTGAACCAGATGCTGATCAGGTCGTCGCCGGTCAGACCGTTCCGCTCCAGGATGGCCGTGAGCAGCGCTCCGACCTGCTCGTCCATGTGGCCGGCTTCGTCCCGCTCCAGCTGGACCGCCCCCCGGACCGCTCGTACCGCCACGGCGCTGCTCCTGTTCTGACGTCGGCGTCTTGGTCCGTCCAGCCTAGTCAGCCCGCCGCCAGGCCGGTGCACCGTGCCCGCCCGCTGAGACGCGCCTCGGGCCCCGGGGCTCTTCCGGTCCTTCCGGCCTTCTAGTCCTTCCGGGCCGCCGGAGCGGACTTCGCGAGGGTCTCCAGGAGCCCGCCGAGCGAGCCCCCGCCCTGGCCGTGGCTCATCGCGCCGATCAGTGTGGTCAGCCTCCCGGCGCCCTCGCCGTCGTCGCCGAGGAGGCTGCCGAGTATGTTTTCAAGGTCGTTGCCTGCCATGGCCCCAATGTCACGCGTATGAACCAATTCCGCTACTTGGGGTGATACGCCCCCGTGCGCCTCTTTACGCCGGGCCCGCCGGTCCGCTCTGATGACAGGCAGTCCCGCCTCGGGGAGGTCTGTCATGAAACGCCCCGGTCCGTTGCTGACCCTGCTCGCGGGTCTGCTGCTCGGCCTGCTCACTCTGACGCTCGACGCGACGGCGGGGACGAGGAACGCCTCGTCGTCGGACCAGGAGAAGCCGGCGAGTCCGACGCCCACGAGCAGCACGGCGGCCCCGGCACCGGCTCCGTCGCCGCCCCCGTCGTCGCCGTCGTCGCCGTCGTCGCCGTCGTCGTCGAAGATCGCCGATGCCTCCTACGCCGGACGCACCGATGACGACTCGTCCTCCGTCGCCGTCTCGGTCCGCGACGGGAGGGCGATCGCTTACTTCTGCGACGGGCGCAGCAAGGAGTCCTGGCTCAAGGGCCCGGTGCGACCCGACGGCAGTATGAGGCTGACCGGCAGCCACGGCGCCGCGCTGGACGGCACGCTGCGGGACGGCAGCCGCATCCGCGGGACCGTCGACCTGGACGGCGGCCACTACGCCTTCACCGCCCCGAAGGCCGTCAAGGGGTCTGGCCTGTACCGGGCTGCGGCGACCGTGCGCGGGGCGAAGGTCGAAGGCGGCTGGATCGTGCTCGCCGACGGCCGCCAGGTGGGCATCGTCGACCGCGAGGGCACGCCTTCGTCCGCACCCCGCATCGACCCGGAGACCGGCGCCGTGACGGTGGACGGACAGCCGCTGACGGCGACCCCGGCTCTCCCCTGACATCCGGCCGTGACCCGAGGGAGCCGACCATGACCGTCGACCCGAACGCCGCCACCCAGAGCTGGCCGCCGCAGGAGCCGAACCGCCACAGCCCGCACCCCGCCCGCTATCTCGTCCCCGTCCTGGTGGCCGGCGCGGTCGCGGTCGCCCTCGGCGTGTACGGCAGGGTCCACCACCCGACCGGGCACGTCTTCGGCCTCGGCGCCTTCAGCAGCACGTTCGCGGGGAAGTCGTGGCTGGCCTCGGTCGCGCTCTTCTTCGCGCTCGTCCAGCTGGTCTCCGCCCTGATGCTGTACGGCAGGCTGCCGGGACCGCGCTGGGCCTCGGGACTGCACCGCTGGTCGGGACGGATCGCCTTCCTGGTCGCCGTCCCCGTGGCGGTGCACTGCCTCTACGCGTTGGGCTATCAGACGTACGAAACACGCGTTTTGTGGCACTCCATCCTGGGTTGCTTCTTCTTCGGTGTTTTCAGTGCCAAGATGCTGCTGCTCCGCTGGGAGCGACTCCCTGGCTGGCTGCTGCCGATCGTCGGTGGGCTGGTGTTCGCCGTGCTCACGCTCGTCTGGCTGACGTCCGCATTCTGGTTCTTCCGCACGTTCGGGGTGACGACATGACCGACGGCTCCACTCGGCGCACCATGCTCACGACGGGTACCGCGGCGCTCGCCGCGACCTGCGTGGGCTGCGGCAGCAACAACGGCAACAGCTCCTCCACCGCGTCCGGGACGCCCACCGCGTCCGAGGCGCCGACCGCGTCCGAGGCGTCGCCCACCGCCGGATCGTCCGCCTCCGGTTCTGCGAGCGCGGCTGCCGGGAAGGCGCTGGCGCAGACGAGTGACATCCCCGAGGGCGGCGGCACGATCTTCAAGGACCAGAAGATCGTGGTGACCCAGCCGGCGAAGGGCGAGTTCAAGGCCTTCTCGGCGATCTGCACGCACGAGGGCTGCACCGTGAGCCAGGTGGTGGACGGCACCATCGACTGTCCCTGCCACGGCAGCAAGTTCCACATCGCCGACGGCTCGGTCGCCCACGGCCCGGCGACGAGGCCGCTGCCGGCCGAGTCGATCACGGTGACCGGAAATTCGATCACCCTGGGCTGACCGGCCCCCGTACGCTCCCGGACATGCAGCCCGAGGACCTGGTACGCGACCACACGATCTACGCCTGTGTCATGGGGTCGCGGGCCTTCGGTCTGGCCACCGAGGACAGCGACACCGACCGCCGGGGTGTGTTCCTCGCCCCCACCCCCCTGTTCTGGGGCTTCGAGAAGCCGCCCACGCATGTCGAGGGGCCGGGCGAGGAGCAGTTCTCCTGGGAGCTGGAGCGGTTCTGCGAGCTGGCGCTGCGGGCCAACCCGAACATCCTGGAGTGCCTGCACTCGCCGCTGGTCGAGCGCCTCGACGCCACGGGCCGCGAACTGCTCGCCCTGCGCGGCGCCTTCCTCTCCCGGCGCGCCCACGACACCTTCACCCGCTACGCCCTCGGCCAGCGCCGCAAGCTCGACGCCGACGTCCGGACGCACGGCGCACCGCGCTGGAAGCACGCGATGCACCTGCTGCGGCTCCTGACGAGCGCCCGCGACCTGCTGCGCACCGGCGAGCTGACGATCGACGTCGGCGACCGGCGCGCGGAGTTCCTGGCGGTGAAGCGGGGCGAGGTCTCCTGGGCGGAGGTCGAGTCCCGGATGGCCCGGCTCGCCGCGGAGACCGAGCGGGCCCTGTCCGGCAGCCCGCTCCCGGCGGAGCCGGACCACGCGCGCGTGGCCGACTTCGTCTTCCGGGCGCGCCGGGACTCAGCCCTCCAGACGCACGCGGATCACCAGGTCGTGCAGGGCGTCGTGCACACGGGGCGCGTCGGGCAGCGCTGAGCCGTCCTGCGCCTCGTCGAGCAGGACGTGCAGCCGCTCCACGTCGGCCTCCACGCGCGCGTGTCCGACCTCGGCCGTGCCATGCTCCTGCTCGGCCTTGGCGGCGATCAGCTCGGGCAGGTGGGCGGGGGCCTCGGGGACCTCGCCGAGGAGCGTGGGCAGATGGGCCTGCACCTCGCCGCTGCGCATCAGGTGGATGCCGGTGAGCAGCACCCGGAAGGTGTAGAGCAGCGGCTTGAGTTCGCCGGTCTTCTCGAACAGCCGCCACTGGGTGACCGCGAAACCCCGGTAGTGGTGGGCGTGGTGGCCGGTGAGCACGCCCGGGGCGAGCGCGGCCAGCTCGCGGTGCGTGTCGCCGGTGTGCACGACGAGCGGCGACAGGAGCTGTTCCAGCACATAGCCGTTGCGGCGCAGCATCAGCCGGGCGAACTTGCGCAGGTCGTGGGTGACGAGGTCCATCTCGACGCCGTAGCGCACCCAGGTCTTCGAGCGGGTCTCCTCCGGCTCGCGCAGCCCGACCAGGTCGGCGGCGGGCAGCAGGTGGACGCCCCGCAGGTCCAGGTCGGAGTCGCGGGACGGGAAGCCGTACAGGTGCGCGCCGGAGACGGTCGCGAACAGCAGGGGGTCGGGCTGCTCCGCGACGACGGGCGCCAGGTCGAGGTCCGGATCAAGGTCGTCGATCATGGGCTCAAGCGTCCCAGAGCGCGCCCAGGGTCAGCAGGTCGCCCCCGTACTCGATCCGGTCGGCCCACTCCGTCGGCCAGGCGTCCGCGCCCAGCCGGGCGCCCGCGAAGGCCCCGGCGAGGCAGGCGATCGAGTCCGAGTCGCCGGAGGAACAGGCGGCCCGGCGCAGCGCGAGCAGCGGCTCGTCGGGGAAGAGCAGGAAGCAGAGCAGACCGGTCGCCAGGGCCTCCTCGGCGATCCAGCCGGCGCCGGTGGCCAGGCACGGGTCGGCCTCCGGCGAGGCGGTGCGCACGGCCTCCCGGAGCCGGTCGAGGATCGCCAGGCACTCGTCCCAGCCGCGCGATATGAACGCCTCGGCGGTCGCGTCCTGGCTGCGCGTCCACAGGTCGCCGAGCCAGGTCTGGTGGTAGCGGCTGCGGTTCTCGCCGGCGTACGACCGCAACTGCTCGACGAGCCCGTCCGGTTCGGCCCCCTGCGCGAGCAGGTGCACGGCGCGCACGGTGAGGTCGGAGGCGGCCAGGGCGGTGGGGTGGCCGTGGGTGAGCGCGGCCTGCAACTGGCCGGCCCCGGCGCGCTGTTCGTCGCTCAGTCCCGGCGCGAGCCCGAGGGGCGCGACCCGCATGTTGGCCCCGCAGCCCTTGGAGTCGATCTGGCTGGCGTCCTGCCAGGCCCGGCTCTCGTCCTTCAGGAGCGCGCAGGCGCGCAGGCAGGTGTTGCCCGGCGCCCGGTTGTTGTCCGGCGACTCGTACCAGGCCACGAACTCGTCGCGCAACGGCCGCTCCAGGTGCTCGGGCGCGAGCACTCCGCGGTCCATGGCGGTGCGTACCGCACGCCCGACGGCGAGGGTCATCTGGGTGTCGTCCGAGACGACGGCCGGCCTCGGCAGGCCCATCTCCCGCCATGGTCCGGACTTGGCGACGATCGACGGCACGTCGTTGAACTCGGTGGGGAAGCCGAGCGCGTCCCCGAGGGCGAGGCCGATCAGGGAGCCGGTGGCGGCGCGCTTGTCGCCGATGTTCGTGGTCATGCGGGGCGTCCTTCCCGGGACGGGCGGAGCAGGGGCGGGTGCAGCGCGGTGGCGGTGCCCGCGCGGTAGAGGGCGGCCGGTTTGCCGCGGCCTCCGGTCAGCCGGGCGGCGCCGGGGACGGGTTCGACGAAGCCGGGGGTGGCGAGCACCTTGCGGCGGAAGTTGGGGCGGTCCAGTGCGACGCCCCACACGGTCTCGTAGACGTGCTGCAGCTCGCCGAGCGTGAACTCGGGCGGGCAGAAGGCGGTGGCGAGGCAGCTGTACTCCAGCTTCGCGCCGACCCGTTCGTGGGCGTCGGCGAGGATCCGCTCGTGGTCGAAGGCGAGCGGTCTGCCCGGGTCGTACGGCAGCCAGCGCGCCTGGGCCGCGTCACCGCCGCCGTGCGGCTCGGGGGCGTCGGGCAGCAGCGCGGTGAAGGCGACGGAGACGACCCGCATCCTCGGGTCGCGGTCCGGCCCGCTGTAGGTCCGCAGCTGCTCCAGGTGCAGCCCGGACACGTCCGACAGTCCGGTCTCCTCGGCGAGTTCCCGCCGGGCCGCCGTCTCGGCCGACTCCCGCGGCAGCAGGAAGCCGCCGGGCAGCGCCCACTGTCCGGCGTACGGCTCCTGCCCGCGCTCGACGAGCAGCACATGCAGGACACCGGCGCGGAGGGTGAGGACGGCGAGGTCGACGGTGACGGCGAAGGGTTCGAAGGCGTACTTGTCGTAGCCCTGCATGCGCCCGTCCACCCCCCTCGATGATCGACAACAGTAATAGTCGGGACGACTATAAAGAGCCCGCGGGTCGTCGGGCAACCCCTCCGGAGTGCTCACTACCCAGCGCACGAGCTCTCAGTGGCCGATGGAGCCCCGTTCCCGGATACGACGGCGGCCAGTCCCGGAGTGCCCGGGACCGGCCGCCAGAAGGCCGTGCACGCACCCTCACGGGGTTCGCGGGCCTGTGGGATCCAGTGGGATCCAGTGGGATCCAGTGGGATCCAGTGGGATCCAGTGGGATCCAGTGGGATCCAGTGGGATCCAGTGGGATCCAGTGGGATCTAGAGGTCGACTTCCTTCATGAGCATCCCGACCTCGGTGTTGGACAGGCGGCGCAGCCAGCCCGACTTCTGGTCGCCGAGGGTGATCGGCCCGAAGGCGACCCGCACCAGCTTGTCGACCGGGAACCCGGCCTCCGCCAGCATGCGCCGCACGATGTGCTTGCGGCCCTCGTGCAGGGTGACCTCGACCAGGTAGTTCTTGCCGGTCTGCTCGACGACCCGGAAGTGGTCCGCGCGCGCGTACCCGTCCTCCAGCTGGATGCCGTCCTTGAGCTTCTTGCCCAGGTCGCGCGGGATCGGCCCCACGATGTGCGCGAGGTAGGTCTTCTTCACGCCGTACTTGGGGTGGGTCAGCCGGTGCGCCAGCTCGCCGTGGTTGGTGAGCAGGATGACGCCCTCGGTCTCGGTGTCGAGCCGCCCCACGTGGAAGAGCCGGGTCTCCCGGTTGGTGACGTAGTGGCCGAGGCACTGCCGCCCGTCCGGGTCCTCCATGGTGGAGACGACACCGGCCGGCTTGTTCAGCGAGAAGAACTGGTACGACTGCGTGGCGACGGTCAGCCCGTCGACGCGCACCTCGTCCTTCTCCGGGTCGACGCGCTTGCCCTGCTCCAGGACGATCTCGCCGTTGACCTCGACACGGGCCTGCTCGATCAGCTCCTCGCAGGCGCGCCGCGAGCCGTAGCCCGCGCGGGCGAGGATCTTCTGCAGCCGCTCGCCCTCCTGCTCGGCGCCCGGGAAGGTCTTGGGGAGCTTCACGTCCGGCTTGCCCGCGTACCGCTCCCGGTTGCGCTCCTCGGCCCGCGCGTCGTACTCACGGGAGCTGGCCGGGGCCGTACGGCCGCGTCCGGTGCCCTGCCCCTGCCGGGGGCCGCCCTTGGCGCCGCCGCGCGCCGAGGCGCCGCGGCCCGACTTCGGGCCGTCCTGGGTGGCGCCGGGGCCCACGTCGTAGCGCCGCTCCTCCGGGCGCGGCTTCTTGGGCCGGCCGGCGCCCTGCTTGTCGTCGCGGTCGTTCCCGGCGCCGCGGTGGTTACCGCGCCCGCCGCTGCTCCCGCCGCGGCCGCCGCTGTTGCCACCACGGCTCCCGCCGTTGTTTCCGCTGCTGTTCCTGCCGCTGCTGCTTCGCATCAATTTTCCGTCTAGTCGTCTGCGTCGTCTGCGTCCGGCGCATCGGGTGCGTCCGGATCGAACGACGGCACGCCCTCCTGGGTCTCGGCCTCGATCGCCTCCGCCTCCGGGAGGAAGGGCGCGAGCTCCGGGAGCTCGTCCAGGCCGCGCAGGCCCATCCGCTCCAGGAAGTAGTTCGTCGTCCTGTACAGGATCGCACCTGTTTCGGGTTCCGCGCCCGCCTCCTCGACCAGCCCGCGCTGGAGCAGGGTGCGCATCACACCGTCGCAGTTGACTCCGCGGACGACCGAGACCCGGCTGCGGCTGACCGGCTGGCGGTACGCGACGACCGCGAGGGTCTCCAGGGCGGCCTGGGTCAGCCGGGCGGTCTGCCCCTCCAGGACCAGCCGCTCGACGGCGGGCGCGAACTCGGCGCGGGTGTAGAAGCGCCAGCCGCCCGCGACGAACCGCAGCTCGAAGCCGCGGCCCTGGGCGGTGTACTCGTCGGCCAGCGCTCGCAGCGCCTTCGTGACCGTCTGCTTCGGCCGCTCCAGGAGTTTGGACAGGTGCTCGACGGTGGCGGGCTCGTCGACGACCATGAGGACCGCCTCCAGGGCCGGCTTGAGATCGAGCTCGGCGACGGGCCGCAGCCCCGCCGGCAGCTCCGTGGTCTCCTCGCTCACGCCTTCTCCTCCTTGGGCCGCTCGTCGGGCCGCTCGTCCTTGGGCCGCTCGTCCTTGGGCGGTTCGGGCGGCCGGTCGAACTCGTCGGTCACCGCCGGCTGGGCCTCCGTGTCACCGCCGGTCCACCGCACGATCAGATCCCCGAGGGCGGTCTCCTGGTCGAGGGCGACGGCCTTCTCCCGGTACAGCTCCAGGAGGGCGAGGAAACGGGCCACGACGGTGAGCGTGTTGTCGGTGTCCTCGACGAGCACCCGGAAGCTGGCCTCGCCCAGCTCCCGCAGCCGCGCCACCACGATCTGGGCCTGCTCCTGCACGCTGACCAGCGGGGCGTGGATGTGGTCGACGTACACCTGCGGCTTGGGCCTGGGCTGCATCGCCTTGACGGCGAGCTTGGCGAACCCCTCGGGACCGATGCTGATGACGACCTCGGGCAGCAGCTCGGCGAGGTGCGGTTCCAGGCCGACGGTCCGGGGCCAGCGGCGGGCCTCGTCGTCCAGGCGCCGGTTGAAGATGTCGGCGATCTGTTTGTACGCCCGGTACTGCAGCAGCCGCGCGAACAACAGGTCCCGGGCCTCCAGCAACGCCAGGTCGGCCTCGTCCTCCACCTCGGCGGCGGGCAGCAGCCGGGCGGCCTTCAGGTCGAGCAGCGTGGCGGCCACGACGAGGAACTCGGTCGTCTGGTCCAGGTCCCAGTCCGGCCCCATGGCCCGGATGTGCGCCATGAACTCATCGGTCACCTTGGACAGCGCGACCTCGGTGACGTCCATCTTGTGCTTCGAGATCAGCTGGAGGAGCAGGTCGAAGGGCCCCTCGAAGTTGGCGAGCCGAACCTTGAAGACACCGTCGGGGACTTCGGCAGCGCCGAGCTCTTCTTCACGCGCCCCTGCGTTGTGGGCAGGCGTTCCGCTGGGCGGAACGGGTGGGCGCAACGCACCACCGGGCGCGACCGGAGACCCAGCCTCGGCCGAGGACGGCCCCCCGTCGGCCGAGGGCACCTCTTCCGGCACCGGAGGCGGAGGCGCACCCCCCGGCCCCCTCCCCAGCGCACGGCGACGGCCGCCGGCGGCGGGGACAGATGCGTCGTTCGAGGTCATAGCCCCCGCAGGCTACCCCTACCGCCCGCGCAGCCGTCGTACGAGGATGCTCGCGTCCCCGCGGGACTCCAGGTCGGCGAGGACCACGGCGACCGCCTCGCGGACGATCCGGCCCCGGTCCACGGCCAGCCCGTGCTCGCCCCGGAGCACGAGTCGGGCGTGCTCCAGGTCCATCAGCTCCTCGGCGGAGACGTACACGGTGATCTTCTCGTCGTGCCGCTCCCGCCCGCTGGGCCGCCGCGCCGGCGCCCTGCCCCCGCGCTTGCGCGGCTGGCCCTGGGCGTCGACGCCGGAAGCTTCCTGCGCCGGCGGCCGGCGCGGCCCGGAGGGCGCCACCGTGGCCGCCGCCGAGCGGTTGCGGGACTCCCCGGCGTCGGCCGGCTCGGCCTCCGCCGCCACATGCTCCGCACCCTCCCCGTCGCCGCCCTGCACGGGCACCGACTGGGGCGCGTCCTCGGCGGCCTCGGCCGCGTCGTCGTGGTGCTCCCCCACGGGAGACGCGGGAGCCGGCACCCGGGCCTCGCCGTTGGCCGGGCGCCTGGGGGTGGACGGCTGCAGCGCCATCCCCCCGGTCGTACGGAACAGTTCGTCGGCCCCGGGCAGACTCACTCGGCGTGACACCGGGCGAGCACCTCCCTGGCGAGCTGGCGATAGGCGGCGGCACCGACGGAGTTGGAGGCGTACGTGGTGATCGGCTCGCCGGCGACCGTGGTCTCCGGGAAGCGGACCGTGCGGCCGATGACCGTGTGGTAGACGTGGTCGTCGAACGCCTCGACCACACGGGCCAGCACCTCACGGCTGTGGACCGTGCGCGAGTCGTACATCGTGGCGAGGATGCCGTCGAGCTCCAGCTCCGGGTTGAGCCGCTCCTGGACCTTCTCGATGGTCTCGGTCAGCAGGGCGACACCACGCAGCGCGAAGAACTCGCACTCCAGCGGCACGATCACCTTGTGAGCGGCCGTCAGCGCGTTGACCGTGAGCAGGCCGAGCGAAGGCTGACAGTCGATCACGATGTAGTCGTAGTCGGGCAGCAGCGGCTTCAGGGCGCGCTGCAGCGTCGACTCGCGGGCCACCTCGGAGACCAGCTGGACCTCGGCGGCCGACAGGTCGATGTTGGAAGGCAGCAGGTCCATGTTGGGGACCGCGGTCTTCAGGAGGACCTCGTCGGCCGCCATGCCCCGCTCCATGAGCAGGTTGTAGACGGTGAGGTCGAGCTCCATCGGGTTGACGCCGAGACCGACCGACAGCGCGCCCTGCGGGTCGAAGTCCACGAGCAGCACCCGGCGGCCGTACTCCGCGAGCGCGGCACCCAGGTTGATGGTCGACGTGGTCTTGCCGACGCCGCCCTTCTGGTTGCACATCGCGATGATCGTCGCGGGGCCGTGACTGGTCACCGGGCCCGGGATCGGGAAGTACGGGAGCGGGCGCCCGGTCGGGCCGACGCGCTCGCGGCGCTGGCGGGCCGCGTCGGGCGCGAGCGTGGCCGCGTACTCCGGATCGGGCTCGTACTCGGCGTCGGGGTCGTAGAAGTGCCCGTCGGGCAGTTCGTCGTAGTCGGCGAATTGGTTGTGGGGCGCGCCACTTCCGTCG
The DNA here is from genome assembly GCF_040652195.1 of Streptomyces sp. NPDC048278. Taxonomy (NCBI): domain Bacteria; kingdom Bacillati; phylum Actinomycetota; class Actinomycetes; order Kitasatosporales; family Streptomycetaceae; genus Streptomyces; species Streptomyces sp. NPDC048278. The sequence continues at coordinate 160,883 of NZ_JBEZLP010000021.1, forward strand.
CCGGCCATGGCGTTCACGTGATGGCCATCCATGCTCTGGTGTGCTGTCCGCGTGGTCAGCGGAGTCCGGGCTGCTGCGAAGGTACGCACCGCGACGGAGCCGACAGCCTCGAACCCCGCGGGACCCTGGTCCCGTACCGGCATTCCTGGTTGACCACCCCCGGGAGAAAATGTCGACTCATTCACAAGTCGTCTTACCTCCTTGGTGACCAGGAAACTTCTAGACAGGTCAGCGTGGCACTATGCCGACGGTTGGCGACTCTATGGCGTGTCGGGCGTTCGCAGCAACACAATCCGCCGGACCCGGCAGGATGTGTCGGCAATGAAACATCCCGCTGTCAAGGGCGTACGGCCGTCGCACAGCAGGTTTCACCGGTGTGCGAATCGGTCGAAGGGTTACGTTCGAGGCGAGTTGACCGCAAGTCGCAAAGTGACCATACACACATCCGGCCGGACCTTGTCGGGCAAGGTCCGGCCGGATGTGCGCGCTTGACGCGGCTTGTTGACGTATCGCCTTTACGAAAAGGTGACTTGCTCGTCCGGGCCGGGTCAGCCGATGAGCGTGTCGAGGTCCACGTGCTCCAGGCCGTGCGCCTCGGCGACCTCCTTGTAGACCACCTTGCCGTCATGGGTGTTGAGGCCCTTGGCGAGCGCGGCGTCGCGGCGCAGCGCCTCGGCCCAGCCGTTGTCCGCGAGCGAGACGATGTACGGGAGCGTGGCGTTGGTGAGCGCGTAGGTGGAGGTGTTGGGCACCGCGCCGGGCATGTTGGCGACGCAGTAGAAGACCGACCCGTGGACCTTGAAGGTCGGCTCGGCGTGCGTGGTGGGGCGGGAGTCCTCGAAGCAGCCGCCCTGGTCGATCGCGATGTCGACAAGGACACTTCCCGGCTTCATGCGGGAGACCAGCTCGTTGGTGACGAGCTTGGGGGCCTTGGCGCCCGGGATGAGCACGGCGCCGACCACGAGGTCGGCCTCCAGGCAGGCCTTCTCCAGCTCGAAGGCGTTGGACATGACGGCCTTGACCTTGGTGCCGAAGATCCGGTCGGCCTCGCGCAGCTTGTTGATGTCGCGGTCGAGCAGGGTCACGTCGAAGCCCATGCCGATGGCGATCTGCACGGCGTTCCAGCCGGAGACGCCGCCGCCGATGACGACGGCCTTGGCGGGCAGCACGCCCGGGACACCGCCGGGCAGGACGCCACGGCCGCCGGCGGCACGCATCAGGTGGTAGGCACCGACCTGCGGGGCGAGCCGGCCCGCGACCTCGGACATGGGGGCGAGCAGCGGGAGCGCGCGGCTGGGCAGCTCGACGGTCTCGTAGGCGATCGCCGTGGTGCCGGACTCCAGGAGGGCGTCCGTGCACTCCTTGGACGCGGCCAGGTGCAGGTAGGTGAAGAGGGTCTGGTCCTTGCGGAGGCGGTGGTACTCCTCCGCGATCGGCTCCTTGACCTTCAGCAGCAGGTCGGCGGTGGCCCACACCTCGTCGGCGGTGTCCAGGATCGTGGCACCGGCGGAGACGTACTCGTCGTCCGGGATCGACGAGCCGAGGCCCGCGCCGCGCTCGACGACGACCTGGTGGCCGTGGCGCACCAGCTCGTGCACGCCGGCCGGGGTGATGGCCACCCGGAACTCGTTGTTCTTGACCTCGCGGGGGATGCCGACCTTCACGTGGATCACGGTCCTTGGCTCAGAGGGTGTGGGGGCATAGACGCACATACCCGGCATGCGGCGGCATACCAGGAGACACCGCGGAAGAACCGACGGCAGAGCCAGTTTAATGAAGGTGTTCCGACTGTCTAGCCTTTCATTGCATCAATCTTCGCCGGATGCACTACGGATTTCGCAGGCGTTAGCGCCGTGTTCCGGGTCGGAGTCGGGTTCCGCGTGCCCGAAGAGGTCCGGCGGCTCCTCCCCCAGCATGCGCTCGGCGGCCGAGCGGTGCAGGCTCGCGGCGGTGGAGTCGCCGAGGCGCTCCAGCGTGTCGGCGAGCCGCAGCTGGAGCGCGGCCTGCAGCCGGACGTCCTCGGCGCGGCGCGCCCACTCCACCGCCTCCTGGCAGGTGCGCAGCGACTCCTCGGGCCGTCCCGCGTACTCCTGGACCCGGGCCAGCTCGCTCAACGCCCTTGCCTGCGCGGGCACATCGCCGTTCTTGCGGTGGCCGGAAACGGCCGCCCGCCACGCCCGCAGCGCCTCGCCGTAGCGGCCCGCGTAGGTGTGCGCGCCGGCGATACGGCCGTAGAGCCGGGCCGCCTCGGTACGCTCGCCGCGGGCCAGTCGCTCGGCGAGGGCACGGCCGAACCAGTCGGCCGCCCGGTCGTAGTCCCCCAGCTCCTGGTAGGTGCCACCTACGGATTCCATTGCGCGACCGGTCGCGTACGGGTCATTTGCGCTGCGTCCGGCGGCCAAAGCCGACCGATATCGCACCAACGCGTCGGTCGTCCGTCCGGTCTGCGCGTCCAGGTCGCCGAGGTTCAGGAGCGCGGCGGCCTGCTCGCGGGGCAGCTCGCGGCGCCGGGCGACGTCGAGGACGAGCCCGTGGATGCCGTACAGGTCGGGGGCCGCGGCCTGGGTGCCGAGGTGCGCCACCATGGCCTTGACCAGCTGCGCCATCAGGCGGCGGGCCAGCGTGTCGAGCTCACCGTCGGCGACCGCAGCGCGGGCGGCGGCCAGCAGCGCCGGGCGCCGTACGCGCAGCCAGTCGGCGGCGGCCCGGGGGGTGGGGAAGCGCAGCTCCCGCGGCAGGGCCTGGAGCTTCTCGCGGGCCTGCGGGTTGTCCGTCTCGGTGATCGCCCGGCAGGACTGCAGCAGCCGGACCGTGCGCTCCAGCATCCGGGCGCGGGCCAGTTGCAGCTCGCCGGCCCGCTCGTGGCTCTCGGCGAGCAGCAGGAGCAGCGGGTGCAGGCAGCCGGGGACCTCGTACTGGGGCAGCGGGGAGCCCACGGGGTGCAGCAGGCCGTGGCGGACCAGCTCGTCCAGGGTGGTGCGGGCGGTGTCGACCGAGCAGCCGGCCAGGGCGGAGGCGGTGTGCGGGTCGGCCAGGCCGGCCGGGGCCAGGCTGAGGAGGCGCAGTATCCGCGCGGAGCGGTCCGGCAGCTGGTCGTGCGCGAACCGGAAGACCCGGGCCAGCGCGGTCGCGTCGTCCGGCTCCGCGTGCAGCCGCTTGGCGAGGTCGGAGACGGCCGTCTGGGGGCGGGCGGCGAGCCAGCCGCCGGCCAGGGCGAGCGCGGCCGGCTGCGCCTGGCACGCCTCGACCAGCGACTCGGCGGACCGGGGGTCGACGGTGATGCGGACCGAGCCGGTGTGCCGGCTGAGCAGTTCCACGGCCGACTTGGTGTCGAGGCCGCCCAGGGTGCAGGGGCGGACGTCCGAGATCCCGGTGAGCGGGCCGCCGGAGACGACGACGGCCAGGCAGTCCGGGCTCTCGGGGAGCAGCACGTCGACCTCTTCGGCGCCGGGCGCGTCGTCGAGGAGGAGCAGCATCCGGCGCTGGGCGAGGGCGGTGCGCAGGGCGTGGGTGAGGTCGTCCGCGGCGGCGCCGGGCGGGGTGGGCAGCCGCAGGGCGGTGAGCAGGTCGCGGGCGGTGCGCTCGACGGGGACCGGGGTGCCGTCGGGCTCGGAGAGGCGGGCACGCAGTACCCCGTCGGGGTAGCCGGGGGCGACCTGCCGGACGAGTTCCGCGGCGAGGGCGGTGCGGCCGGAGCCGGGTCTGCCGGCGATCAGCAGGACCCGCGCGCGGGGGGCCTTGCGGCCGGCGATGGTGTCCAGGCCCGCGCGCTCGATGTCGGCGCGCAGCTCCTTCAACTCCCTTGTACGGCCCAGGAACCGGTCGTCCGTGGCCGCGGGCGCCGAACGCCGTACGCCGCCTGTGTCCACCGCCTGATCCGTCACGGGCCACACTCCCGTCCCACCGCATACGCAGGCCCGCCGGGGCTCCGGTTCGGGCGTTTCGGCTCAATCGCGTCGAGCCTAGTTCACGTGCGCGGACGTTCCCGGCGGAGCACGGCGGGCGCATCGCCCGATCGGATCAGGCGATGGTCACACCGGTACCCCAGGAGGGCGGGTTCAGGACACCGGAGGACGGGTTCAGGCCTCGAAGGGGCGGGCCGGCCAGGGCGCGTCGGCCGGGCGCAGCGCGTCGAGGCCGTCGCCCGTGCGGGCGGCGACCAGCGAGAGGACACCGGTCACGAGGCAGTTGTTGTGCACGTCGCCGGCGAGCACCAGGCGGACCAGCTCGTCGACCGGCACGCGCGCGTACTCCAGGTCGATCTCCTCGTGCTCGGTCTCGAAGCGCTCCCCCTCGGCCTCGGACAGGTCCCGGGCGAGGAAGATCCGCACCGCCTCGTCGCAGCCGCCGGGGGTGGTGTACAGGTCGGTCAGCACCCGCCAGTCCTCGGCCTTGACGTGCGCCTCCTCGTACAGCTCGCGCTGGGCGGCGTGCAGCGGGTTCTCGCCGGGGATGTCGAGCAGGCCGGCCGGGATCTCCCAGAGCTTCTGCCGGACCGGGTGCCGGTACTGGCGGATGAGCAGCACCCGGTCCGCCTCGTCGAGGGCCAGGATGGCCACCGAGCCGGGGTGGACCTGGTAGTCGCGGCGGACCACGGAGCCGTCGGGCATGACCACCTCGTCGGTGCGGACGGAGGTCTTGTTGCCCACGAAAGGGGTCTCCGTCGCGCGGATCTCCCACTCCTCGGGGGTGTCCTTGATCGTCATGCCGAACCCTTCCGGACGTACAGGAGGAAAACCGGGGTGCGCACCTTTGAAGGTATGCACCCCGGCCACCGTACAACTGGTGTGTTACTTCGAATTCTCCTGCTCCACGGCGCCCTGCTGACGCGCGACCGCTGCCTTCACCAGGCCCGCGAAGAGCGGGTGCGGGCGGGTCGGGCGGGACCGCAGCTCCGGGTGCGCCTGGGTGGCGACCAGGTAGGGGTGGACGTCGCGCGGGTACTCGACGTACTCGACGAGCTTGCCGTCCGGGGAGGTGCCGGAGAACTGCAGACCGGCCTTCTTCTCCAGCTCCCCGCGGTAGGCGTTGTTGACCTCGTAGCGGTGCCGGTGCCGCTCCTCGACGTACTCCTTGCCGTCGTAGACCTCGCGCACGATGGAGCCCTCGGCCAGCTTCGCCGGGTACATGCCCAGGCGCATGGTGCCGCCCATGTCGCCCTCACCGGCCACGATGTCCAGCTGCTCGGCCATGGTGGAGATGACCGGGTGGCCGGTGGCGGAGTCGAACTCGGTGGAGTTGGCGTCCGGGATGCCGGCCAGGTTGCGGGCGGCCTCGATCACGATGCACTGCAGGCCCAGGCAGAGGCCGAGCAGCGGGATCCGGTTCTCGCGGGCGAAACGGATGGCGCCGACCTTGCCGAGCACACCGCGGTCGCCGAAGCCGCCGGGGATGCAGATGCCGTCGACGTCGGCGAGCTGGGCCGCCGCGCCCGCCGGGGTCCGGCAGTCGTCCGACGTCACCCACTTGATCTTCACGCGGGCCTTGTTGGCGAAGCCGCCGGCCCGCAGCGCCTCGGTGACCGAGAGGTAGGCGTCGGGCAGGTCGATGTACTTGCCGACCAGCGCGAGGGTGATCTCGTGGTCCGGGTTGTGGACGCGGTCGAGCAGGTCGTCCCAGGTCCGCCAGTCCACATCGCGGAACGGCAGGTCCAGCTTGCGGACGACGTAGGCGTCCAGGCCCTCGCCGTGCACGGTCTTCGGGATGTCGTAGATCGACCGGGCGTCCGGGCAGGCCACGACCGCGGCCTCGTCGACGTCGCACATCAGCGAGATCTTGCGCTTGATGGCGGTGGGCACCTCGCGGTCGCAGCGCAGCACGATCGCGTCGGGCTGGATACCGATGTTCCGCAGGGCGGCCACGGAGTGCTGGGTGGGCTTGGTCTTCAGCTCGCCGGACGGGCCGATGTACGGCAGGAGCGAGATGTGCACCACGAAGACGTTGTCCCGGCCGACCTCGTGCCGGACCTGGCGGACGGTCTCCAGGAACGGCAGCGACTCGATGTCGCCGACCGTGCCGCCGACCTCGGTGATGACCACGTCGACCTCGTCGGTGGCCATGCGGCGGATGCGGTGCTTGATCTCGTTGGTGATGTGCGGGATGACCTGGACCGTGTCGCCCAGGTACTCGCCGCGCCGCTCCTTGGCGATCACCGTCGAGTAGACCTGACCCGTGGTGACGTTGGCGGAGCCGTCCAGGTCGCGGTCAAGGAAACGCTCGTAGTGGCCGATGTCCAGGTCGGTCTCGGCACCGTCGTTGGTGACGAACACCTCACCGTGCTGGAAGGGGTTCATCGTGCCCGGGTCGACGTTCAGGTACGGGTCGAGCTTCTGCATCACGACGCGCAGGCCCCGGGCCTTGAGCAGCATGCCCAGGCTGGAGGCCGTCAGGCCCTTGCCGAGCGAGGAGGCGACACCCCCGGTGACGAAGATGTGCTTGGTCGTCGTAGCTGCGCTGTTTTTAAAAGCATGCGGCGGCATGGCCAAGAGGGGGCTCCCGTGGTCGCGGTCTGTCGTGCGGTACGGCTGCCGTCCTGGAGTTTCCGGGGTGGTGCCGTCGCTGCGGTTCGGGGGTTTCGTGCCCACCGGTCCACGGGCTACCAGGGTATCAGCGCCGCGGAGAGATGGCTTCCGGCCACGCTCCGTACACACGTCGGCACGGACTTGGGGCCTGCCTTACCCGCTTTTCACCCAGGGCTCACCCGTTCGGCCCACACGGGTTGCTCGGAGCGGCACGCAGATCATCTACGTGCGTCGTATCCTGCTCGGACACTCGCTGCCGAGCCCGGCCGGAATAACGGCACACCCCCGCCCGTAACCCCCGGAACAACGAGAGCTCGGCAGTTCGTTGAGCTATGACTGTCGTTTTGCCTCAGGGCAGGGCGGGCTGCTTTGCTTCACCGCTCAACGACGTACAACAACAACCCCCCTTGACCGCACTAGCGACAGCCCCCTTCTGCCTGGGGGGTGACGTGGCCGTTCGACTGGAGTTGCACGTGGCCGGGCGCATCGAAGACTACGCACTCATCGGAGACATGCAGACCGCTGCCCTGGTCTGCCGGGACGGCACAGTCGACTGGCTGTGCCTGCCCCGCTTCGACTCGCATGCCATCTTCGCCGGTCTGCTCGGCACCGAGGAACACGGCTTCTGGCGGCTCGGCCCGGCGCACGCCGCCGACTCCGAGCCCCCGACCGCGGCGCGCCGCACCTACCGGGGCGACTCGCTGATCCTGGAGTCCGAGTGGGACACCCCGCGGGGCACGGTCCGGGTCACCGACTTCATGCCCCCGCGTGACGGCGCGCCCCAGCTGATCCGCATCGTCGAGGGCGTCACCGGCCGGGTGCCGATGCGCTCGGTGCTGCGCATGCGGTTCTCCTACGGCCGGGTCGTCCCCTGGGTGCACAAGCACGACGGCCGTACGGTCGCCGTCGCGGGCCCCGACTCGGTGTGGTTCGACACGGAGGCCGAGACCTACGGCAAGGCGCTGACCACGTACGCGGACTTCACGGTGGCCCCGGGCGACCGGATCGCGTTCACGATCTCCTGGGAGCCCTCGCACAAGCAGCCGCCCGCGCTGCCGGAGCCGGAGCAGTCGCTTCAGGCGACCGAGGACTTCTGGCGGGAGTGGGTCGAGCACTGCACGTACCACGGCCCGTACCGCGAGGCCGTGATCCGCTCGCTGATCACCCTCAAGGCCCTCACCTACGCCCCCACCGGCGGCATCGTCGCCGCGCCGACCACCTCGCTCCCGGAGGACATCGGCGGCGTCCGCAACTGGGACTACCGCTACACCTGGCTCCGCGACGCGGCCATCACCCTGTCCTCCCTGCTGCGCACCGGCTACCGCGAGGAGGCCCGCGCCTGGCGCGAGTGGCTGCTGCGCGCGGTCGCGGGCGACCCCGAGAACCTGCAGATCATGTACGGCATCGCGGGCGAGCGGGAGCTGGGCGAGGCCGAACTGGACTGGCTGCCCGGCTACGAGAACTCCGCGCCGGTCCGGGTCGGCAACGGCGCCGCCCACCAGCTCCAGCTGGACGTCTACGGCGAGGTCACCGAAGCCCTGCACCTGGCCCACATGACGGGACTCGCCCGCAACGACTACGCCTCCCTCCTCCAGCTCAAGCTCATCCGCTACCTGGAGGACCACTGGGACGAGCCCGACGAGGGCATCTGGGAGGTGCGCGGGCCGCGCCGGCACTTCGTGCACTCCAAGGTGATGGCCTGGGTCGCCGTCGACCGCACCATCAAGCTGATCGAGTCCGGGGACGCGGACGGCCCGCTGGAGCGCTGGAAGGAGCTGCGCGACGACATCCACCGGGACGTCTGCGAGCGCGGCTACGACAAGGAGCGCAACACCTTCACCCAGTCCTACGGCTCGCAGGAGCTGGACGCGTCGCTGCTGCTGATCCCCCAGATGGGGTTCCTGCCCCCGGACGACAAGCGGGTCATCGGCACCATCGAGGCGATCCAGCGCGAGCTGTCCACCTCGGACGGCTTCATCCTGCGCTACCCGACCTCGGGCGGCGAGGAGGGCGTGGACGGCCTGCCGGGCGACGAGGGGGCCTTCCTGGCCTGCTCGTTCTGGATGGCCGACGACCTCGCGATGATCGGGCGCGTCGACGAGGCCCGCAAGCTGTTCGAGAAGCTCCTCGCGCTCCGCAACGACCTCGGCCTGCTGGCGGAGGAGTGGGATCCGCGGCTGAAGCGGCAGGTGGGGAACTTCCCGCAGGCGTTCAGTCACGTGCCGCTGATCGACACCGCGCTGCGCCTCACGGCTTCCGGGGCGTACGGGGGATAGCCGCCGGGGGCGGGCGGACGCCGCCGGCCGCGGGCGAGGGTGCCGCGGAGGCGTTCGCCCAGGTAGCGTCCGCTCCATGGACAGCGGTAGGGGCAGTGGACCCGACACCCAGGGCGCCGGGATCACCGTGCAGCGGGCACTGGAGCTGCCCGGGCTGCGCAGCGGGCTGCCGGAGATCCTGGCGGGCGCCGACCGGCTGAGCCGCACCGTGCGCTGGGTGCACGCGGGCGAGGTGCCGAACATCGCCTCGCTGCTGAAGGGCGGCGAGCTCCTGCTGACCACCGGCTACGGCCTGGGCACCCGCCCCGCCGAGCAGCGGGCGTTCGTGCGCACGCTCGCCGAGCGGGGCATCGCCGCCCTCGTGGTGGAGCTGGGCGCGCGTTTCTCCCAGCTGCCCGCCACCCTCGTCGACACCGCCCGGACGACCGGGCTGCCGCTGGTGGTGCTGCACCGCGAGGTGCCGTTCGTGACGGTGACGGAGGAGATCCACACCGAGATCGTCAACCACCACTACACCCTCCTCCAGCGCGCCGAGGAGGTGCACCGCCGCTGCACCGAGGCCCTGCTGGGCGGCGGCGGGGTCCCCCAGGTGCTGGCCATCCTGGCCGACTTCGCCGGCAACCCGGTCTTCCTGGAGACCGCGGACGGGCAGCTTCTGTACGCCGCCGGGGCGGGCCCAGAGGGTGCCGATCCGCTCCAGGTGTGGGAGGGGCTGCGCGGCCAGCGCAAGGACGCGCAGCCGTCGGCCGGGGCGGTACTGGTGGACGTGCCGGGCGGCGGCCCGGGGGCGGGATCGGTGCGGGCCCGGCTGGTCCTGCTGCCCGTGCGCGGCCCGCTCACGCCCGTGCACCGCATCGCCGCCGAACGCGCCGCCGGCATCCTGGCCGTCGTCCTGATGCAGGCCCGTCAGGAGGAGGAACTGGCGGCCCGCGGGCGCGGCGACTTCCTGACCGACCTCGCCGAGGGCCGCATCACCGCGGAGGACGCCCCGGCCCAGGCCCGGGTCCTCGGCTTCAAGCCCGGCGGCAGCCCGCTGCTGCCGATGGTCATGCGGGTCGGCGACTCCCTGTCCCCCGGCGGCGGCTGGGCCGTGCTGGCCCGCGCGGTCGGCGAGGAGCTGGCCGCCGTGGGCGTGCCCGTCCTGCTGGGCGTACGACCGGTCGAGGGCCGCGTCCCGCTGCTCCTGGGCCTGCGTGCGGAGGCGGAGCGGACGACGGTCGCGGACCGGGTCGCGGCGGCGCTCAGGGCGGGGGTGGAACGGGCCGGGATGCAGCGCCCCGGAGCCGCTCCCCCGGTCGTGGTGGTCGGCGCGGCCGGCGGCTGGGCGGCGGCTTCGGCGGGCCTGCGGCACGCGGCCGAGACGGCGACGGCCGCCCAGGGCCTCTCCGACCGGCCCTGGTACGATGCCCGCCGCCTCGACATCGACCTCCTGCTGTGGCGGCTGCGCGACCATCCCGACCTGGCGGCCTTCGTCGACCGCGCGATCGGCCCGCTGCGCGACCACGACCGCCGCTCCAGGCCGCCGCTGCTGCCGACGCTGGAGACCTACCTGGCGCACGCCGGCCGCAAGGCGGAGACGGCCCGGGAACTCCACCTCAACCGGCAGACCCTCTACAACCGCCTCGCCCGCATCGGGGAGTTGCTGGGCACCGACCTCGACGACCCGCAGGTGGTCATGGCGTTGAGCCTGGCCCTGCGGGCCCGCCGGCACGTGCCCTAGAGCCCCGGGGCACGGGGCACGGGGCATCCGGCAGGGATTTACGGAAGAGGCCGGGGCTGCGTCAACTCGTCGTACACGCTGAGCACTTGGGCCACGGTCTCGTCCTCCGTGGGCCAGCTCGCCGCCTGCCGGGCACCCCGCTCGCGCAGCTCCGCACAGCGCTCGGGATCGTCCAGCAGGCGTACGACGGCGGCGGCGAGGGCCCGTGCGTCGCCGTACGCGACCAGCTCGGCCGCGTCCCCCACCAGGTCGGGGACACCGCCGACGGCGGTCGCGACGAGCGGCACGCGCGCGTGCAGGGCCTCCTGGGCGAGGACCGAGCGGGACTCCCAACTGCTGGGCAGCAGCGCCAGATCGGCGGCGGCGAGCAGCTCGGTGACGTCGTCGCGGCGCCCGATCAGCCGCACGGGCAGCTCCTCGTCCTCGATCCGCCGCTGCAACGCCGGGCGCAGCGGCCCCTCGCCGGCGATGACGAGGAGCGGTACGGGATCGAGCCGGCACCAGGCACGCGCCGCGTCCAGCAGGTGGTCGTAGCCGCGATGCCGGTCGAGTGAGCCGACGGCGATGAGCAACGGCCGTCCCATGGCGCCGAGTTCGGCGCGGACCTTGGGCCGCAGCAGCTCCGTCTCGTCCTGGTCCGCGGGCCGCTGCGGGCCGGGCAGCGCCACGGCGGCGAGCCGGGCGTCCCTGGCACCGGTACGGCGGGCCCGGTCCACCAGGTCGGAGGTGGTCCCGAGCACCACGGCGGCGGCCCGCACCACCCGCCGCTCCAGCATCCGCAGCAGATGCGCCCGGGCGCCCTCGGCGTGCGCCCGGTTGTGCCAGGTGACGACGAGCGGGGTGCTGCGACCGCTCAGCGCCAGCGCGGCGCGGAAGGAGGCGTGCAGGCCGTGGGCGTGCACCAGGTCGGCGTCCGTGCAGGCCGCGCGGAGTGCCGCGACCGATCCCGGGTCGCTGCTGCGCGGCACGTGCACGTGGTCGGCGCCGACGTCCGTGAAGCCATAGGCGTGATCGGCCTCGACGGGGGCGCACACCGTGACCCGCACGCCCCGCGCGACGAGGCCGGCGGCCAGCGAACGCACGTGCACACTGCTGCCGGCGTTGCCACCGCCCAGCACCTGCACGGTGCGCAGCGGCGACTGACCGTGCGGTGCGTTGCTGCTCACGGGGCTCACGCGGCCGGGGCTCCTGGTTCGGCGTGGGGCGGTCACGGGGGAACGTACAGAAGGTATCGGGGCCGAGGGCATCACCGCGCGCGCCTCCCCCGGACACGGTGTCCCTCTCAAGGATGCCAGCACGCAACGGTGTTCCGCGTATTCCGAGAAGGCACATACCGAGGCGGGCCGGGGCAATGCGCCGGACCGTATCACCCGGGAGGGTGACGAAAACGCCGACGGGGACGAACGAGAGGAAACGTGGCCGACGGTTTCCGGCCGACCGGGCGAACGACAGTGGGGCGGGGAAACGACGGCGAGGCGGGAAACGGTGGCGGGGCGGGTGGCGCTCCGCCACCCGCCCCCTCGGTCAGCGACGCGTCAGCGGTCCGCGCGTGCCGTCGCCAGCAGTTCCTCGGCGTGGGCGCGTGCCGTCTCCGAGTCCTCCTGGCCGGCCAGCATGCGGGACAGCTCCCGTACCCGCTCCTCGCCCTCCAGGACCTTCACGCCGGACCGGGTGACCGTGCCGTCGTTGGTCTTCTCGACCAGCAACTGGCGGTCGGCGAAGGCGGCGACCTGAGGGAGGTGGGTGACGACGACCACCTGCGCGGACTTGGCGAGCTTGGCCAGCCGCCGTCCGATCTCCACCGCCGCCTTGCCGCCCACACCGGCGTCGACCTCGTCGAAGAGGTACGTCGGGACCGGGTCGGTGCCCGCGAAGACGACCTCCACGGCGAGCATCACGCGGGACAGCTCACCGCCGGACGCGCCCTTGGCGATGGGGCGGGGCGGGGCGCCCGGGTGTGGGGCGAGGAGCAGTTCGACCTCGTCCGCGCCCGCCGGGCCGTAGGCCACCGCCCGGCCGCCGACCTCCACGCCCTCCGGGTCCTCGGTCTGCCGGATGGCGAAGGACACGCGCGCGTGGGGCATCGCGAGCGAGCCCAGTTCGGCGGTGACGGCGGCGGCGAAGCGTTCGGCGGCCTCCGTGCGCGCGTCGGTCAAGGCCTGGGCGAGACCGCCCAGTTCCGTCCGCAGGGCGTCCCGTTCGGCGGTCAGCTCGTCGATCCGCTCGTCGTCGCCGTCGAGTTCGGTGAGCCGCGCGGCGCCCTGCTCGGCCCAGGTCAGCACGGCGTCGATGCCGTCGCCGTACTGGCCGTACTTGCGGGTGAGCGCGGTGAGCGCGGCGCGCCGCTCCTCGACGGCCGCGAGCCGCAGCGGGTCGGCGTCCAGGTCGTCGGCGTACCCGGCCAGTTCGCCCGCCACGTCGCCCAGCAGGATCCCGACCTCGCCGATCCGGTCGGCGAGCGCGGCGAGCGCCGGGTCGTGCGACCGTACGGCCTCCAGGGCCCGGTGGGCGCCCGCGACGAGCGTGGCCGCGTCGATGCCCTCGGGGTCCTCGGGGTTGCCCGCGAGCGCGGAGTGCGCGGCGGTCGCGGCGGACGACAGCGCCTCGGCGTGCCCGAGCCGCTCCGCCTCCTCGGCGAGCTCGACGTCCTCGCCCGCCCTCGGCTCCACCCCGGCGATCTCGTCGAGCCCGTAGCGCAGCATGTCGGCCTCCTGGGCCCGCTCACGCGCGCGCGTGACGATCTCCTCCAGCTCGACGGCCACAGCCCGCAGCCGCCGGTAGGCCTCGCCGTACTTGGCCAGCGGCACGGCGACCCCGTCGCCCGCGTACCGGTCGAGGGCCTGCCGCTGCCGGGACAGCTTCAGCAGCCCCTGCTGGTCGGTCTGCCCGTGCACGGCCACCAGGTCGTCCGCGAGGTCGGCGAGCAGTCCCACGGGCACGCTCCGCCCGCCCAGGTGCGCCCGCGAGCGCCCCTCGGCGGAAACGGTACGGCTGATCAGCAGCGCCCCGTCGTCCAGCTCGGCACCGGCCTCCTCGGCCCGTACGGCCGCCGAGGCTCCGGCAGGCACGGTGACCCGTCCCTCGACGACCGCCTTCTCGGACCCGATCCGCACGAGCGCGGGATCGGCCCGCCCGCCGAGCAGCAGCCCCAGGCTGGTGACCACCATGGTCTTGCCCGCACCGGTCTCACCGGTGACGGCCGTGAACCCCGGCGACAACTCGACGACGGCGTCGTCGATCACTCCGAGGGACCGTATCCGCATTTCTTCCAGCACGGGGAAGACCTTACGAGGTCCGGGCCGAGAAGTGCGAGGTGCCCTTGTCACTCGGGCGGGTGTCCCTCCCTGAAGGGGCGCGGGGAACTGCGCGACAAGCCACGAATCACCCGCAGCCGCCGAAGCTCCCCGGCCACTCCCCACGAACCGCTAGTGCGGCGCCCCCCGCCACCCGGACACCGGCAGCGCGAACTTCGCCACTAGGCGGTCCGTGAACGACGCGTGATGCAGCCGCGCCAGCCGCACCGGCACGGCCCCTCGGCGTACCTCCACCCGCGCCCCCGGCGGCAGCTCGACGGTCCGCCGCCCGTCGCACCACAGGACGCCCGGCTGGATGTGCGGGAGCACCTCCACCGCAAGCACCGAGTCCGGCGACGTCACGAGCGGCTTCGCGAACAGCGCGTGCGCGGAGATCGGCACCATCAGCAGCGCCTCCACCTCCGGCCACACCACCGGCCCGCCAGCGGAGAACGCGTAGGCGGTCGACCCGGTCGGCGTCGACAGGACGATCCCGTCGCAGCCGAACCCGGTCACCGGCCGCCCGTCGATCTCCAGCACCACTTCGAGGAGCTTCTCGGCGCCCGCCTTCTGCACGGCCGCCTCGTTCAGCGCCCAGTCGGTGTGCACGATGTCCCCGTTGCGGTGCACGACGACGTCGACGGTCATCCGCTCCTCGACCTCGTACGCCTTGCTCACCACCCGGTCGACGACCTTGTCGAGGTCGTCCCGCTCGGCCTCCGCGAGGAACCCGACGCTCCCGAGGTTGACGCCGAGCATCGGCACCCCGGAGGCGCGCGCGAACTCGGCGCCGCGCAGCAGCGTCCCGTCACCGCCGAGCACGATCAGCAGTTCGCAGCCGTCGAGGCTGTGCGGCGAAGCCTCCTCGACGAGTTCGACCTCGTCGGGCAGCGGCAGGTCCTCGGCCTCGAAATCCAGGACCCGTACGCCGACTCCGGCCGCCAGCAGCCCCTTCACCACGAGTTCGGCGCTGCGGATCGCCGCGGGCCGCCCGGTGTGGGCCAGCAGGAAAACAGTACGAGCTCGGTTCTGTGTCAACGCGGCCCCTCCGCCACTGCACGGTCAACGTCGGCCGGATCCAACTCGGGTGCGCCGGCCCGCAGCCACAGAAAGTACTCGACGTTGCCGGACGGCCCGGGCAGCGGACTGGCGGTGACACCGTTCACCCCGAGCCCCAGCTCCCACGCCTTCTCGGCAACCCCCCGCACGGCCTCCGCCCGCAGCTGCGGACTCCGTACCACTCCTCCGCTGCCCAGCCTCTCCTTGCCCACCTCGAACTGCGGCTTGACCATCATCACCAGGTCGGCGTCCGGCTTCACACACCGCGCAAGGGCCGGCAGCACCAGCCCGAGCGGGATGAAGGACAGATCACCCACGACAAGATCCACAGGCTCCCCATCGATCGCTTCAAGCGTCAACTCGCGTACGTTCGTACGGTCCTTGACGGTGACGCGTTCATCGCTCTGCAGAGACCACGCGAGTTGGCCGTATCCGACGTCGACCGCGACGACGTGCGCGGCCCCCGCGCGCAGCAGCACATCGGTGAAGCCGCCGGTCGACGCACCGGCGTCCAGCGCCCGCCGTCCCTGGACCACGAGCCCCTGCGGGACGAACGCCGCCAGCGCGCCGGCGAGCTTGTGGCCGCCCCGCGACACGTACTCGGGATCGCTGTCGTTGGACTGGACGACGATGGCGGCGGCGGTCTCCACCTGGGTGGCCGGCTTGGTCGCGACGGCCTTGCCGACGGTGACCCGCCCGGCGGCGATCAGCTGGCTGGCGTGCTCGCGCGAGCGCGCCAGCTTCCGGCGGACCAGCTCCGCGTCCAGACGGCGACGTGCGACTCCTGCCACGGTGGGTTCAGCTCCTGCTCTGGTGGTACGACGGTGCGGGCGGCCGGCCGGCGCTCGGCGGTGCCGGCGCCGGGGGGCCCGAAGGTCCCGGGGGTCCGGGGCGGGTGTCGAGCGCGGTCAGCGCGTCGCGCAGCCCCCGGTGTACATCCTCGTACACCTCAAGGTGGCCGTCCGTGGCGAGGTGGTCGGCGTCGGCCAGCCGGTCGAGCTGTGCGTCGACCTCGGCGTCGCCGGTGGGGGTGCGGGGGACGTCCAGCGGGGCGGGCGCGGCGGCGTCGTACTCGGGTTCGACGGCGGCCACTTCCTCGGCCCCCGTCGCCGGGGCCGCCACCAGGCCTTCGGGCGCAGAGTCGGTCATGCCCCGACGCTACATCGAAGCCCTGGGGTACCGTCGATCGCGATGGCCACGATCGAGGAGTGCCGCGCCGCACTCGACAAGCTCTCGCACAGCATGGGCGGCGCCGAGGGCGGCGTCCGCGCGGCTGCCGCCATGGACCGCACGGTGAGCTGCCACATCACCGACCTGGACGTCACCTTCGCCGGCCGGCTCACCGGCGGCCGGATCGAGGTCGAGGAGACGTTCCCCGGGCCGCCGCGGGAGAAGGCGCAGATCGGACTCGCCATGGCCGGCGACGACCTGGTGGCCCTGGTCGACGGTGAGCTGAACTTCGCCGGGGCCTGGGGTTCGGGCCGGGTGAAGCTGGAGGCGAACCTGCTGGACCTGTTCCGGCTCAGGAAGCTGCTGTGACCCGCGCCCTGCGGGCCGCCGGCACCACCAGCGGGGTCCCCGTCTCCGGGTCGTCGATGATCTGACAGCGCAGCCCGAACACCTCCTCGACCAGCTCGGCGGTGACGACGTCGTTCGGGGCGCCCTCCGCGACGACCCGGCCGTCCCTGAGCGCGATGAGGTGCGTGGCGTAGCGGGCCGCGTGGTTGAGGTCGTGCAGGACGGCGACCAGCGTCCGGCCCTGCTCCTCGTGGAGTTCGGCGCACAGGTCGAGGACGTCGATCTGGTGCTGGATGTCCAGGTAGGTGGTCGGCTCGTCGAGAAGCAGCAGCGGGGTCTGCTGGGCGAGCGCCATGGCGATCCAGACGCGCTGGCGCTGGCCGCCGGAGAGTTCGTCGACGTACCGGTCGGCGAGCTCGGCGACCCCGGTCTGCGCCATGGACTCCTGGACGACCCGCTCGTCCTCGGCGGACCACTGGCGCAGGATGCCCTGGTGCGGGTACCGGCCGCGGCCGACCAGGTCGCCGACGGTGATGCCGTCGGGTGCGACGGAGGACTGCGGGAGCAGGCCGAGGGTGCGGGCGACCTTCTTCGCGGGCATCGACTGGATGACCTGGCCGTCAAGGAGCACCCGGCCCGCACTCGGCCTGAGCATCCGGGACAGCGCGCGCAGGAGCGTCGACTTGCCGCAGGCGTTGGGTCCGACGATCACCGTGAAGGAGCTGTCGGGGATCTCCACCGACAGCTGCTCGGCGATGACGCGCTGGTCGTAAGCGAGGGTGACGTTCTCGGCGGACAGGCGGTTCACGGTGCTCCTCGGGTTGTTCGTCGTGCCGGTGGGTGGCGCGCTCATATCCGGCCCGCCTTGCGCTCGGTGACGAGCAGCCACAGCAGATAGACACCGCCGAGGACGCCGGTGACCACGCCCACGGGCAGCTGGTCGGAGCCGAAGGCGCGCTGCGAGGCCCAGTCGGCGGTGACCAGGAGGGTGGCGCCCATGCAGAGGGAGGGCAGCAGGTTGGGGCCGGGCGAGCGGGTGAGGCGGCGGGCCAGCTGGGGCGCGGTGAGCGCCACGAAGCTGACGGGGCCCGCTGCGGCGGTGGCAGCCGCGGTCAGCAGGACGGCGGCCACCATCAGCAGCATCCGGACCCGCTCGACCCGTACCCCGAGGGCGTTCGACACGTCGTCGCCCATCTCCATCATCCGCAGGCCCCGCGCATTGGCGAGGACCAGCGGGACGAGCACGGCGCACAGCGCGAGCAGCGGCCAGACCTGGCTCCAGTCCCGGCCGTCGAGGGAACCGGTCATCCAGACGACCGCGCGGGCCGCGTCCACCAGGTCGGCCTTGGTGAGCAGATAGCCGTTGACGGCGGTGACGATCGCGGAGACGCCGATACCGACCAGGACCAGCCGATAGCCGTGCACGCCCTGCTTCCAGGCGAGCAGATAGATGGCGAGACCGGTCAGCAGACCGCCGATCAGGGCGCCGACGGTGACCTGGGCGGCGCTCCCGGACATCAGCACGATCACGACGAGCGCGCCGGACGTGGCGCCCTGGGAGAGGCCCAGGACGTCCGGGCTGCCCAGCGGGTTGCGGGAGATCGCCTGGAACAGCGCGCCGCCGAGGCCCAGCGAGGCACCGACCAGCAGACCGACCAGGACCCGGGGCAGCCGCAGGTCGTTGACGATGAACTCCTGCCCGGCGGTGCCGCTCCCGAGCAGGGTCTTCACCACGTCGCCGAAGGAGATCGGGAAGTCGCCGGTGCCGATCAGCACGACGCTCGCCGCGGACGCGGCCAGCAGCAGCGCGGCCACCACGGCCAGCGCGCGCAGGTCCGCCCGCAGGGAGAGCCCGCCGGGGGTGCGCAGAGTACGTGTGGTCTTCACAGCGGTCCTCACAGCTGGGCCGTCCTCCGCCGTCGTACGAGAAGAATGAAGACAGGGCCGCCGACGACCGCGGTGACGATGCCGACCTGGAGCTCCGCGGGGCGGGCCACGATCCGGCCGACGACATCGGCGCCGAGCAGCAGCACGGGCGACAGGACCGTCGCGTACGGCAGGATCCAGCGCAGGTCGGGGCCGGTGAACGAGCGCACGACGTGCGGGACCATCAGGCCGACGAAGGCGATCGGGCCGCAGGCGGCGGTGGCCGCGCCGCACAGCACGGTGGCCGCGAGCATGGCGAGGGCCCGCGTGCGGCCCAGATGGGCGCCGAGGGCCCGGGCGGTGTCGTCGCCCATCGCCACCGCGTTCAGCGGCCGGGCCAGGCCCAGGGCGAGCAGCGCGCCGGCCACGAGGAACGGCAGCACCTGAAGGATCGTCGAGTTGTTCGCCGAGGCCAGCGAACCCACCGTCCAGAACCGCAGCTTGTTCAGCGCCGCGTCGTCCGTGATCATCACGGCCTGGAGGTAGCCGTAGAGCGCGGCGCTGATCGCCGTACCGGCGAGTGCCAGCCGGACGGGCGTGGCGCCCCGGCTGCCGCCCAGGAACCACACCAGTGCGCCCACCACGGCCGCCCCGAGGAACGCGAACCACACATAACCGCTGAGGGTGCTGACGCCGAAGTAGGTGATGGCGGTGACCACCGCGGCCGACGCTCCCGCGTTGATGCCGAGCAGTCCCGGGTCGGCGAGCGGGTTGCGGGTGAGCGCCTGGAGCACCGCCCCCGACAGGCCGAGGGCGGCACCGGCCAGCAGGCCGAGGACGGTCCGCGAAAGCCGCGTGCCGACGACGACGTCGCCGTACGTACCCGTGTCGTGGAACAGGCCGTGCCAGACCTGGTCCAGGGGCAGTTGTTTCGCCCCGATCGCGATGCTCGCCAAGGCGACGAGCAGCAGGATCACGACGGAGACGAGGAGCCCGAAGGCCCGGATCGCCCGACGGGTCGGGGGCGCGGGAGCGGCGCCCGCGCGCTGTTCGGGGGGACTGTCGACCAACACGAGGTTAGGTTAGCCTACCCTCGCATCGCGCCTCGATGCCGTGTCCCCGTGAGCCCCGGTGCCGATGCGGACAGGTCCCCGCCCGGTGCCGGGGCCTCAGAGCCCCAGCCGCGCCAGCGACTTGCCCCCGTCCAGCTCACAGGCGCCCTCGCCGGCCGCCGTCCAGGCCGCCGCGCACAGCGCCCGCAGCCCGTCGAGCGCCTCGCCGTCGCCCGCCAGCTCCAGCCGGTCGGCAGCCGCCGTCGCCGTCCAGCCACCGCACCGGAAGCCGTCGCCGTCCGCCGTGACCTCCGGCTGCCCGGTGAGCAGCCCGCGCAGATCGGCGTCGACATAGGTCGGCCGGTGCTGCGGCGGCGCGGCGAGCAGCTGCCGGCCGTCGGTGACCCCGGTCAGCACGAGCAGCGAGTCGACCCCGCCGTTGAACGCGCCCTCGATGTCGGTGTCCAGCCGGTCCCCGACCACCAACGGCCGCTCCGCACCCGTCCGCAGGATCGTCTCCCGGTGCATCGGCGGCAGCGGCTTGCCCGCCACCTGCGGCTCCGCGCCGGTCGCGATCCGGACCACCGCCACCGCCGCGCCGTTGCCCGGCGCGATCCCACGCCCGCTCGGGATCGTCAGATCGGTGTTGGACGCGAACCACGGCACCCCGCGCGCGACGGCGTACGACGCCTCGGCGAACCGCCCCCAGGTCAGATCCGGGCCGCCGTAGCCCTGCACCACGGCCGCCGGATCGTCGTCGGCGGACTCCACCGGCTCAAGGCCCCGCTCCCGCAGCGCGACCCGCAACCCCTCGCCGCCGATCACCAGCACCCGTGCCCCGGCCGGCACCTGCTCGCTGATCAGCCGCGCGACCGCCTGCGCCGAGGTGATGACCTCGTCGGGCCCCGTCGGGATGCCCAGCTCGCTGAGATGCCCGGCCACCGCGTCCGGCGTCCGGAGCGCGTTGTTGGTGACGTACGCCAGACGCATGCCGCCCGCCCGGGCGACCTCCAGCGACTCCACAGCGTGCGCGATCGCACTGCCGCCCGCGTACACCACCCCGTCCAGATCGAGCAGCGCCGTGTCGTACGCCGTGCTCAGGGCCTGTCCGCTGCCCTCGGGACCAGTCCTGACGCCCTGGCTCATCCCCATCGCTCCTCGTCACTCCTCGTCACTCTTCGTCCGCCCGCGTTTCACCGTCGATCATCCCGCACGCCACTGACACACGTACGATGCCGGGATGAACACTGCAGGTCACTCGGAAGCAACGGAGCGCCGAGGCCTGGAACTCACCCCGTTCCGAGGCCTTCGCTACGACCCGGACCGGGTCGGCAGTTTGGCCGCCGTCACCTCCCCGCCGTACGACGTCGTCGTACGCCCCGACGGCGTACACCATCTCCAGTCCGCCGACCCGCACAACATCGTCCGCCTCATCCTCCCCCAGGCAGGTACCCCCAGCGCCGGTACCGAACAGGCGGCCGACACCCTGCACCGCTGGCAGGCCGAGGGCATCCTCGCCGCGGATCCCGAACCGGGCCTGTACGTCTACGAACAGCACGACGGGAACGGCCTGCTCCAGCGCGGTGTCATCGGCGCCCTGCGGGTCTCGGAACCGTCCGAGGGCGTGGTCCTGCCGCACGAGGAGGTCATGCCCCCGGTCGTCGCCGACCGCGCGGCCCTGATGCGGGCCACCTCGGCGAACCTCGAACCCCTGCTGCTGACCTACCGGGGCAACGGCGCAGCCGCGGAGGTCATCGACACGGTGGCCGACCGCACCCCGCTCCTCGCCACCACCACGGAGGACGGCTTCCACCACCGCCTCTGGTCGATCACCGACCCCGCGGAGGTCTCCCTCGTCCAGGCCGACCTGGCCCACCGCCAGGCCCTGATCGCCGACGGCCACCATCGCTGGGCGACCTACCTGCGTCTACGCGCGGAGCATCCCTCTCCCAGCCCCTGGGACTACGGCCTGGTCCTCCTCGTCGACACCGCCCGCTACCCGCTGCGCGTCCGCGCCATCCACCGCCTGCTGCACGGTCTGCCGGTGGCGGAGGCGCTGGAGCACGTCAAGGGCCTGTTCCGGGTACGACGGCTCGACGTCCCCCTGCCGGCGGCCCAGGAGGCACTGGCGGACGCCGCCTGCGCCGGCAACGCGTTCCTGCTGGCCGGCGACGGCGCGTTCCATCTCATCGACCGCCCGGACCCGGACCTCCTGACCCGGACGATCCCCGACGAGCGCCCGGCCGCCTGGCGCACCCTGGACGCCACCGTCCTGCACGCCACGCTCCTCGACCACGTCTGGCGCATCCCCGAGGACTCGCCCGCGCACATCGCGTACATCCACGACACCGCGGCGACGGTCGCCAAGGCCGAACGCGACGGCGGTACGGCCGTGCTCCTGCACCCGGTCCGCGAGGAGGTCGTCCGCGACCTGGCCCGCCAGGGCGTGACGATGCCCCGCAAGTCGACGTCGTTCGGCCCGAAGCCGGCATCGGGGCTGGTACTGCGGGCGCTCGACGTCTGAGGGCCTGCCGGAGCCACAGAGAACACGGAGAACCCAGAGAACCCAGAGAACCCAGAGAACCCAGAGAACACGGGGAACACGGGGAACAGAAAAAGGGCAGACCCCGATCGGGGCCTGCCCTCTGTCCGTCACTCGGACAACCGGTCTCCGAGCTCAGTCCCGCTCGCCGTCGGCGTCGGATTCGGCCTTGGGCTCGGCCTTGGGCTCGGCGTCGGAGTCGGCTTCGACGTCGGGCTCGGCATCGAGCTCGTCCGTGGCCGCCGCCTCGGGCTCGGCCTCGGGCTCGATCTCCGTCGCCGTCACGGTCTCGGTCTCGGTCTCGGTCTCTTCGGGAGCCTCCTCGGAGTCCTCCTCGTCGAGGGCGTCGACGAACTCGACACCGTCCATCTCGGCCAGGCGGTCGGAGGCGTCCGTGCTGCCGTCCCGGTCGGCCTCGACGGCTTTCGCGAACCACTCCCGCGCCTCGTCGGCACGCCCGGCGGCGAGCAGGGCGTCCGCGTAGGCGTACCGCAGCCGCGCGGTCCACGGCTGTACGGAGCTGGAGGCCAGCTCGGGGCTCTGCAGCGTCACGATCGCCGCGTCCAGCTGCCCCATGTCACGCCGGGCGCCGGCGGCGACGAGCCGCATCTCGACCTGGCCGGCCTTGTCGAGCTTGTGCACGTCGGGGGCGCCTGCCATGTCCAGCGCCTTCTCCGGCCGACCGAGTCCACGCTCGCAGTCGGCCATCACCGGCCACAGGTCGACGGTGCCGGTCATGCGCCGCGCGGCCCGGAACTCGGCGAGCGCCTCGGCGTACTTCTGGTTCGCGTAAGCGGCGAACCCGGCCGCCTCCCGGACGGCTGCGACACGGGAAGCCAGCCGCAGGGCCACCCTGGAGTAGCCGTACGCACCCTCGGGGTCGTCGTCGATGAGCCGGGCGACCATCACCAGGTTCTTGGCGACGTCCTCCGCGAGCGTCTTGGGCAGGCTCTGCAGCTCCTGCCGTACGTCCTTGTCGATCTCGTCGCCGGTGACGTCCTCCGGGATCGGCAGGCGCTTGATCGGCTCACGGTCCCGGTCCCGCTCGTCACGGAAGCGGCCACCGCCGCGCCGGTCGTCACGACGGTCGTCGCGCCGGTCGTCCCTGCGGTCGTCACGGCCGCGGTACCCCCCGCCGCGGTTGTCGTCGCGCCGGCCGTAGCCGCCACCGCCACCGCCACCGCCACGGGTGTCATCGCGACGGGGACCGCGGTCACGGTCGTCCCGACGTCCGTAACCACCCCGGTCGCCACCCCGGTCGTCACGCTGGAACCCCGGACGAGAACCACGGCTGTCATCACGCCGACCGTAACCGCCACCACCGCCACCACCGCGGTTGTCGTCACGACGGTCATCACGACGCCCGTAGCCACTGCGGTCGTCGCGGTCGTCACGCCGGAAAGCAGGACGGTCGCCACGGTCATCGCGACGGTCGTCCCTGCGGTCGTCCCTGCGGTCGTCACGGCGGTCATCGCGACGGAACGCGGGGCGATCCCCACGGTCATCGCGACGGGGACCGCGGTCACGGTCGTCACGACGCCCGTAACCACCCCGGTCGCCACCCCGATCGTCACGCTGGAACCCCGGACGAGAACCACGGCTGTCATCACGCCGACCGTAGCCGCCACCACCGCCGCCACGGTTGTCGTCACGACGGCCGTAACCGCCAGCACCTGCGCCACGATTGTCGCGGTCGTCACGCCGGAAAGCAGGACGGTCGCCACGGTCATCGCGCCGATCGTCCCTGCGATCATCGCGACGGTCGTCACGGCGGAACGCGGGGCGATCCCCACGGTCATCGCGACGGGGACCGCGGTCACGGTCGTCACGACGCCCGTAACCACCCCGGTCGCCACCCCGATCGTCACGCTGGAACCCCGGACGAGAACCACGGCTGTCATCACGCCGGCCATAACCGCCGCCGCCACCGCCACCGCCACGGTTGTCGTCACGACGCCCGTAACCGCCAGCACCTCCGCCGCGGTTGTCATCACGGCGGTTGTCATCACGACGGTCGTCCCGACGGGCATAGCCGCCGCCACCACGGTTGTCGTCACGACGCCCGTAACCGCCGCCGCCACCGGTGCGGTTGTCATCGCGGCGGCCGTAACCACCGCGATTCCCACGGTCGTTGCGGTCACCACTGTCCCGTCGCCGCTGGTCGCGCTCCGGTCGGTCGTCGGGAGAGTTGGTGGACATGGCGACTCCTGTCTTCGGTACCGCAAGCATTGTAAAAACAAAAGGACCCCTGGTCCCAGCTGAACGCTGGGACCAGGGGTCCTCCAAAGATTGCTCGGCGGCGTCCTACTCTCCCACAGGGTCCCCCCTGCAGTACCATCGGCGCTGTAAGGCTTAGCTTCCGGGTTCGGAATGTAACCGGGCGTTTCCCTCACGCT